>PMHP01000224.1 GCA_003158195.1 Vulcanimicrobiota bacterium | reverse complement strand
CGAAGCAGCAGCCCGCTGGCTGGTCGAGTGATTGCATGCCGAGGACATCGCCGATGCTATCGCCTACGTCGTCACCAGACGGCGGCACGTAGTTAGCGTTGCTAGCATGCGCCGCTTGTTACCACGGTTGATGATGAATATTTTTCGAAGGTTCCTGCTATAAATTTCCTCGAACGCATCGAGCATGGCGCAAGTTCATCAGGTCATCGTGCATAGTCCGGGTGACAAATGGCAGAGTGGTGTTGAGTTTCAGGAACAGCCTTTTGTCAACGAACACGTGAAGTATTACGCCGGTTTGCACAACGAGGGGAAGCTTTTTGAAGGCGGACCGTTTCTCGATTCAACGGGCGGCATGATGGTGATGTCAGCTGGCGTCAGCAAGGAAGAAGCGGAGCAGCTCGCCCAAGAGGATCCTACGGTGATCGACGGTTTCCTTAAAGCGAACGTCCATCCGTGGCTGCGCGCGCTCACGTAGCCACCACCATCAAACCTAGACGATCGCAGCAAAGCGAGCGAGAAGGCCAGTCCAGCCCCCACCCGATTCGAAGGTGGCGCGCATCTCGGCAGCCTTCTCGCCGAATGGTTCGACGTCGTGCCGTAGCTCGACACGGGTTTGCTTGGGGCCTTCTATAATGAAGAGCACCTCGACGTTCGAGTGGAAACGCGGGTCATACTCAAAGGCGAACGTCAGTTGCCAATCGAGGAGAAGACGACTTGGCGGCTCGTAGGCGAGTACGCGACCCCAGTCGCATTCTGTGCCGTCTTCCGACCGCTCGAAAATTCGACCACCCGTGTGCGACTCGAGCACGCTAGCGACGGCGGGCAATGAACCGATGTGGTGGCTCTCTCGGGGCCACCACGCGTCTAAATTCACGAACGTGGCAAAGGCGTCCGTTTGGCTAGCCGCGACGACGACGGACGCGAACGCGATGGTCTCCGCACTCTGGTTCATGTTCGTTTTTCCTCCACAGCAATTTGAAACGCGCCGAGCGCGCGGTTCCAGAACCGATCGAAATACATTTGCACGCGTGCGACGCCGGCGGCGTCGACATGATAGACGCGCCGATTGCCGGGGCCGGCCTCGGCCGTAACGAGCCCGGCATCCTTGAGCACCTTGAGATGTTGTGAAACCGCCGGGCGACTTACGGGAAACCCTNNGCACTTACGGTAAGTATAGACTTACAGCGCCCTGCCCGTCAAGTCTCGCGCGCTTGAAGCCGCGCGAACGAGTTCGGCGAACAGACGGCGGTTCGGTTCGTCGTCGAGTTCTTCGGGGTGCCATTGCACGCCGAGGAAGAATGGATGGGGAAACGTCGCGTCGATCGCTTCGATGACACCGTCACTCGTGCGGCCGACCGCAACGAGGCCGTCGCCGATATCGCGCAGCGCTTGGTGGTGCATCGAGTTCGTACGGAGTCTCGTTGCGCCACACGCGCGCGCCACCGCGCTGCGAGGATCGAGCGTCACGTCGTGATCGGGCGCATAGTCGGCACGGTCCAGTCCGTTTTCGTACGTTTGGCGGTGGTGAATCGTGTATCGCTCGGCGAACTCCTCGCGGACGTCTTCGATAAGCGTACCGCCGAAAGCAACATTGGCTGCCTCGATGCCGCGGCAGATGCAGAGGGTTGGTACGCCGCGCTCGCGGGTCGCGCGGACGAGCGCGAACTCGAAGTCGTCGCGGTCGCGGCTATAACGGTCGTGTTGGGCGCGCGCGTGCTCGACGCGTCCGCCGTAGCGCCTGGGGTCGATGTCGGCACCGCCGCTCAGGATGACGCCGGCGACCGAGGCCAACACCTCGTCGACGGACGCGTGGTTCGAAAGCAGCACCGGCTCGCCGCCCGCGCGGCGCACGGCCTCGACGTACGGAACGATGTCGGGATGCATTGCGCCGTTCTCGTCGCTCCGTTCGGAGCACGTGATGCCGATCCTAACCATCGCCTCGATTATACGATGACGAGCAACGAAACCGCGAACCGCCGGTCGGCGTCGGTCCACGTCCGCTCGACCCGAAAACCGCTCGCGGCCGCAAGCGCGGCGATGTCGCCGGTGTCGAACTTGTACGACGACTCAGTGTGAATCGTTTCGGCGGCCTGCAGCGCGATCTCAATCCCGATGTCGTCGATCGGCACGCACATCCCGCGACGCGCGACGAGGAACGATTCGACGACGCCGCGGCGCGGATCGTAGCGGGCCACGTGCTCGAACGCATCCAGATCGAAATGGCCGCCGAGTTCGCGGTTGATCCGCCCGAGCACGTTCTTGTCGAACGCCGCGGTGACGCCCGTCGGATCGTTGTAGGCTCGCTCCAAAACGGCCGCGTCCTTCTTCAGATCGGTCCCGAGCAGCAAACCATCACCCGGCTTGAACGATGCCGACATCGCCCGCAGCAGCCGGGTCGCCGCGGGGATCTCATAATTTCCAACGTTCGAGCCGAGGAACAATGCGAGCACGCGCTTTGACGTGCGCAAGCGCGCCGATTCCAGTACTTCAACGTAGTCGCTCGCGAACGCTTTGACCGTCAGTCGAGCATACTCCGCAACTAAGCCCGTCGAAGATAAAATCAAAGCGTTCGGCGAGATGTCGATCGGATGATAATCGAGCTCTTCTTGCACCTCGAGCGCCGCGCCGATGAGCAAGCGCGTTTTGCGTGCGCTGCCGCTTCCGAACTCGATGAGTTCGATCGGCCCGGGAAGCGCCGCGACCATCTCGTTCGCGTGCCGTTCGAGAATCTCTGTTTCGGCGCGGGTAAGGTAGTACTCGGGAAGTTCGCAGATCGCTTCGAACAGGGCCGACCCGAGATCGTCGTAAAAGTATTTCGGCGACAAGCGCTTCGGCGAAGCGAGCAGTCCCGTGCGGACGTCGTCCGCGAACCACGCGACGGTGTCGGGCTCGGGCGCCCGGTAGAGATAAAAGCGTTCGGCGACCGGGGCCGGTTGTTCGCGTTGCTGAAGGATCACAAGCTTCGTCGCCCCCTAAAGGAGTTCGGTGTGCAGAGTTTGGACGTTCAGATTCCGGTTGACGGCCACCCGATGCCGAGTTATCTGGCCCGCCCCGACGGCGACGGCCCTTTTCCCGCCGTTATCGTGCTTCAGGAGATCTTCGGTGTTAACCGCGAGGTCCGCCGAATCGCAGAACTCTTCGCCGGAGCCGGGTATGCGGCGCTTGCAATAAACTACTATCATCGAACTCATCCCGACCTCAACGAACCCTATACCCCGGAAGGGTTGCAGCAAGGCTTTGCGGCCGCCGGAAAGATCTCGCGAGAGACCCTGCGGGCCGACGTGGCCGCCTCGATCGCCTATCTCGAGGCCCAGCCCTTCGTGCGCAAGGGGAAAATCGCGACGATCGGGTTCTGCTTCGGCGGTACGGTGGCGTTCATCACGGCGACGTTACCGGGACTTTCGGCCGCCATTCCGTTCTACGGCGGCCACATCGCGAACGGCCTCCCGAACGGCGAGCCTGAAGGTCTCGTGGACGTCAAGGACATCCGCGTACCGATGCTGTTGTTTTTCGGGGGGAAGGACGACTACATTACCCCAGAGATGGTGAAGCGCATCGACGAGGCGCTCACGGGCGCCGGCAAAGAACACGAAGTCGTGGTCTACCCCGACGTCGGCCATGCATTCTTCCGCGAAAGCTCAAATGCGCTCAACCAGAAGGAAGTCGACGATGCGTGGAAACGCGTCCAGGCGTTCTTGAAGAAGCACCTGTCGTAAGCGGCTTTGTCA
>PMHP01000010.1 GCA_003158195.1 Vulcanimicrobiota bacterium | reverse complement strand
CTTGTCGCGCCAAGCGGCGATGGATTCTTGGATTGTGGGCATAGCACGCTATTCGCCCCGCCCCAGGCTCCATCTAGCGTAACCGCGCGCCGAAGCGGTGCGCCGCGCGGCCGAAGTCAAACTCCTCGGCTGAAGACGAACTACGGTAGGCCTTACCGTAGACGGATCCTTCGCTTGCCGTAGTTCCCCGACTGACGCGCCGCGTTTGCCGGCCGTATACTGCGTCTGGAACGGGCNNCGGGAGAGATTCACGTCGAGGTCCACGCCCCACCGGCGGATTATGCCGCGGTAGATCGTGGCGCGCGGGCCGGCGGAGCATCGGAGGACGCATGAGCAGCGCACTACTCGAACCCTCGCTCTCGAGCAACGGTCACGTGGAGCATCTCGATACCGAGACGCTGATCGTCGGCGCGGGTTTCTCCGGGCTCGGCATGGCGATCTCGCTCAAGCGAGCGGGGATCGAATCGTTCTTGGTAGTCGAGCGCGCCGGAGACGTCGGCGGAACGTGGCGCGACAATCAGTACCCCGGCTGCGCCTGCGACATTCCTTCGGTGCTCTACTCCTTTAGCTTCGCGCGCAATCCGAAATGGACGCGCTCGTATCCGCAACAGCAAGAAATTTGGGAATATTTGCGCTTCGTCAGCGACAAGTTCGCCGTGCGCGAGCACATCCGCTTCGGGGCCGAGATCGTCGACATGCGCTGGGACGAAGATACGGCCACGTGGCACACGCAGCTCAGAGACGGCGGTACGATCGTCTCGCGTTTTGTGGTCGCCGGCCTCGGGCCNNGCGCAGTGGCGTCACGACGTCGATCTCGCCGGCAAACGCGTCGCGGTGATCGGCACCGGCGCGAGCGCCGTGCAGATCGTGCCGCAAATCGCACCCAAGGTCGCGAGGCTCTACGTGTTCCAGCGAACGCCGAGCTGGGTCTTGCCGAAGCCCGACGGGGCGATCCCTCCGATCGTCAAATGGCTGCGCAAGTTCAAGCCGCTCGCGTGGATCGAGCGCAAGTTCGTCTACTGGATCTTCGAAGCCCGAGCGCTCGGCTTCACCGTGAACCCCGGCTTGCTCAAGCTGATGGAGTCGACCGCGCGCAAGCACCTCGAAGCGCAAATCGCCGATCCCGCGTTGCGCGCGAAGTTGACTCCGTCCTATCGTATGGGCTGCAAGCGCGTCACGCCGTCGAGCGACTACTATCCGGCCTTCAACCTGCCACAGGTCGAGCTCGTGACCGATGGAGTAACCGAAATTCGCGAGGGCTCGATCGTCGACGCGCGCGACGTCGAGCGCGAGGTCGACGTCATCCTGTTTGCCAGCGGTTTCCGCACGACCGACGGTTTGACGCCGCTTACGGTTCACGGCCGGGGCGGACGCGAGATGAACGACGCTTGGCGCGACGGAATGTCGGCGTTCTACGGCATCAGCGTCGCCGGTTTTCCGAATTTCTTTCAGTTGCTCGGGCCCAACACGGCAATCGGCCACAACTCAGCCGTGCTCATGGCGGAGGCACAGGTCCGTCATGTGATGCGCTTGCTCGAACTGTTGCGAGCTCGAGGTGCGCGCAGCGTCGATGTGCGTCAAGACGTCCAAGACGCTCAGAACCGGCGGTTGCAGCACAAGATGCGCGGCACTATATGGTCGACTGGATGCAAGAGTTGGTACCTCGATAAGAACGGCAAGAACACAACGCTCTGGCCTTGGTTCACCTTCGACTACTTCCGCAGCGTCAAGCACGTCGACCTCGAGAACTACGTCGTCATCGGCCCGAGTAAACCGCCCGCAGAGGTGCAGGCGCGATCGGCCCGAGGCGTCGCTTAGCTAAAGGGCCCCTGAACCGTGCCATTCCTGAAAGCGGCCATACAGCAGAGTCTCGTGCAGTCTGAGAAGGACGTCATGTCGGCAAACGACGCCGTGCAGCGCGACATGCAACGCCTCGAGAACCAACAACTCGAAGGGCCGCCGGCCTTCGATGAAAAGTCGCTCAAGTCGCTGCAAGAGCGTATCAAGGGCGAGCGTGCCCACGCCGACCAGTTGTCCGACAACCTCAAGGCAATGGAAAAGGTCCATTATCACGGCGAACACCCGCCGGAGGTTACGCGCGACGATCTGACGACGTACCGGTCGACCAGGCTAGAAGCGGTGAGTGCCATTTCTGAAATCCAAGAGCAGAACCGCAAGTACGGTACTCCCGCATACGACGAAAAGGCCTATACGAAGGCTTTGAGCGACTTCAAGAGCGCCTCGGCGGAGATGAACGTCATCGATAAGATGATCGTCCACGGAAAGTTCGTCGACCCAAGCATGACCCCCGAAGAAGCTGCGGGCTGGAAAGCGACCGCAGCTAAGGATTACAACGAGCGCAATCCCGATGCCAAGCTCGAGGTCCCCGAGGTCAAGACCGTCGGCGATAAGGAGTACGCACAGATCGCTTCCGACGTGGGACATCGCATCGGCACGGTTGCGGACATCGCCGGCAAGGAGCAGCAGTATCGGGAAGCCCGCGACGCCGGAGATACGGAACGCGCAAGCCAGTTGCGCGAGTCGCTCACGAAGGAGCGCGCCGACCTCACGAAACTGGAGCAAAACATCGTCGCCGAAGAGCGCGCCTTCACGACGACCGCCTACAAAGGTACCGAGATCAAGGACGACAAGGCGCTCGCGGAGATCCGCAAGAGCATGACGGACGACATCGCGGTCAAGCCGGGCGTAGACAAGCTCGTCGCCGACGATCGCAAGCTTGCCGGCGAGCAAATCACGCAGA
>PMHP01000054.1 GCA_003158195.1 Vulcanimicrobiota bacterium | reverse complement strand
TCGGGCGGCGACGTCTTCGAGATCATCGAGCCGCTGACGCGAATGACGATGCCCGAACTGCTCGCGTTTACCCGGATGACGGGCGACGTCGTCAAGGCGATGCGCGCTTGCCCGCAGCCGATCGTCGCAGCGGTCGACGGCGCTTGCGCCGGCGCCGGCGCGATGCTCGCGCTCGCTTCGGATCTTCGGTTCGGAACGGCGCGCAGCAAGGTCGCGTTTCTGTTCGTGCGCGTCGGGTTGTCCGGGGCCGACATGGGCGCCTGCGCGCTCTTGCCGCGCGTCATCGGGCAGGGCCGCGCCGCCGAGCTTCTGTATACAGGCCGTGCGATCGGCGGCGACGAGGCGGCCGCGTGGGGTTTCTTCAACCGGCTCTGCGACCCGGCGGCGCTCCCGGCAGACGCGCACCAGCTCGCCGCCGAGCTTGCCGCGGGGCCGACCTTCGCGCACGGCGTGACCAAGCGACTGCTCCACGAAGCCTGGGCGCTCGGCCTCGACGACGAGATCGAAGCCGAAGCGCAAGCCCAAGCGACGTGCATGCAAACGCAAGATTTCAAACGCGCGTTCGAAGCGTTCGCCGCAAAGCGCACGCCCGTCTTCAAAGGCGACTGAGCGTGGAGCGCAGCGCGCACGTCGACAGCTTCGTTCGCGATCGTCTTCCACCGCGCGAGCACTGGCCCGAGTTCCTGTTTTACTTGCCGGAGCTGCACTATCGGACGCGGCTCAACTGCGCGGCCGAGCTGCTCGACGCGGCGGTCGCGGCGGGTCACGGTGAGCGCGTCGCGATCGTTACGCCGTCGCGACGGCTCACCTACCGCGAGCTGCTAACCGAGGCGAATCGGATCGCGACGGTGCTGCGCGACGAGTTGCATCTCGTTCCGGGCCGGCGCGTGCTCCTGCGCGGCTACAACGATGCGCTGACGGCTGCGTGCTGGTATGCGATCGTCAAGGCGGGCTGCGTCGCCGTCACGACGATGCCGCTGCTGCGCGCAATCGAACTCGCGGAAGTAATCGAGAAGGCGCGGGTCGCCGCTGCGCTGTGCGACGCGCGCTTGGCCGGCGAACTCGCGGCGGCGGCGGCAAGCTGTCCGTCGCTTGAGACGACCGTGCTCTTCAACGACGACGCACCGGACGCCCTCGAAACGCGGATGCGCCGCCACGACGGATCGTTTGGAAACGTCGACACCGCGGCCGACGATGCGTGCCTGATCGCGTTCACGTCGGGGACGACCGGGAAACCCAAGGGAACGGTGCACTTCCATCGCGACGTGCTCGCGATCTGCGACACGTTCGCGCGGGAACACGTCGGCGCTACGGCGGACGACCTGTTCTGCGGGACGCCGCCGCTCGGCTTTACCTTCGGACTCGGAGGCCTCTTGCTCTTCCCCGCACGCTCCGCCGCAGCGACGCTCTTGCTGGAAAACGCCGCACCGGAAACGCTTCTGGCGGCGATTGAGGAACATCGCGCGACGATTTGCTTCGCCGCGCCGACTGCGTACCGCGCGATGACCCCAATTGCGCCGGCTCACGACCTGCAAAGCCTGCGCGCGTGCATCTCGGCGGGAGAGATGCTGCCGCCGGTGACCCGCGCGGGTTGGAAGGCGGCAACCGGAATCGAAATCGTCGAGGGCATCGGCGCGACCGAAATGCTGCACATCTTCATCGCCGCCTCGGGAGAGGCAATCCGTCCCGGCGCGACGGGGCGGCCGGTCCGCGGCTACGTCGCCGCGATTCTCGACGATGACGGCAACGTGCTTGGTCCGGGCCGGATCGGGCGGCTTGCCGTCAAGGGCCCGACGGGTTGCCGCTATCTCGCGGACGACCGTCAAACGCAGTACGTGCAGGACGGCTGGAACGTCACGGGCGACGCGTATCTCCTCGACGACGAGGGCTACTACCACTATCAGGCGCGGACCGACGACATGATCGTCTCAGCCGGCTACAACATCGCGGGACCCGAAGTCGAAGCCGCGTTGCTGCTGCACGGCGACGTGCGCGAGTGCGCCGTCGTCGGCGTCCCGGACGCCGATCGCGGCGAAATCGTTAAAGCCTTCGTCGTGCTGCGCGAGGGGGTCGCACGCGACGACGCAGCGACGGCCGAACTCCAGCGCTTCGTGAAAGCGACGATCGCTCCGTACAAGTATCCGCGCGCGATCGCGTTCGTCGACGAATTGCCGCGGACGGAGACCGGCAAACTGCAGCGCTTCCGTTTGCGTGACGCGGCGGCGGGCGTTCGATGAGGGTCATCCGCCCCGCGGGCTGGCCGCGTCCGCGCGGCTACGCGCACGGGATCGCTGCGGCGGGTACGACCGTTTTCATCAGCGGCCAAATCGGTTGGGATGAAACCGGCGCGTTCGCCGCAACCGATCTTCCGGGCCAAGTGCGGCGCGCGCTCGAAAACGTCGTGACGATCCTCGCAGAAGCCGGTGGCCGGCCCGAGCACGTCGCGCGCATGACGTGGTACGTCGTCGACAAGCGCGACTATCTGGCAAACGCTGCCGCGATCGGCGCCGCCTATCGCGCCGTCATGGGCAAGCATTTCCCGGCGATGTCCGTCGTCGAGGTCGCAGCGCTCGTCGAAGATCTGGCCCTCGTCGAAATCGAAGCAACGGCGATCGTTCCGTAGCCGCTACCAGAGCGGGACTTTGGGGAAGCGCTCGTGCAGCGACTTGTCGATGCCGCCGAAGCGGCCGGCCGCGCCGAAGAGCACAACGAGCGCGAGCACGATGTCGGCCATGTCGTTGCTCCCCGGGCTCCAAAAAGGCAGACCCTTCGCACAGAGATAGTTGAGAAGCAAGAAGATCGCGACCACGGCGCCGGCCCGCGTCGCTAGCCCGAAGAGCATCGAGATCCCAATGCACGACTCCGCAATGATGACGAGCCACGCAAACGTATGCGCATGCGGGAGGACCAACGAGCGCACGATCCCCTGATACCAGCCGTAGCCGCCCTTGAGCGTGACGTCGCTCAAGAATCCCGTCATCGCGCCGCTAAAATCTCTGCCCCCCCTCAATTTGCCGATCGCGGCCACGCAAAAGATCATCGCCAAGTACAAGCGCGGCAAAAGCAACAAGCATGTGGGACGCATGCAAAATCGTTTCCGTCTCCCTGCGAATCTCCCCGCTATTTGCCGAAGCGCAGGCCGATGTCGAACTCTCGCGGCGGGGCGAAGTGGTTTCCCTGGGCGTTGAGCAGCGTGACGTAGTAGCGGTCGTTGAGAAGGTTTTGGATGCGGCCGGTCAGCGCGACCTCTTTGCCGATCGCAACGCCCTTTTCGATCGCAAAGATCGTATGCGGGGTCTCCTTGCAATCCGCCGTAAGCGGCATGCAGAACGACGAGGACAGCCCGGCGCCGTATTCCATGTCGCCGGAGAACCAGCCGCCGCGCTTGTCGTTGAGCAAATAGCCGCCGGTTATGCTCCAGCGTTGCTCGTGATCGGCGGGCGTATAGCCCGCCGGTTGGCCGAAGCACGGCGCGAGAAGCTGCGTTTCGCAGCCGGAGTTCAGCGAGATCGTGTGGTTGACGTTGGCGTACAAACGTCCGTTACGGGCTAGCGGAACGACGTAATCGAGCGTCTCGGCAGAGAGCCGGCCGAGAACGTAGTTGATGTCCTGGTGCAGCGCGGTAACCCCCACCTGCGTGTCGTCGATCAGATTGTTCGCATTCTTCTGCCAGATGCGAAAGCCGAGCTCTCCCGCGCCCAGCGGCACGTGGCCGCCGAACTCTAATTGCGTGTCCCGCTCCGGCTTGAGATCGAACTGCGCCTCGGCCGGCTGGAGCGGCAGATTCAGGAGCTGCGCTGCCCGGGGATCGACGTTCTCGAAGGAAAACGGCTCGAAGAAGCGGCCGACGTAGGCGTAGAGTGCCGCCCGCGGACCGAAATTGCGCGTCAGTTTGAGCCGCGGGCTGAACCCGCCGAAGCCTTGGGCGAAAACGGTCGATCGGATCGTGAAGAAATCGTAGCGCAGGCCGTAGTCGACCTCGTACCGATCGGAGAGGTGCCAGCTGTCCTGGACGTACGAGGTGTACGTGTTGCCGACATTGGGAGTGTCGTCGATGACGGGCGTGGGGGCATCCGGTGTGCTCGGCGTTTCGATCGGCGCCAAGAAGTTGTCCGGCTGCAAGGTCACGTCGTACACCTTGTCCACCCGCGTCAGATCGTACCCGGCGCCGGCGCGTAGTTCGTGCTTTCCGAAGCGCTGCACGAGATCCGCGTTGAGGATGTAGTCCAGCGACGTCTTGTCGTCGCTCAGCGAATAGGCGCACGTCGTCGGGAGGAAGTTCTTGGTCCCAAGTGCGGTCGCGCAGGCGCTCGGCGTGCTCCCGTTGCCGAACGGCGGCGGCAGAACGTTGAGCGCTTCGCCGTACATCCAGTCGTCCTGCGGATCGCCGAAATCCCGGATGTGCGAGATCTTCAGCGCCGGGCCGAAACTCAGCTGTCCGGACCCGAGCGCGTGCTTGAACTGTGCGCTCAGGAACGTGTCGTCTTGCGTTTCGTTGTCGTCGGTCGTCGCCGGTTCGCCGAACTCGACGTCGTTAGGAATTTGAAAGGTTCGAAAGCTGTGGATGAGCGTGAGATCGGTGAAGTCGTTCGTTCCGCTTGGCAACGTCACCCGGATGAATTGATTCGTGTTGCTGCCCTGGTTGTGGGGAGAGTCGAAATCGGGCGGGTCGAGCGCGCGGTCCGTTCGCTCGTCGCGAATCGCGATGTCGAGTCCCCCGCCGCTCCCAAGCGGAGCATGATAACCCAGGGATTGATCGATATCGCCGTAGGATCCGTAGCGAAGGCTCCCGTCAAATCCCGCCGCTCCCGTCCCGGCGCGCGTGGTGATGTTGAGGACCGAGCCGAAACGCAAACCGTATTGCGCCGGATACGCTCCCTCGATTGCATCCAAGAACGAAATGTCGTTCGGGTCGATCTCGCTGCCGATCTCACGATTGAGCGCTTGCGGCAGCGGCACGCCGTCGACCACATAATCGATGACCCCGTGATCGCCGTTCATGTGCACGACGCCGTTCGCGCCACGCGCCGCCCCAGGCAGTTGAATGAGCGTCTCCCCAAAGCTGTCGCTCGCCGGCGAATGCGTCAGATCGGTCGCGTTGAGAATGACGTCGGCGCCGCTGCCGTTGGTCGTCGAGCCGCGCACGACCGTAACGTTTCCGATCGCCTTAAGCCGGCTAAGCGGAATTGCGACCTCTGCGCCGCCGCCGGCGAGATCGACGCTGAGCTCTCCCTCGAGCGCGCCGCTGCCGATTGCCTCGAGCCGGTACGTTCCGAACGCGAGGTCGGCAAAGAAGAACTTTCCACGCGCGTCGGTGGTCGCCGTGAACGTCTGCCGGTTACCCGAGGCGGTCACGGTAATGCCGGCTGCCGGCACGCCGGCGTTTGTTACGATGCCGCGCAGAAACGCGCTCGAGCCCGCTCCCAGCGCGAGTTCTCCCTGAGCCAGCCAGAGCGCGAAAGCGAGGCTCGCTGCCATGAGGCTGAAGGGCAGGCGGTCCCGAATAAGCCTTATTGCTATTGACATCTCATTCTCACTAAGGAACGATACGCCGGACCGCGAAGAGTCCCCTTCGTGATCAAATCGGAACCGCGGGAGCGCAGCACGCGCCAGCGCCGGGCCATCCGCAACGTCTTCGAGACGGCCGATCGGCCGCTCGCACCGGATGAAGTACTCGCAGCGGTCCAGCGCTCGGGCGCGGGAGGCAGTCTCGCTACCGTCTACCGTTCGATCCGCGCGTTCATCGACGAAGGCTATTTGACGAGCGTCGAATTGCCCGGCACCGGCGCCTTCTACGAGATTGCGGGGAAGACGCACCATCATCACTTTTCGTGCCTCAAGTGCCGGCGCGTCTACGAACTCGAGGGCTGCCTCCCGAGCGAAACGTTGCGTCTCCCGCGCGGCTTTCGCGCGGTCGCGCACGATCTTACCGTCTTCGGAACGTGCGCTTCGTGCCGCTAGGCGTGGCGTCTCAAAAACTCTGTAAGTAACGATTCGAAGGACAATTTTGCCGCGCCCCAGATAGAGTCGGCAGAAGCCATTTCCGGGCTTGCTTCAAAAACCTGAAGCTTTCACCCAAACCCGCAAAGGAACGTTACTTGTCAGAACGCCGCCTTATCCTTATTTTGTCGAGCCGCGCCATCCGTGCGCCGTTCACCTGGATTGCCGTCTGCTTGCTGGTGCTCGTGTCGCTCGGCAGCCGCGCGTCCGCGCAGTCGGCTGCGGACGTGATGAGCAGCGTGGGCATCGAGGCGGCGGCCGCCGCCCGGGACGCGGTGCGCGCGCATGAGGCGCTGCTCAAACGCGCCTTGCTCGCTTCTCCGGCGCCGAGCGACGCCGAAACGCCGCCGCCGCCGATCACCGAAAGCAACGTCTCGAAGCCGCAGTTCCTCGGCGACCCGCTTACGTACGAGGCCGACATTTCCACGATGTTTGCGGGCGGCAACACGAACAACGGCTTCGCGAATCCCCCCGGTGGCTTCGACGCGTCGCTCCTCTACAAGCTTACGCGCACGACGCGGGCGTACGCCGGATTCTACGAGTTCTCGGCAACGCCGCTGGGCAGCGACGACCCCAACACGCCGGTCGTCTTTCAGGGCACGACCACGCCGATCGCCGCGATCAACACCGCCGCGCTGCGCGTCGACGCGACGACCCATCTGCGCTTCCAGATCTACAATCTCCAGCAGATGTTCACGATCGGCGGCTGGCACCATCCGCTGGTCATCGCACCAACCTACGTTTCGGTCCGCTCCAGTATCGGAGGTACGGACGACACCGGCACCCTCTTCGCAAACAACGAAATCCTCACGAACGTCCACCAGCGCTCGTACGAGACCAAAGGCATCAACCTTGCGATTCCGCTCTTCTACGGCGAGAAGTACTTCATCGCGTACACGGGCGGCCCGATTTGGAACATGAACCTCAACGGCGCGAACCTTACCAACCATCCGCAGCTGCTCCAGAGCCTCTACGCGGACTATCAGCCGAGCGAGCAGCTCACGCTGTTTGCCAACCTGATCAACTCGATCACGTACTTCCCGACCGACGTCTATCCGTACCACGTGCCGACGTTCCACTACGGCATCTCGGAGGTCATCAAGAAGCCGTTCTTCATCGAGGCCGAAGTCTCGACGGGCGGACCTTCGAACCCGAACTACACCGACATCGGGCGCATCGGCATCGCCGATTTCACCGTCCCCTGTGCGCGCACGGCTGCGGGCGGAACGCCGACCCTCACCTGCGTCGCGCTCGCGCAAAACGGCGTCGCCGTGCCGGTTATCGGGGCGCAGCGCTACACGACCTTTACGTTAATGCTCGGCATCGGGGCGGCGCCCCTCGTGCGACCGTTCTAGGGAAGGCGAAAGACAATGGAATTCTATCGCAAGTCCGGACTCGTCCTGATCGCAATCGCTGCGGCGTTCCTTGCCGCGTGCAGCAGCTCGTCGAAGTCCACTCCCGTTACGCCGCCGCCGAAGCTCCTGCACATCGCATACACCGCGATCGGCGCAAGCGATGCCGTCGGCTACGGCGCCTCGGTTCCGTGCACGACCGCGTCGCCCGCGGTCGGCGCCGCCGATCCCACCTGCCCGGAGCCGGGGGCCGACGGCTACGTGCCCGACCTGCGCAACGACTTCTTGACGGTCGGCTTCGTCGCTGCGCTTCAGGATCTCGGCATCTCGGGTGCCGTAATCGGGCCGGACATTCAAGCCACCGGCAACATGTACGATTCGATCACCGGCGCGACGCCCTGCCAGCCCCGCCCGCCGGCCGACGCCATTCCCGCAAACTTCCTGCAGAACGAATTGCCGAACGTCAATCCGGCGGCAACGTTCATCACGATCTTCGCCGGCGGCAACGACGTGAATGCGATCGTGAACGCGCTCGCGTGCGGCGCCGGCGGCGCGACGAACGGTTCCGCGAGCACGCGCTGCGCGCGCTCCCAGCGCACGCCCGCACGATCGCACAGCGCCGCGACCGGTTCGCTGTAGCGCACGATCAGCGCATCGCCTTCGCGCTGCATCGGCAGGTGGCGATTGCCGAGCGCGTGCGCGAGTTCGAGCGCGTCCGCGATCGTTGCGGGCCGCGCCACGATCACGTCGTCGGCCTCGACGCAGATTGCGATGACCCGCTCGCCATCGGCGTACACGATGTCGCCGTCGCGCAGATTGCGTTCTTCCAGAACGAGCGCAAGATCGCCGACGCTGCTCGCCACGCGGACGATGCGCCGGTTCATCGCATCGCTCGGCACGCCGATGCGCTCGAGCGCGCGGCCGGTG
>PMHP01000151.1 GCA_003158195.1 Vulcanimicrobiota bacterium | reverse complement strand
AACGAGATAAAGAAAGCCCTGACGCATCGGGATGTACGAGATGTCCGTGCACCACACCTGATTCGGCGTGTCGATCTCGATGTTCCTGAGAAGGTAGGGATAGACGGGATGCGCCGGATTCGTCTTGGTCCCACGCCGCTTGCGGTAGAGTGCCTCAATGCCCATCAGGCGCATCAGCCGGCCAACGTGCCGGCGGCCAACGCGGTGGCCGCGGAGCCGAAGCATGTCGCGCAGCATCCGAGCGCCAGCAAAGGGATAATCCGTATGAAGCCGGCCGATCAGGCTCATCAGCGCAAGGTCGGCTTGCGAGATCGGCACCGGCATGTAGTACAGGGAGCCTCGAGAGAGCTCCAGCAGCTGCGCTTGATGCGCGAGCGGCAAAGCGTGGTCGCGATCGATCATCGCTTTGCGCTCGACCCGTCGATACGCCCGAGCGCGCGTTCTAAAAAATCGTTCTCCAACGCCAGCTGACCGATCTTGGCGTGAAGCTCCTTGATGTCGGGACCGCTGCTCTTTGGGCCATCGCCACCGAAAGCTTCCGCTGCCCGCTCCAGCAGTTGCGTCTTCCACTGAACGATAGAGTTGGGATGGACGTCGAAGCGTTTCGCGAGCTCGGCGATGGTCTGATCGCCCTTGACGGCGGCGATGGCCACCTTAGCCTTGAAGGCCGCCGTGTGGTTGCGTCGGGAACGTTGCACGATGACATGCTCCTCTCGCGGGGATCCTTCGCCCCGCAACAGGGAAAGTCATCACACGACGGGCTGTCCGATTATCCGCGGCCACCCCTTTCTTCCGGCGAGCGCTTGCGAACGACCCGTGCGAATGTGGGCAACGGCGTTGGCCCGCAAAGCTTTCTTCGAGCAGAGGGTAGATAGGACAAGCGGGCCAATGACCGAATAGAGCCAGCGTTAAGGCGAGCTGACTGGACGAAGCGATGCTGCACCTCCCACGGAGCTTCTTCGCGGATCTCGGCCTGGGCTCGTGTCCGGTGGCCGCGTCACGAGGCGGCATGATGCAAGCTTCGCGAGTGATATGTCTGGGCGTCTTGGCACGCGTCACCGCGACACGCTTTGCTACCGCTCCGAGTCGCTCAAGGTCGCCGGCTCTATGCCAGATCAGCAATACCGGCGCTCATTCTGCGATCAACCAAACCCACTGTGCTGTGCGGGCGATGTTGTTTGCGGGCCGTTTCCGCAAGCATGAGCAGACCATCGTGTTGGTCAGATCGGTGTCACTTTGATGCGTGCTCTGACCTGTGGGGTTGCGATCGGCGGGTCGAAGGCTCGCTCGACAGTCGTTATAACGCTTAAGCCATTATTCTTTGAATGAAAGGTTCCTTAGGATGAGCATTGATCGATTGGTTCGGATGAGTGTTAAGATCGCCGTTTGTGGACTGCTGACAGCGTGCGGCGGGTCAGGTTTCACATCGGGCGGCCAGGACGTGCCATCCGCTTATCAGCGCGCGGTTCTCGCCAGCCAGGGCACCCAGAATGCCGCCCGGCCGAATGCGAGCAGTTGCAGTCAGTTAGAGCGCCATGCCAAGCTAAAGCCGACAGAAACTACAATACGCTTTCCTGCGGATTGCGGCGTCACAGGCGATATCCGAATACCCGCAGTCACCAACCTCCAGTCGCCTCCGCAGTCCATGTCGCTCTGCGAAAATGCAAGTCCGATCGATAGTATCGGCGAGCATCGAGGCTGCACGCGATCGGAGTCTGACGCAAACTGTCAGCAGGCAAAATCGACGTTTTGGTACCAAACGCTTACGCTCCGTGGTGAAGGCCCGGGAGAGACCTCCTTTGCCGAGCGCACTTTTCCGGTAAAGTTCACTTCGAGCACATTCATAGTAGCCGGTGAGGTCTACGGATTATGCGTCGTCGACGAACAGCTCGAAACTATAATTCAGGACGATTTCGTAAGCGGACGCGCAGTTGCTCCCAATAGCGATACGATTAAACTCAAGATCGCACTTCCGGCGTCATATGACTCTTCTTTCCCAAACTATGACGCGCTCGACCTTTTCTTCGAATCAAAGCCGAACTCTTGATTCATTTCTTATGCTAGAGACCTGCGAGGGCGACGAGAATGAAGGGAAGGGTTGTGTCACGCTTAAATCGTTGCTCGCTCACCGTGCTTTTCAGCGCCGATGGGGAAGCGCCGGAGGAGGCGGAGGGTTTCGTTGGTGCGGGTCAGATGTTCGTCGAAAGACGGCCCGCCAATCCCGTTTCTCTGTCTGCCGACTATGACGGTCCGCTATCTCGCTTGGAAGCCGACCTTGGCAGATTCCTAGGTGCCGAGTCGGTTCGACCGGCATCTGCTCCAGATGGCGCCGAATTGGTTCCCTCGTTACTAAGCACGATCGGCGCCAACACGGTAATAGATATATGGAAGAGTGCGGCTGCGCAGGCCCGCCTAACGCTTGCGGTTCGAAGCGTGTTTAGGGCCTTTAACGTTGAGCTACCGGATGAACTGGCGGGCAAAACGGTCACTTGGCTGCGCATTCACGCGGGAGAGCGCGCCTTCTCCTCGGCGCTAAAGGTTCGATGCCGCTTTTGCGAGCGGACTTCGGTATTGGATGCCACAGGAACGATCCTTAGTCGCCCTCATGAGTTTTGCTTTCTCGATGGCCTCACCCATCATAGACACAGGGGGCGCTCGAACTTTTTTTCGAATCGAAACCCGTCTCGTCTTGAACTCAGGAAGCCGAACTAACTGCAGCCACGGAGACGCATCATGAACATTGCTCGACTGATTCAGACTAGCTTGACGCTTACTCTGTACGCGATCCTGACGGCATGTGGTGGGGGCTCAAGCCCAACGACGGCAGGCAGTCAATCTGCGTCGTCCGCCTATCAGCGGCCGACCCGCGTGCAGAACACGTCGGAGGCGGAGTGGCCGAACGGAAGCAGTTGCAGTCAGCTGGACCGCCATACAACATTACAATCAACCAAAGTGAAGGCCAGCTTCCCTCCGGATTGTGGTGTGACAGGCAGCATTCAAATAGCAGGTGTCACAAATCTTTCGTCACCGCCCGAGTTCGCGGCCCTATGCGAAGGTTCGAATCCAATCACAGGCGATGGTCAGCGCCGAGGCTGCACGATATCCGAATCTGACGCGGACTGCCAGCAAGCGAGCTCGACATTCTGGTACGAGACGATCACGTTTTTAGGGGGGGGCGGATCACATCTACTCTACTTTGACAAGAGTACGTTCCCGGTAAAGTTCAGCTCTGCCACGTTCATCACGTCGGGAAATCTCTACGGTTTATGCGTCTTCTATTTCGGCGAGGGTGGGACCGAAACCATTCAAGATGACTTTGCAGACGGACACGCCGTTGCTCCGCGCGGCGACACCATCCATCTCAAGGTCAATTTGCCCGGGGACTCTTATCTTACCGGTAATGGAATTGATTTGTACTTCGAGTCAAAGCCCGTCTCGTCTTGAACTCAAGAAGCCGAACTAACTGCAGCCACGGAGACACATCATGAACATTGCTCGACTGATTCAGACTAGCTTGACGCTTACTCTGTACGCGATCCTGACGGCATGTGGTGGGGGCTCAAGCCCAACGACGGCAGGCAGTCAATCCGTTTCGTCATACCAGCGCGGGACCACTGCCCAAATCGTTTCGGGGGCAGTGCCGCCAGGCGGAAGCGGTTGCAGTCAATTGGACCAGCAGCACAAATTGAAGTCGACAGAAGTGGTGATACGCTTTCCTGAGGATTGTGGCGTCACGGGCGAGATTCGGGTGCCGGTAGTGCGACCCATTTTTGGTACACCGAGTTAAGCTGGGATCGGGGTGGTTTGGGTGCTTGAAAGGCCTTCGAACTCCGCCGGCGGTCGGTAGCCGAGCGCCGAGTGGAGTCGACGTTCGTTGTAACGGTGAATGAAGTGCACGATCTAGTGCTCCGCGTTGTCGAAGCTGAGATAGTCTCGTAGGTTGACTTCCTCGTCCTTGAGGGTGCGCATGAACCGTTCGCAGATCGCGTTGTCCGACGGCGTGCCCGCTCGGCTCATGCTGATGACCGCGCCGCGCAGCCGCAACGTCTCGAGGTATTCGGCTTCAAAGTACTCTCCACCGCGATCGGAGTGGTGGATAAAGCCGGCTGACGGGCAACGCCTCGTAAGCGCCATCCGCAGGGCGACGATGATTAGCGAGTTGCGGAAGTGTGGCGCCAGCGCCCAGCCGATACAGCGGCGGCTGAACGCATCGAGGATGACGGCAACGAAGATGAAGCGGCCGCGAAAATGGACGTACGTCAGATCGGCAACCCAGAGCTGGTTCACCTGGGTCGCAACCCATCCTGAGGCGACGTTCGGATACGCCGGATGGTCGTGCTTGCGGTAGCGCAGCCCGCGCCGCTTGGAAGGCCGTCGAATCAAGCCTTCCTCGCGCAGGACTCGGCGCACGCGTTTCTCGTTGATCTTCCAACCCTGGCGGCGCAGTTCGCGCGTGATCGTGCGGTAGCCGTAGCACGGCCAATCGAGAGCGATCGCATGGATCGCGTCGCGCAGGAGCCGATCGCGGTCGTCAGCCGTCTCCCGGTAGAATTCCGTTCGGGAGAAGCGGAACAGGCGCGCAAGTCGCGAAAGCGGCAGCCGATTGCGCTCTTCAAAAGCCAGCGAGATCATCGCTTTCTGCCGGCCATTCTTTCCTGTTCCTTTAAGACGGTCAACGCTTTTTTTAAAAGCGCGTTCTCGAGTGTCATTTGCCCAAGGGCGCGCTCGAGCTGCGCAATCCTCGCCTCATCACTGTACGAGCGGCCGTTGCCTGCAAACGCGCGGTCGCCATACTTGCGCTCGGTCCTGCGCCAAAGGCGAACCGTCTCGGGATGAACGTTGTGCGCACGAGCGGCCTCAGCGATGGTCATGCCGCCGTCGACGTCGCGGATAACCTGAAGCTTGAACTCTTTGGAGAAAACCCGGCGGGACTTGGTTCTCGGCATGGAACTCCTCTTTCGAGAGAATTCCAGCTTAACTTTCTGTACCGGATCCGGGTCGCACTACCGCCCTCGATCTCTTCTTCGAATCGAAGCCGGTCTCGTCTTGAACCGAAAAAGCATCGCCCTATGTCGGATCACTTGGACGAACTCCACAAAGTTCATAGCGCTTGATAGCCGCCGAGTCTAGAAAGTAAAACCCGGCTACTTCATCCAGGTCAAAACGGCCCCCAAGGCTTCTTGCTTCCGGGGCCGCTGTATTCCCGATCGAGCAGCGAGGCCGCGCTTAGACCGGCTGGAATGTCCTGCTACGCGTGTTCTAAGCGGCTCGCTCAATCACGCGAGAGACTTGCATCGCGCTCCACGGCCGGCCGCGTCGGGTTGTGTGCCCGTCGTCGTTGAGCGCATCTGGGATGGGCCCCGGATCGGGAGCCAGGGATAACTGTGGATTTTCGCCCAATAGTCTTCTCCCCGTTCTTACTCC
>PMHP01000132.1 GCA_003158195.1 Vulcanimicrobiota bacterium | reverse complement strand
CGCGAGCGATTAGCGATCATTTTGTGTTGACGCCGAGATAGTCGCTTTCGGCCTTCGGAACGGTCAACGGCTGGCGTTCACGTCCCAGGTTTCGGCGGCGACGGGGAATGCCAGCATGTTTCTCGCGAAGCCGGTGACGCGACGGTTGACGGCGTCGAACGAGACCAGGATGTCGAGCGGGACGATCGGCAGCCGATCGTAGACGATTTGCTGCATGATCGTAAAGTCGCGGGCCCGCCGCCCCTGGTCGGGGGCGACGGCCTGGTCGGCGAAAGCCGCATCGAAACGCCGGTCGCAGAAGCGCGAGACGTTGTTACCGTCGACGCCGATTTGACTGCACGCAAAGACGACCGATTGCTCGGGATCCGCCCCGCCGATCCAGTCCCCGTCGGCGATGTTGAACCGGCCGGTGCGAAGCGGTCCGTCCGGCGCGAAGAACGTGGTGCGCGGGAATCGTTTGATCGTCATGCGGATGCCCGCGGCGGCGAGCTGATCTTGCTCGATTACTCCGTGTCCGGGGACGTAGGTCACGAAGGTCAGCTCGAGCGGCACGCCGTTTTTCATGCGGACGCCGCGCTCCAGATGCCAGCCCGCCGCATCGAGCAGCGCCGCGGCTTTGAGGTCGTCGTGGGCGATCGGCGCGAGGCCGGCGTCGCTCCAAGCGAAGACCGGGGGCAAGAAGGCAGCCGCTCGCGGATAGAGTCCGTGAGACGGCCGTTCGATGACCGGAACGTCTAAGGCATCCGCGATCGCGCGACGGACGCGAATGTCGTCGGTCGGCGCGGCGGCGGTCTGTAGCGCCAGGCTGTCCATGCCGTTGAGGGTCGTTGAGAGGATACGCGAACCGGAAATCGATGCCGCTTCCGGAACCGCGTTTGCCAAGACGTCTGCGAGGTCGACTTCGTGCGTGCGCAGAGCGACCAGAACGGCATTGGGATCGGGGATCATGCGCAGCTCGATCCGTGCAAGCTTGGGCCGGGGCGAGAAGTATGGGTTCGGCTCGAGCACGACGCGCTCGCCGCGCCGCCACTGCGTTACGCGGAACGGTCCCGTTCCGAAGGCATGCTCCTCCCACGGCGCATGCTGCAACGCCGTACTTGCGAACGCGTGCGCCGGAAGGATTCCGAACGCAAAGTCCGATTCCGCGAACAGCTCGCGAACGGCTGCGTTCCAGGGCGCGCGCAAGCGAACGACGACGGTGTGCGGGTCGGGCGTCCCGAGCGAAGCCACGCGGCGATAGGCATCTTGACTGAGCACGGGGTTGCGCGGATCCAAAATGGCACGATAGGTAAACGCAACGTCGGCTGAGGTCAGCGGCCGGCCGTCGGCGAAGCGAACCCCGCGGCGCAAATGGTAAACGATCGTGCGCCCGTCTGAAGCGATGTCGCCGTTCGCGCGCGATGGGACGCGCGTTGTCAAAATCGGGACGAGGCGATTGTCCGCCGATAAGCCGACCAGCGTCTGCACGAAGAGGAGATCGTACCCGATCGTGTCTTGGTCGTGCGCCAGCAGCGGGTCGAGCGACGACGGATCGCTCTGATCGGCGATGCGCAGCTCGTGCGCCATTGAGGTTCTTCCCGCGGTCGTGAGATGCGAACACGCGCCGCACGAATACGCGACGGCGAGCGCAAGTGCTCCTGCGCGCGCGCGGCGCTCGTGGCCGAGGTGCCTACCGCGCGGGCTCAGCGTCCGAATCGATCTCGACCAGGAGCGCGCGCATGCCGACTTGTTGGCCCTGGGCGACCAGGATGTTTGAGACGCGGCCGCCGGCGGACGCGACGATCTCATGGAGCATCTTCATTGCCTCGAGGACGATGAGAAGTTGCCCTTTTTTGACCGGATCGCCGACGGACACCGCGACCTTGGTAACGATCCCCGGCATCGGTGAGCGAGCGGAACCGTGCGCCGCTCGGGCATGCTCGACGCTCGGTGCAAACGTCGCGTCGATCACGCTGACGGCGTGCCGCCCGGTTTCCAGGTAGAGGGTCGAACCGTCCCAGGAGAAGCGACCGAGACGTTCGACGCCGCCGTCGACGAAACGCACGCGGTCGGGTTGGCGCTCGAGGAGCGTCAGCATGCGTGGCTCGCCTTCGATCGTGACCGCGTACGCTTTTGCATCGGAGGTCGTAACCGACGCGCGATATCGCGTCTCTGCGAGCTGCAGTTTTACGGCGGCGCCGGCGATCCCACTGCTGCGCCAGCCGAATTCGACGGTGCCGTTTGCTTCGCGCGTCGCGACGAGTACGGCGGCGAGTGTAAGCAGCGCGGGCTCACTCGCGGGCGCGCCGGTCGCGGCGGACGTGAAGAAACGCGGCACGAAATCGGTACGTGCTTCACCGGCCACGAACGCGGGCCGCTCGAGGCAGTCGATCAGAAACCGTCGGTTCGTGGTCACGCCGAACAACGTGAGGTCCTCGAGCGCGGCGATCAAGCGCCGCCGTGCCTCTTCGCGATTTGCTCCCGCGGCGACGATCTTCGCGAGCATCGGATCGTAGTAGGGCGAGATCTCGAGGCCTGTCGCAAGGGCGTGGTCGACCCGAATTCCTGCGCCGCGTGGCGGGCCCCACGCGACGATGCGACCCGCTTGCGGCAGAAAATCGTTTGCGGGGTCTTCGGCGTAAAGGCGCGCCTCGATCGCGTGAGCCGAGCGCGCGCCGCGCGGTTCGTCGAGCGGCAGCGGCTCGCCGGCCGCTACCCGCAGTTGCCACGCGACGAGATCGATGCCGGTGAGCGCCTCCGTAAGCGCGTGCTCGACCTGCAAGCGCGTATTCATCTCGAGAAAATAGAACGCGCC
Source organism: Vulcanimicrobiota bacterium (assembly GCA_003158195.1). GTDB lineage: Bacteria > Vulcanimicrobiota > Vulcanimicrobiia > Vulcanimicrobiales > Vulcanimicrobiaceae > Palsibacter > Palsibacter borealis. Next base: position 10,278 of record PMHP01000132.1, on the reverse strand, counting down.
GTCTGCGTCCAGCAAGAACTCGACGGTCCCTGCGCCGGCGTAGCCGACGGCCCGCGCAGCGTCGATCGCGGTGCGGCCCATGCGCTCGCGCAGTGCCGGCGAGACGGCGGGCGACGGGGCTTCTTCGACGATCTTTTGGTTGCGGCGCTGGATCGAGCAGTCCCGTTCGCCCAGATGCACGATCTCCCCGAACCCATCGGCGAAGATTTGAATCTCGACGTGGCGCGGCGCTACAAGCGCGCGTTCCAGCAGTAACGCGCTCGAGCCGAACGCGCGCAACGCCTCCTCGCGCGTGGCGTCGAGCGCAGCCGGCAGGTTCTCGGGCGCATCGACCAGTCGCATCCCTTTGCCGCCGCCGCCGCAAGCGGCCTTGACCATCACGGGGAAGCCGAGCTCGCGCGCTGCGCGTGCGAACGCCTCGGGGTCTTGAGTTCCGTGATAGCCGGACACGCAGGGTACGGCGGCTTCGAGCATGCGCGCTTTCGCGGTCGCCTTGTTTCCCATGAGGCGGATCGCTTCGGCCGGCGGGCCGACGAAGACAAGCCCCGCCGCCCCGCATGCCTCGGCAAAATCGGCGTTCTCAGAGAGAAAACCGTACCCGGGATGCACGGCGTCCGCGCCGCTGCGTTGTGCCGCAGCGATCACGCGCTCGATCGAAAGATACGAGTCCGCGGCCGACGCACCGCCGAGCGGGACGGCTTCGTCGCATGCGCCGGCATGCGGCGAGTTGCGGTCGGGATCGGAGTACACGGCGACGGTCCGAAAGCCGAGTGCCCGCGCGGTGCGGGCGATTCGCACCGCGATCTCGCCGCGGTTGGCGATCAGCAGTTTCGAATAGCGCTTCACCGTGTCACACCGAGCTTGTCGAGGGGCCGCGGTGTTGCGGTGGTCCTTCGACTACGCGCCTTCGGCGCTTCGCTCAGGATGACACGGACTTTGCTCACGGTTTGGAATTAGGTCGCGGGGCCGTTTGGTTTGGTGCGGCGCTGCGGTAGGATGTCCATTTCCTTGCAGATGATGCCGAGCATGATCTCGTCGGCGCCGGCTCCAATCGAAAGCAGGCGCGAGTCGCGCCAGTAGCGCGTGATCGGCGTCTCGTTCATGTAGCCCATGCCGCCGTAGTATTGCAGGCACGCATCGGCGATCTCGCGGGCGAGCCGGCCGGCTTTGAGCTTCGCCATCGAGGCGAGCTTCACGACATTTTGGCCTTCGGTATATTCCGCAACCGCGCGGTGCACGAGCGAGCGCAGGGCTTCGACTTCGGTCTGGAGCTCCGCAAGGCGAAAGTGGATGACTTGGTTGTGCAGGAGCGGACGGCCGAACGCGACGCGTTGGCCCGTATACGCGATCGTCTCGGCGATCGCCCGGTCCATCCCGTGCAGCACGGAGAGCGCGGCGTACAAGCGCTCTTCCTGGAACTGTTCCATCTGATAGGCGAAGCCGCGATCCTCGTGCCCGATGCGGTAGCGCTGCGGGACACGGACGCCGTCGAAAAACACTTGGACGGTATCCGACGAACGCATCCCGAGCTTGTCGAACTTCTGCGACGTGCTGACGCCCTTAGTCTTCATCGGAACGCAGATTAGCGACTTGTTAAAGTGTACGGGTCCTTCGCCCGTGTTCGCGAGCAGGCACATCCAGTCGGCCTGGTAGCCGTTGGTCGTCCACATCTTGCCGCCGTCGATTACGTAGTCGGCGCCGTCTTTGCGGGCGGTCGTCGCGATCGTCGCGACGTCCGAACCGGCGCCCGTTTCGGAGACGCCGATGCAAGCAACGAGCTCGCCCGCAATCGAGGGTCGCAAGAACTCTTCGCGCAGCTCGTCCGAACCGTGCTTGGCCAGCGCCGGCGTCGCCATGTCGGTCTGCACGCCGATCGCCATCGGGACCGAGCCGCAGCGAACCTCGCCGAGTCCTTCGACGAACGCGGCCTGGTACGAATAGGCGAGGCCGAGGCCGCCGAACTCGACCGGCTTGTTGATGCCGAGCAGCGACTGTTCGCCGAGCTTGCGGAAGACGTCGTGCGCCGGGAAGGCGCCCGCCCGCTCCCACTCGTCGACGTGCGGATTGATCTCGTTTGCGATGAACTTCGAGAGCGATTGCCGTAGGGCCAGATGTTCGTCAGTGTAGACCAATTTCGATTTCCTTACATCCGGGCGACGCCGAACGTCGTGGGGGAGAGCGAGCGCAGCCGCGCCGCGTGGCAGGTGGAGAGCAAAAGCGACAAGAGTTTGCGAGAGTCGCGTGGATCGACGAGGCCGTCGTCCCACAGCCGCGCGGTCGCGAAGAGCGCGGTCGATTCGCGCTCGAACTGCGCGACGATCGCTTTGCGGGCGTACTCGAGTTTCTCATCCTGGGGCGGGCTGCCGTCGCGCGCCGCGCGATCCTGCGCGATGATCGTCATGACCCGCGCGGCCTGTTCGCCGCCCATCACCGCGATGCGGTTATTGGGCCACGCGAAAATGAAATCGGGATCGAAGCCGCGCCCGCACATCCCATAGTTGCCGGCGCCGAAACTCGCCCCGATGTGCAGCGTCAGTTGCGGGACGCCGGCGTTCGCGACGGCTTGGATCATCTTCGAACCGTGTTTGATGATCCCGCGCCGTTCGGCGTCGACGCCGACGAGATACCCGGTCGTGTTTTGGAGGTACACGAGCGGCGTTTGAGCCTGGCACATCAGTTGGATGAACTGCGCGGCCTTCGCGGCGCCGTCCGCATCGATCGGGCCGTTGTTGGCGATAATCCCGCAGGGAAAACCCGCGATCGCCGCTTGGCCGCAGACCGTGGCGCTGCCGTAATTCGCCTTGAAGTCGCTGAATTCGGAGCCGTCGACGATGCGCGCGATCACCTCGCGCACGTCGTAGGCGACGCGGAAGTCGACCGGCACGACGCCCGCGAGCTCGTCCGGGTCATAGCGCGGTTCGGCAAAACGGCGCGGCGGCTCGACCGGCAAACGATCGTTCCAGTGCAGGTTGGCGACGATCTCGCGCGCTTGACGGATCGCATCGACGTCGTCGTCGGCGACATAGTCGGCGACGCCCGAAACGGCGGCGTGCATCTCCGCGCCGCCAAGCTCTTCGTCGGTCGCGACCTCGCCCGTTGCCGCGCGCAAGAGCGGCGGTCCCGCGAGAAAGACCTTGGCCCTGCCGCGCACCATGATGACGTAATCCGAGAGTCCGGGAAGATAGGCTCCACCCGCCGTCGAGGAACCGTGCACGACGTTGATCTGCGGAATCCCAGCCGCCGATAAGCGCGCCTGGTTCGCGAAGCTCGCGCCGCCGCGCACGAACATCTGCGCCTGGTAGAGCAGGTTCGCGCCGCCGGATTCGACGAGTGAAACGAGCGGAAGCTTCTGGCGCCGCGCGATCTCCTGCGCGCGCAGCGATTTCTCGACTCCCATCGGCGTGACGGTCCCGCCCTTGATTGCGCTGTTCGAAGCGCTCACCAGGCAGCGCACGCCCGCGATCTCCCCGATACCGCAGATCCCGCCGCCGAAGACTTTGTCCTTGCCATTGTCCTCGTGCATCCCGAGACCGGCCAAGGTCGAGAGTTCCAAGAACGGCCCGGTGCGATCGAGCAACAGCGCAACGCGTTCTTGGGGGAGCAGCTGGCCGCGCCGCTCGAAGGTTAACCGTTTGCTTTCGGCGATCGCGCGGACGCGCGCTTCCAGCTCGCGAAACTCGGCCACGAGTGCCAGCATCGCTTCGCGATTGCGTTTGAAGGCGTCGCTTGTGGGGTCGACGTTCGAACTGAGGATCGCCATTAGGGTTGCTCGAGAAACTCCGGCGGCGCTTCGAGATCGAAACCGCTGAACCGCGCGGCGCGATCGTGGTCGGGAACGTGCCAATGCAGGCGAGCGTTGGGTGCCGCGCCGTCGACACGCAAACACGTACCGGAGATGAACGCGGCGGCTTCCGAGAGCAAGAAAACGATTGCGGCCGAGACTTCCGACTCGGTGCCGAAGCGCTTCTGCGGAACGTACGTTGCGAGGCTGCGCAGCATCGGGCGCATCGCCTCGGGATAATGCGCGAGGCCCGACGATGCGATCCAGCCCGGCGCGACCGCATTGACCCGCACGCCGGCGGACGCCCACTCGAGCGCGGCCGTCATCGTGAAGTTCAGCATGCCGGCGCGGGCCGCACCTGAATGCCCCATGCCCGGCATCGAAAGCCACATGTCGGCGATGATGTTGACGATCGCGCCGCCCGTCTTTGCCATCGACTGGTTGAAGCACTCGCGCGCGACGAGAAACCCGCCCGTCAGGTTCGTGCGCACGACCGCATCCCATCCCTTGAGGCTGATGTCTTTGAGCGGCGCCGAGAACTGGCCGCCCGCGTTGTTCACGAGGCCGTCGATCGTCCCGTGCGCGGCGACGATCGCGGCGACCGTTTCGCGCACCGCTTCTTCTTCGCGGATGTCGCAGACGTGCAAGGTCGGAGGGAGATACCCCGCCGCTTCCATCTCGGCGGCGACCGATTCGAGCTTTTCGCGTTTACGGCCGACGAGGGCGGTCGCGGCGCCGAGCGCGGCGAGTTCGTGCGCGGTGCAACGCCCGATGCCGCTGCCGCCACCGGTCACGACGACGTGCTTCCCCGCGAACAGGTCCGGGCGGAACACCGAAGCGTACGACATCGTTAGAGTCCGAGCTGCCGCGCGGCGAGGTCGCGCATGACCTCTTCGGAACCGCCGCCGATCGCAAGCACGCGGACCTCACGATAGATGCGCTCGATCTTCGTGCCGCGCTGATAGCTCGCGCCGCCCAAGATTTGGGCGGCCTCGCGCGCGCAGAACTCGAGCGCCGTCGTCGCTTGCACTTTGACCAGGCAGACGTCGGCGACCGGCGATTCGCCGCCGGCGATCCGCCAGGCGACCGCATCGCGGTACGCGCGGGCGGCGTTCAGCTGGCGTGCCATCTCGACGAACTTGTGCCGGATCACTTGGTGTTTCACGAGCGGTTTGCCGAACGTCTCGCGTTCGCGCGCGTACGCAAGCGCTTCGTCGTAAGCGGCTTGCGCCGTCGCCAGCGCCATCGTGCTGAGGCCCATCCGTTCGCCGTTGAAATTGTGCATGATCGCAAGGAAGCCCGCGTTCTCCGCGCCGATCAGGTTCGCGGCCGGCACGCGCGCGTCGTCGAAATAGAGGGTCGCGGTGTCGGATGCGTGCCAGCCCATCTTCTCGATCGGCGTACGGGTAAAGCCCGGCGTTTCGCGTTCGATAAGGAGCAGCGAGATGCCGGCGATCCCGTCCCCGCCCGTGCGCACGGCAACCGTGTAGCAGTCGGCGCGCATTCCCGAAGTGATAAACGCCTTGGAACCGTTGACGACGTAGTGGTCGCCCTCGCGCCGCGCGGTCGTTTGCAGACGCGCGACGTCGGATCCGCCCGAGGGCTCGGTGATTGCAAGCGCAGAGATCTTCTCGCCGGCGAGAATTGGGGGCAGGACGCGGCGCTTGAGTTCGTCCGAGCCGTGCGCCGCGATCGGCGGCGCGCCGATAGCGTGGCTCATCAGGCTCGCGTACACCCCGCCCGCGGCGGGCCGGCAGAGTTCCTCGGTCGAGACGGTCTGCATGAAAATGTCGGCCGGCACGCCGCCGTACGCTTCGGGAAAGCCGAGCTGCAAGAGGCCGACCTCGGCCGCTTTGCGGTACAGGTCGCGCGGAAAACCGCAGGCGCGCTCCCACGCATCGACGTTCGGCTCGATTTCGCGCGCCACCCAACGCCGCAACACGGCGCGCCACTCGTCGTGCTCGGCACGATAGAACGGGTGTGCCGGTTTCGAACCCGCCACCGGCGGCTGGGTGGTCGTTGCCATGCTGGACAAATGTTACCGGATGGTAGATAGTATAGTCAATCCGGTAACATGCAAAAAGAGCGCCGTCGAACCGCGTCCCCCTCCACCAAAGCCAAGCGCCCCCGGCGCTGGAATGGCTTCGTCCCGGACCGCCGGGAGCAGCACGGTCAGAAGCGGCTTGCGATCTTAGCGCAGGCGGCGAAACTCTTCGACGAGCGCGGTTACTACGAGACCTCACTTGCAGACATCGCGGCCGCATTGCACGTCACCAAGCCGACGCTCTACTACTACGTGAAAAATAAGGAAGACATCGTCAGCCAGATCATCGAGCGCGCGATCGAAACGGTCGAGGCGCATGCCGTCGCCGCCCACGCGGCCGGGTCGAACGGACTCGAACGATTGCGCGCCTTCGCGCGCGGGTACGTCGAGTTGATGAATTCCGAGTACGGGCGTTGCCTCTTGACCTTGCGTCGCATCCCGGCCTCGCCCGCGACGCGTGCACGCACCGCCGCCGGCTATCGCCGGATCGACGGAATCGGTCGCGATCTGATCGCCCAGGGAATCGGCGACGGCTCGATCCGCGACTGCGACGTGCGCCTTGCCGCGTTCGCGCTGTACGGCGCGATCAACTGGACGCCCAATTGGTTCCACCCAGACGAACCGCTGAGCGCGGGCCAAGCCGGCGACGCGCTGTTCGACATTTTCGAGCGGGGGCTCGCGCGTTAGCGCCTCGTCTGCGCGTCGCCCTTCGCCTGCAGGAGCACGATCAGCTTCGCGCGCGACGGGGCTGCGAGTTTCTTGTAGATCGAACCAAGATGTTTCTCGACCGCTTTGGTCGTCACGCCGAGTTCGTCCGCGATCTCACCGTTCGAGCGGCCCTCGGCGACGAGCTCGACGACCGAGCGCTCGCGCATCGTTAGGACTTCCCCGTTCGCGCCGTCGCGCGCTCCGTTTGACGGCAGGCGTTCCTGACGTTCCATTTCGCGCAGCCGGGCTATCGCTCCAATGTGCTCGTACCGCTCCTTAGCGCGCTCGAATTTCCCGGCAAGTTTGTGCCCGTCCGCTTCCCATAGTGGTAGGCCGAGTTTCGCGAACGCCGCAGCCGCACGCGCGCCGTGGATGCGCGCGGCCGCGGCATCGCCCGAGCGTGCGGCGACCACGGCTTCGAAGAGGGGCAGGGTGGCACGATGCACGAGATCCTGGGGCCTGCCGGAAAAGGTTTCCAGCCGCTCGCGTGCGAGCGCAATGTCGCTTGTGGTCCCCCAGCGCGCGATGCCGAGGTAGAGTTCGTGCGGGCAGCGCGCGGCGTCTTCTCTTCGAAGCGCGCCCGCGAGAATGCTTGCCGCTTCGGCCGTTCGCCCTTCGGCGGCGAGCCTTTCCGCTCGCGGCAAGCCGATCAGGGCGCTCGGTCCATCGTCGGGGCCGACCGGCCGTTGCGAACAGCGCTCGAGTAACGCTTCGTCGCCCACCAAACGCGCGAGCAGGCTGCCGTTGACGGCGATGTAGAGCCGGGCGGTCGCATCGTCAGTCCCGATTGCGAGCGCAGCCTCGAGCGCAGACCGTGCGGCCTGCAGCTCGCCGCTCAGATAGCGCAGGCGCACCTCGAGTGCGAGCGCGACCGCGACCTGTGCCCGGAGGTTCAAGCGGCGCGAAAGCGACTGCGCTTCGTCGATACAGTTGGCCGCACGTTCGAGCCGCCCGGCGTCCGCGAGCACCTTAGCGGCATTGCACAGGATGAGCGCGCGATGCCCGATCCTACGCTCTTCTGCGAGCGCGAGCATCTCGCGCACGTTGTCTTCGTAGCCCTCGATGTCGGTCTCGTTCGCACACAGGATCGCTCGCGCCGCAAAATACGAAATGCGCACGATGCGCTCCACGTCGGGACCAGGCACGCCGAGCCGATCGAGAATCGCGCGCGCCTCCGCACACGCGCCGCGAGCCGCGAGGATCTGTGCGCGCGTCGTCTCGGCACGCACGTAGAGCGTTTCGTGCGGACCCCCGCGGAGCCGATCGGCGAACGCGGTGAGCGGTGCCGTCGGATCGGCAAGGCCGAGGTTGGCAGCCTGGGTTGCCCAATCTTCGCGCATCTCGACTTCGCCTTGCAAATCCTCGAGCCGTTCGTAGATCTGGGCCGATTCGACCGCGTAGCGCAGCGCTTCGGCGCGCTCGCCGTTGCGGGCGAAAGCGCGCGAAATCTTGCCGAGCAGCCCGGCGCCGCGCTGCGAGTGGCGTTCCACGAACTCGGCCGCGTAACGGTAAAACCGCACCGCTTCGTCGTAGGCAAACACGCGCATCGCCTCGTCGCCCGCGCGCTCGCCGTACAGGGCGGCTTTCTCGCCGTCGCGGGCCGACCACCAGTGATAGGCGAGGTCCACGCTCGCATGGGCGCCGGGATCTCCGGCTTCGAGTTGAAGCGCGATACGCCGATGCAGTTCGCGGCGCTCGATGCCGAGAAAACTCTCGTAGATCGCTTCGCGCGTCAGCGCGTGGCGAAAACGGAAATCGTCGCCGCTCTCTTCGACGATCAGTTGTAAGGCGCGCGCATGCGCGAGCGTGCGCCGGACACCTTCGCGCGGCGCGTCGAGCGTCGCCTCGAGCAAGGCCGTGCCGAAGCGCCGTCCGATCACGGCGGCCTGCGCCAAGATCTCGAATTCGCCGGCCGAGAGCGGTTCGAGCCGTTCGAGGACGGCGGCGCGGATCGTCGTCGGTAAGCCTGCCGGCGAGCTTCCGGCGCGGTGGCGTTCGAGCGCGTTCTTGAGCAGCTCTTCGGCGAACAGCGGATTCCCTTCGGAGAGTCGCGTTATGGCGGCGACCGTTTCGCCCGGTAAGCGCTGCGTTTCCGAAAGGAGGCCGTCGATGAGCGCGTGCAGTTCGGCGCCGGCGAGCGGCTGCAGAGCGATACGGCTCGCGCCGTTGTGGTTGGCCAACCGCGCGATCCCGGCAAACAACGTCGAGGTCTCGGTCGAGGCTTCCGGGCGGTAGCTCGCGACGAGCAAGAGACGTTCGCTCGCGGCCCGCTCGGCGAGCGCCGCCAGCAACTCGATCGAGGCAGGATCGGTCCAGTGAATGTCCTCGATCAGGGCGATAACGCATCGCTGCCGTGCTGCTGCGAGAAACGCGTTCACGATGCGTTCGAACTGTTCGCCGCGCGACTGCGCGGGCTCCAAGCGGGCGCGCGCCGGATCGAGTTGCGCGAGCGCGTCGAGGATCGGACCGTACGGGCGTTGCGCGAACTGGCGGCAGTGCGAGACGACGGCCCGCACGCGCAGACCGGCAAGCGCCGTGCGAAACTCCGCAAGCAGCCGGCTCTTGCCCAGGCCCGCCTCGCCCGCGACGAGCACCAGTCCCCCATGCGCGCGGCTCGCTCCCCGCCGCCGCTCGTGGAGGTGAGCGAGCTCCGCTTCGCGACCGATCAGTTCGCGAGAGACGACGGCTTGTGCGATCACGATGCCTCAGCCGACGGCGGAGGCGAAGGTCCAGGCCATGCGGTGCTGCAGCTCCTCATCGAGGGCGGCGAGGAATTTCTCGGTCGTCAACCATGGCTGATCGGGTCCGATCAAGCTCGCCAAGTCCTTGGTCATCTTGCCCTGCTCGACGGTGTCGATGCAGACCTGCTCGAGGGTCTCGGAAAAACGCGTGACCTCGGGCGTCTCGTCGAGCTTGCCCCGATGGGCGAGCCCCCGCGTCCAGGCAAAGATCGAGGCGATCGGGTTGGTCGACGTCGGCTTACCCTGCTGGTGCAAACGGTAATGCCGCGTCACCGTTCCGTGTGCGGCCTCCGCTTCGATCGTCTTGCCGTCCGGCGTCATCAGCACCGAGGTCATCAAGCCAAGCGATCCGTAGCCCTGCGCGACCGTATCGGACTGCACGTCGCCGTCGTAATTTTTGCAGGCCCAAATGTATTTGCCCGACCACTTGAGGCAGGACGCAACCATGTCGTCGATCAGGCGGTGTTCGTAGCTGCCGCCGAAGGCCTCGAAACGCGCCCGGAATTCGTCGTCGAAGACCTGTTGAAAGAGTTGCATGAAACGGCCGTCATAGGTCTTCAGGATCGTGTTCTTGGTCGAGAGATAAACCGGCCACTTGCGCTGCAAACCGTAATTGAAGCAGGCGCGCGCGAAGCCGCGGATCGATTCGTCGAGGTTGTACATTGCGAGTGCAACGCCGGGATGCTGGAAGACGAACACGTCGCGCTCGACCGTCGCGCCGCCATCCGCCGGCGTGAATTTCATCGTGAGCGTGCCGGCGCCCGGCACGGCGAGCTCGGTCGCGCGGTACTGGTCGCCGAAGGCGTGACGGCCGATCACGATTGGATCGGTCCACCCCGGGACGAGCCGCGGCACGTTGCGGCAGATGATCGGCTCGCGGAAGACGACGCCGCCCAGGATGTTGCGGATCGTGCCATTGGGCGACTTCCACATCTGTTTCAGGCCGAACTCCTTCACCCGCGCCTCGTCGGGGGTGATGGTGGCGCATTTGACGCCGACGCCGT
>PMHP01000160.1:3622-5950 GCA_003158195.1 Vulcanimicrobiota bacterium | reverse complement strand
CGTCGCTGACGACCGTGATGATCACATCACTGAGTTCCGTCACCCGTGCGAGCGTGCGCGCATACTCGCCGCCGGTCTGCGCGGCGGTCGCCGCGGCGGCTTCGGGATGCACGTCGTACAGGGCCGCCACGGTGTAGCCGACGTCTCGCAAGCGCAACGCCATGTTGGCGCCCATGCGGCCCGTCCCGACGATACCGATTTTCGGGAGCGTGCTCACAGACCTGAGTCCGCGGACGGGGTGGTGAAATTGATGTTGTAGGTGCGCAAGACGGCGTCCAGCTCCGAAGCGTGCGTCGCGATAACGTGATTCAAGTCCGCGTTGAGCGTGGTATCGCTCTCTCGCGTGGCCATCGCCATGGGAAACGTATACTGTTCGGGGTAGCCCTGCGAGCGCGCATTTGGAATGGTGACGGCCACGAGGTCGGGATGATTCTTCAAATAGTATCCAACCGCGGGGTCCCACGACAATCCGACGTCGATCTTATTGGATTCGAGCGCGTCCACGATGTTGGCGGGCGACCCCGATTCATCGTCCGCCGTCAGGAAGAGTTTGGCCCCGAGGATAAGCGTCCGCTCCTTGAGCCCCATGTCGACGGGGGTATCGCCTTCATAGCCGATCTTCAAATGCCGAAGCTGCGGCGAGTCGAGCGAGGTCACGTCGTAGCCGCGCGCCTTTTTGTACACGAAAACGTACGACGAAATAAAGTAGGGGCGCGTCGTCTTGATTTGCTGCAATGCGTACGGAACGTCGACGAGGACGTCGCATTTCTTGGCCCCGATCGTCGCGGTTATAAATTCTCCGTACTCGTCCTTCATGCGCATCGAACGCCAGTAATACTGAATCGGCCGGCCCAGGGCTCGCCCGACGACGCCCGCGATTCGATTTTCGAAACCGTCTCCGGCACGATCCGAATACGGCATATATTCGGGGTCGGCACAGAACACGAGCGGCGCTCCCGCCGCGGCCGAAGCCGCGACGGGACGCGAACCGGGGGGGAGGGCAAGTGCTGCGCTCGCGCCGAGCGCCCACCCGGCTAATCGGAGAACGCGCATTGGTCCCCTTCGCTAGAGCGAAAAGACGGTAAGGTCGCCGCCGAGGGTCGTGTATTTTCCGAGATCCGCGGCTGCGCCGACGGCTCCCAGACCGGCGGTTGGATTGGTCAAGCCGGCCGCGAGGCCGATGCCGGCCCAGCCACCGACGCCGCTCATCGTGGCAACGAACTCTTTTCCGCCGTGCGAGAACACGATCGGGTTCGCGATGATGCCCGAGGGCATCTTTTGCGAGAAGAGCAGTTCGCCCGTCTTGGTGTTGACGGCCTTGAAATATCCGTCCATCGTTCCGTAGAACGCAACGCCGCCGTCGGTCGTTGCCACGCCGCCCCATGCCGGGAAGTGCTCGTGGTCGCTCCAGACGATCTTACCGGTGTTGGGATCCCAAGCGATCAGGGCACCGCCGTAGTCGCCCGGCCCGCGGTACATCTTGACCGTCGCACCGACGTACGGGAAGCCTGCTTTGTACTTCGACGCGAACGGCTGGTAGTCTTCACACCAGTGGTTGGTNNCCCTTGGTGTTCTTGCCTTCGCGCGTCGCCATTTCCGGGTTCTCGTTCGGCTTGCCGTTCGCCAGGTTGAAACCGGTCGCCCAGTTGACCGACGGATCGTACTTCTCGGCCAGCAGCAGCTTGCCGCTGCGGCGGTCGATTTCGAACGCAAAACCATTGCGGTCGAAGTGGACGAGCGCCGGAACTTGCTGATCGTGGACTTTAATATCGGCCAAAATCATCTCGTTGACGCCGTCGTAATCCCACTGGTCGTGCGGCGTCATCTGATACGCCCAAACGGCGTGTCCATTGCCGGGATGCCGTGCGAAAACGGTCATCGACCATTTATTGTCGCCCGGCCGCGCCGACGGATCCCACGTTCCGGGGTTGCCCGAACCGTAGTAGAAAAGATCGAGTTTGGGATCGTACGAGTACCATCCCCACGTCGTCCCGCCGCCGATCTTCCACTGCTCGCCGTGCCAGGTGTTAACACCGGCGTTGTGCGGGCCGGTGAAGTCTGAGCCCATCAGCGTGTCGGAATCGGGACCCTCACTGTAGGCGCGCCAGACCTTGGCGCCCGAGTGTAAGTCAAATGCGGTGACGTATCCGCGAACGCCGTATTCGCCGCCCGAAACGCCGACGATCACGCGGTTCTTCTCGGCGACGACGAACGGCGCCGACGTTACCGTCTGGCCGAGTTCCGGATCGGCGTTGTTGGCTTTCCACACGATCTTGCCCGTGTCGGCGTTGAGCGCGTAGACCTTACCGTCGAGCGCGTTCGCGATGA
>PMHP01000160.1:0-3586 GCA_003158195.1 Vulcanimicrobiota bacterium | reverse complement strand
TGGCCTTCATGCCCGCGCGTAGCGTTCGTTGACATCTGCCACGCAATCTTCAATCCCTTGGCGTTGTCGGCCGTGATATCGTTCAGCGCGCTGTGCCGGATGTTCGCATAGTCTCCGGCAGGCATGACCCACTGGGCCGAGTTCGCGCTCATGTCCGCGAGTGAAAGTTTCTGTTGCGCGGTAGCCGAGCTATGCCAACCGAGCGACGCTCCGATGACCGCGAGCCCTAGCGTAAGAGCCGCGACGATAGCAGTTTTCTTCATTATATGCACGCTCCCTAAAAGCAACCGGGCCGGTGCTTGCGCCGAACCGTTGGCTTCAGCCTCCCTCGACGCGCGTCGCCATATCGTGACGGGCGGCGGCGAGCGAGCGAGCCGGTCTGCGGCGCTACCACCTGAGAGGCTATCGCAACAGATGGAGCATGAAAAGTCAGCCGAACGGCGTATGTGGAGATTTCATCTACCTCGTCGCTTTGAGCTTGCAAGTAATTTGTTGAAGATTGAGCCCTCAGCAGGCAAGGGCCACGGCGACGACCCGCAAGGGCGGGTCTCCGTCGCGGTCGTGGCCGATCGAGAGACCACACGGGAAGCGCTGCTCGAGGTGATTCGGGGCGACCCGGAGTGCCTTGTCGTCGGCCATGCCGAGAGTGCGGAAGCCGGGCGTCGCCTGCTCAAAGAGCAGAGCTTGCGCGTTCTGCTCGTGAACCTCTCCCTATCCGGCGACGTGGGGAACGAGCCCGGACTGGCGTTCATCCGCCTCTCGAAGAGGCTGCGGCCGGACGTCGGCATCCTCTCCCTCAAGCGCGATGTCGACGAGCACCGTTTGCGCGCAGCGCTCGACGCGGGCGCCGACGCCTGTTGCATGGCGACGACGTCCCAAACGCGCTTGCTCAATGCAATTAAAGCCGTCGCCGAAGGCGCAACGTGGCTGGATCCCGAGATTTCGCGAATTTTGCTTCATCCGGCGCGGCCCACCGCGTCGGCCGAGCCGCTTTCGCCGCGGGAGCTTGAGATCTTGCGGCTGGTCGTCGACGGATACACGAACGAAGAGATCGCCGAACGCCTGGCATGCGCGCCCGCGACGGTTAAGACGCACGTCCACCACCTTTTTCGGAAAATGGGCGTGCACGACCGCGTGAGCGCTGCAGTCGCTGCCTTGCGCGGCGGCTTGCTGGTGTAAGCTTAGCGCTGGTAGCGAAACGCGCGGAAGACGTGCCTGGGGCGCGGTCCAGGCGCGCTTTTCATCTTGGTGGGCTGCACGCGCGGCGGGTATTGCTGGGGAAAACGTTGACGGAACAGCGCCGGTACGTCGACGGTCGTGCCCGCTTCGCGGCGCAGCGGGACGGCTGGGCGCTGCAAGGTGCCGAGCGGCTCTTGCCACTGCGCCGGAAGCTGCGAGCGCGAGCGCAGCGAGCCGTCGTAAAAATAGACGTTGCCCCGTTCGCTGGTCGCCGTGACCACGGGGCCTCCCCCGTCGACGAACGCGTTGGCTTCGCCGTCGTGGCCGTCGACCCGCACGGGGTGCTGGAAATTCGTGTAGACGCGGCCCTCGCCCGCGGCGTGGCCGCCCAGCTGCACGGCGCCGTTGGTACCAATCGCGACGTTGCCGCGCGTCGATTCGAAGTGCGCGAGCCCGGATTGGAACGTGCCGCCGTCGTACACGATCGAGCCGTTGATGCTCGTTGCCTCGATCTGCCGCACGTCGCAGTGCTCGAATGTCATGTTACCGAACAGCGAACGCGCGCGAACGCGTTCGAATGACGAGTTGGTGACGACCATCGCGGCGCGACCGGTCTGCGCGAAAACGGTACCGCCGACGTTGTCGAGCTGCATCCGTCCACGGCCGACAAAGCCGACGAACGTTCCGGAGTGGTAGTCCCGCACGTCGAGCGTTCCGTTGCCGGTGCGCGCGAGGATGAATACCGTATTGTTCGGCACGGTGATCGTGACCGGCGTCGGCGGGCCGAGAGCGCCGGTACCCACGGGATCCCGAACGACGATCGCCTCGCGCGGCCCCTGCGGAATCGGGGCGACGACAAAGCTCTCTGCCGGCAGCGAGACGGGTCCCTGGGCGGACTGTTGCTCGGTGCTCGGGATCGGAATCGAATACGGTTCCCCGGCCGGCCCCACCGTGCGGCGCACGACCTCAAGCGACGGATCCGCGTCGATCTGCACGCTCGAACGGTCCCATGTGCGGATTGTAACGTCGCCTTGTTTGACATTGACCCGCACGATCGGTGCGTCGGTTCCGTCGATCGTCTGCACGTCGGCGCGCGCCGAACCCGTCGTCAGAAGGATTCCGGCGAGCAGGAGCAAGGACGCACGGACCACCGCGGTGGTCCCGTGCGCCGACCAGCGCGGGGTTGTGATCACCCCTTAACGGTACCCGGTCGCCGGTCAGAGGTCATGAAAGCGAGGTGACAATCGGGAGGCTCACGCGAAACACGCTTCCGCCTCCGGGCCTGCGGGCCACGGTAACCGAGCCGTCGTGCACGCGGGCGATGCTGCGCACGATCGCGAGGCCGAGGCCGGTTCCTTCGGTCGCCCGCGCGTGCGCGGGGTCGCCGCGAAAGAAGCGGTCGAACAAGCGCTCTGCCGACTGCGCGTCGATCCCCGATCCCGTGTCGGACACGGTCAGCTGCGCGAGCGTCCCCACCCGCCGTACGCCGATCTCGATGCTGCCGGCGTCGGTGAACTTGATCGCGTTGTCGATCAGATTGCGCACCAGCTGACGCAGCAGTCCCGGATCGCCGATCACGATCGTGCGCCCGTCGGCGGGATAGTCGGTCACGATTTCCAGGCCTTTGTCGCGGGCCGGTTCGCGCTCGTGGAGCACGACGTCGTCGGCGATCTGCTCGAGGTCTTGCGCGCCTGGGAGGGTGACGCGCTCCATCACCATGTGGACCGCGTCTCCGATCGGGAGCGGTGGCCCATCGCCGATGAGGAGGGCTGCATCGAAGGTCGCGACCTCGGCGGCAAGTGGGCCGCGCGGTCGCTCGCAGCTTGAGGCGATCTCGATCTTGCGCGGCTCGACCGCCACACGCTTGAGTTGCTTGACCGCTGCGAGCCAGGTGTCGCGCTCGACGACTCCCCTCGTGATGTCCTCCTCGGTCACGGCTGCCGGTTCGATCTCCTCAGCGGCCTGGAAGTCGAGGTCGGCGAGTTCGATCCGCTGCACGAGGTCGTTGTCGTCCGGGAGGTTCTGGGCGAGCGCGGCGAGCAGACCCGATGCGCCGACGATGCCGGTGACGCAGGGGACGATCAGGTGCTCGCGGGCGCGGGTGGCGCCGACGTAGAGAAGGCGCAGGCGTTCGGCGTCGACGTAGTGCTTCTCCTGCTCCCAGGCGTCGTCGTAGCCGGGGGTCTTGAAGTGGCCGTGGCGCCCGGAGCTGCCGGCGCCGACCCGGAAGTGCACGAAGCGCTCGTGTTCGCGGGGGACCGGCTGGGCGTGGTTGGGGTTGCGGGCCGACAGGTTCGCGAGCGCGACGATCGGGTACTCGAGCCCTTTGGCGCCGTGCACGGTCATGATCCGCACGACGTCGTCGGTCTCCTCGGCGACCGTTGCCTCGATCTCGATCTGCTCGTCG
>PMHP01000043.1 GCA_003158195.1 Vulcanimicrobiota bacterium | reverse complement strand
CGCAGTCGAAGTACCGCCGGGATCCCCGCCACACTTCGTCGGCGCTTCGACTGCGCGCCTGCGGCGCTCCGCTCAGCGTGACATGGCGGCGCGCCTACTGCGCTTGTGCTGAGGACTTCACCAGAAGCATGGGTTCTTGTCCCAAGCGAGCGCGACTACGCGGTCCTTGTGGAAGACGGCGATCCCTAACTCGGCGGGGATGGGGTTCCCGCGCGGACACTCGCATGAGCTTTTGTTCCAGTTGCACAGGACCAGCGCGCTGTAACCCGGACATGAGGGCGCCAAGTCCCTCAGTTCGAGCGTGCGTACACGGATATCTGAGGCGACCCGAGCGGTCGAGTCGCCAAGATGGATGTTGCCGCCGAGCGTGACGGAAGAGAGGTCAGTTGCGTTTACTACGGCTCTCGCTGGGGGCGCTGCGCCGGCGAACACGCCGTAGTTGTACGTGTCCGTGGGCCCTTGCCAATAAGCGGCGATGCGGTGACGCGCATCGTAGAAGCCGTCGACGGCGACAGCAGTGACGACACCATCCCCATAGCGCACGGACTCTTTCCGCCACTTCGAACGATCGAACCAATCGGTATCGTGATCCATCACATCGCCGACCCAATACGCTGTCCAGGTACTTCGGGGAGCCTTCGTCACCTCCGGCAAGGCGCAACTTGCCGGCATTCCCTGAATCCAACGAAGCACCGGGTGGGCGCTATCGTGATAGTCGATGAAGGCAAAGGCGGGAGTAAACGCAAGCATCAACGCACTCGCCGCAAACGCGGCCGCAATGCGTTGAAACCACAGAAAGCGCGTGTTCATGCTAGTCCTCACCACACATCTCCACGGTCGACCGGCACAAATGCGGCCGGCACGAATGCTGCTTTTCGGCACACTAGGCGTGAGCGTCGTACGCGGGGGCGCGGGAGTCGCGCTCGAAGTCGAGGGCTGCGGCAATGCTCTCCTCGCAATTCCATCGGCGGCCTTCAGCGAGCCAAGCCTCCAGCTGGCTGCTCCTCGTACTCGCGTTTAAGAGCGCCATCGTGCGGTCGTAGACGGCTTGAAAGCAGCTTAATCGCGGGGCAGACGTAGTCGCGTACAGCGCCTCGCAACTTCCCGTCAAACGCGCGGCCTGCGACGCGTGGCCGCGCGCGGCGAGCACACAGCCGATGACCTGCACCGAGTCCATTCTCATATGCAAGAACGTCCCGTCTTCGAAGAGCGAAAGGGCGTCTCGCGCGCAGGCGACGGCAGCGTCGGGGTTTCCGGTAAGGAGCTCGCAGGTCGCCGCGACCGAGAGCGCTCTCGAGGCCATCGCCTCGTGCAGCCTGCTGTTTCGAAACGAGTCGGCTGCGGCGAGCGCGTCGCGTCGCGCACGTTCGAGGTCGCCCGCATCGAACTCCACAAGGCTCGAAGCCGCGAGCGCGAGCCCTTCAAAAGAGTATCCAAGCGGCAACGAGCTAGCCATCGCGACCGCCTCCTCGGCGACGGCTCGTCGCTCGGAGATGCCGGTGATCGTCCCCGACTTGACGATCAGTATCCACGCGTGGACGGCGACATCCGACTGCCCACGCACGATCGCAAGTGCCTCGGACACGGCGGCATCGGCCTCTCGGTAACGGCGCAGCGACGCAAGGGCGAGAGCCCCATAACCAAGCGCAAGCGCGAAGCCGAGGGACGTTACCGCGTCGCGCAACGGTTCCGCCAGCGCCCGGTAGAGAGCGACGCTGCGGTTTGCCGCCTCGACCGCCTGCTCCAGGTATGCTTCGCGCACGTAGAGCTTCGAGAGGGCGAGCTGGAGGGGCGCCTCGAGATGCGGCGGCGGATCCGGCGCGAGGACGGTGAGCGCATATTCGCACCAGCGCCGGCCCTCGTCCGGCAGCAATAACAGCTCGAAGATGCGGCTTTGACCGCCGGCGATTGCCGCACCGAGGTGGGGGTCGTGCCGCTCGACAAGCGACCACTGCAGCGCCGCGCGCAGATTATCGACGTCGCGTTCGACTGCGCCGATCCACGCCGTCATCGGCACCCTTCCCCATTTCTCGTTGTTGCGGCGAACGAGATCCGCGAAGTATACAGCGTGCCGCCGCGACGTCAGTTCCCGTTCGTCTGCGGCCGTCAAGCGATGAAGTGCGTACGCACGCACCGTCTCGAGCATGCCGTACCGTAAGCCCGTCCCATCCGGATCGGCAACGATCAAGGACTTATCGACGAGCGAGGTGAGAATCGCGAGCATTTCGTGCTCGCCCGTGTCCTCGCCGGCACAGACGGCGTGGGCCGATTCGAGCGTCCAACCGCCGGCGAAGACGGCAAGCCGGCGGAACACCCGCTGCTCCGCTTCGCCGAGCAAACCGTAGCTCCAGTCGATCAACGCATGCAACGTTTGGTGTCGCGGCAGAGCGCTGCGCGCACCGTTGGTCAGCAAATGAAAGCGTCCGTCGAGTGCGCGCGAGAGCGTCTCGAGCGTCATGGCATTCATCCTGCCGGCCGCTAGTTCGATCGCGAGCGGCAACCCGTCGAGGCGCGCGCAAATCGCCGCTAGCGTCTGCCAGGCGGCAGCATCTTCCCCCAGCTTCAACGTGGGAGCCACGAGACGAGCGCGTTCAAGGAAAAGCGAGACGGCGGGCGACGATCGAAGGTCCGCGAGATCGGGTGCGCGCGTTTGGTGGAACGCGGGAAGCCGCAAGGGGTCGACCCGCACGATGCATTCGCCGCCGATTCGCAGTGCTTCCCGGCTGGTCGCAAGAACGCGCACACCCGGACACCGCTCGAGGATTTGCTGCGTGATGGCTGCCGCGGCGTCGAGAACGTGCTCGCAGTTGTCGAGCAGGAGCAGCAGGCGCTTCTCGGCGAGCTTCCCGATCCAAGCCGCACCCATACCCGGCTCTTCGAAGGGCGCGGCGACGCCGAGCGTCGCGGCAATCCGCTGCGAGACGAGCTTCGGATCGCCGAGCGGCGCAAGCTCGATGCACCACACGCCGTCGGGGAACCGCTTGGCGACGGCGCGGGCCGTCTCCAGCGCAAGACGCGTTTTTCCGACGCCGCCCATCCCGAGCAGGGTGACCAGCCGCGCCTCGGAGAGGCTCAGCTGGAGTGCCTCGCTGTCCTCTTCGCGCCCGTGGAAACTCGTCAGCGAAAGGGGCAGATTGGGTGCCCGCCACGGCTCTTCGAGCTCCGGCCGCCCGCCGCGCTGGCGCGGAATGGGAGGGCGCACGGCGGCTGCCTGCAGCCGGCCGCGGTCGTCGTCCGAAAGTTCGAGGGCCGCTGCGATCAGTGCCACCGTATCTCGATGCGGCGCGCGGCGCGCCCCGCGCTCCAACACGCTGATACCGTCGGCACTTACCGCTGCGCGCTCCGCCAGCGCCTCCTGAGAAAGCCCCGCGGCAAGGCGAAACTCTCGCAGCAGTTGTCCGAACGGCGAGCGGTCTTCGCCTGCGGGCTCGGCGTCGTCTCGCATTAACCTTCCCGAGAAGTGGGGTGCGAGTGATTTCGGCTAGTATCCCGCGATCCCCCGGCAGCGACGGGATGCCGGTGCGGCGAAGGCCGTGCCTATGAAATACGTGCTGAAAATTTGGTTTGGCGAAAAGGAACTACAAATCGGTAGCGACCACAGCGGTGAGCTCGATGCGGTCCGCGATGCGCTGAAGGCCGAAGGGGCCGCCGATGACTGGCATGACGTCGACGATGGGGACACCGGCCGCACCTATCACATCAATTGCCGGAGCATTTCGTACATGGAACTCGCGGAACGCGCGCACGACTACGTTTTTGCCGAAGGGATGTAATTGCTAGCGCGCCGGCGTTTTGTTTACGCTGGCCCAATACATGATGAGGTAATCGATAAGCGAGGAAAATTCACCGACCGGTTTTTGAACGTAGCTGTTGGCTCCGCGTTCGTAACACGCGACCAAATCGCGTTGTTCGTTCGAGGACGTGAACATGACGACGGGAACGAAGCGCAGATGCTCCAACTTGCGGATGTGCTCGAGTAGATCGATGCCGTTCATCCGCGGAGTGTTTATGTCAAGAAGAATCAAAGTTGGGCCCGGTTTCGGCGCCCCTTCGCCGCTCGCAAGGGCTTGGAGGAACTCGAGCGCCTCGACACCGTCGCGCTTCACCACGACCTGATTGAGGATGCGGGCCTTCTTGAAGGCGCGCAACGTAAGCTCGACGTCCTCCTCGCGATCTTCAAGCAACAAGATGTAGGACATCCAAGGGCCTCCGTTTTCGAGGCGTGCCGAACCGGCGCGCTAGTGAACCGTTCAACCCCTGGGCGGGTCGCCCCAACCCGAGCGCTGATAGACGCCGTCGATCACGATCGCGGGCACGGTCGGGTTGCCGCCCGTATACGCGAACATCGCCTTGCGTGCGGCGGGGTCGTTCTGCGCGTCGTGTTCCACGTACGGGATGCCGAGGCCGTCGTAGTGCTGCCGTGCGGCTTTACAATACGGGCAGGTCGGCTTCACGTAGATTTCCAGCTTGGCGGCCGGTCCCGGGTCCTTGTAGTCGGGCATGGGGTGGGATTCGCCGTCCAGCCTCACCGCGCCCGCGACGGATCGGCTGCCCGGCGCCGCCGCAGCGGTCAGGCCTGTTCCAGAAAGTTAAAGAGGGCCCGATAGAACGGCTCGGGCTGTTCGAGATGCGGAACGTGTCCGGCACCGGCGATTTCAACGAATCGGCCGTGTTGCAGCGTTCGAGCCGTGCGCTCGCCAAGCAAAGGGATGTGGCCGAGCACTTGGCGCGCGGCCGGCGAGGCGAAACTCGCGAACGGAGCGGTATGGTCGGCCGCACCGGTGACGACGAGGCTCGGCGCGGCGACCAAGTCGTATTCGTAACAAACCGGCTCTTCGTAAATCATTCGATACGCAAGGGCTGAAACGCGAGCGCGTTGGGGATAATCGGCGCTTTGAAGGACGCCGAGTTCGACGTCGATCGCTTGCGCAAAGATGCCAATGTGCGACGGGTCGGCGAGGTAGTTGCTAAAGATGCGTTGGATCCCGGATGCGTCGAGGGCTAGCTCCTGCGCGTAGAGCGCATCGAACGGCGGCGGAGGTACCACGCGGCGATAGTCTTCCATTCCGATGGAATCTTCGAGTACGAGCCGCTCGAGGCGCTCGGGATACATGCGAGCGAAACGCGTGGCCAGCATTCCCCCCGTCGAGTGCCCGACCAAGTGGACCCGCTCGACGCCGCACGCATCGAGGAGTTTTGCGGTGTTTCCCGCGAGAAGATCGAAGCTGTACGCGATCGCCGCCTTCGACGACTTGCCCCATCCGATTTGGTCGGGAACGACGACGCGATACCCGCGCGCGATCGATTCGCGAATCGTGCGCTCCCAGTAGAGACCGTAGAAGTTCTTTCCGTGGAGGAGGACGATCGTCTTGCCGTTTGGCTGCCCTTGCGGCGCGACGTCCATATACGCCATTCGGACGTCGTGCGCTTCCAGCACGAGGGGCAGGAACGCGACGGGAAACGGATAGGTGACCGACTCGAGATCGATGCCGATCGCGGTCGTCGAGGCCCGGACGTTCGCTGTCGTTGCCGCGACGATCGCGGTAGCAGACGCGAGCCCGGCGAGAAATGTAGAGCGGCGAATCATGGTTTTCGTATACCCGCGGCAACGCAGCATTCTCGGGTTCCAGGCAGGACCGCCGTGTGTCGAGTTGTGAATTTTACGGCGTATGAGTGCAGCGGTGGGCGCCGGGGCCTGCGTTCTCGCTTGTGCGATGGTCGCGCTCGCACCAGGCGCCGCGGCGCCGGCGGTGCCCCTCTCGGCGCGCATAGCGGAAGCGCGCGCGAACTACGCGCGCATGGAGGCGCAGTCGCCGGCGGCCAAGACTCTGCTCGACGGACTGAATCTCGAGCAGCGCCTTAGCGATGACGGCGACGAGTTACAGGCGACGCCGCCGCCCGATTTTCCGGCGGCCGATTGGGACGAAACGATACGGGATGCTGCGGAAGCCGACGTCGATCTCGTCGCTCAGCTCGAAAACAAACCGGCGCCCTTCGCGCTCGAACCGGGCCTGCACGAGCACATCGTGCGATCGGCGGTCGACGGCGTTCTCGATGCTGTCGGAACTTACGTGCCGAGCGAGCCGGCGAATGCCGTCGTCGTCATCTTGCATGGCAATCCGCAAAGCGAAGCGGAGCTGCTCGGACAACCGTATTTGCGGCGGCTCGCCGACAAGAGCGGGACGATCTTGATCGCTCCTTACGGGCGCGGATACTACAACTTTCGCGGCCCGGCGACTGCCGATTTCTACGGACTGCTCCTCATGCTGCAGAAGATGCCCGAACTCGCAGGGCTTCACTTCTACCTCGCCGGTTACTCGATGGGCGGGTTCACGGCATATATGATCGGTCCCGGCGCGCCGGCGAAGTGGGACGGCGTGCTCGACATTTCGGGCGCCCTCGTCGGCAGCGCGACCGACGGCGTGATGCACCACTGGGCGCACACGCGCATCTACATCGTGCACGGCGACCGCGACCAGTCGATTCCGGTCCGCTATGCGGTCGACGGTGCGTCGTTTCTGTACGACAATCAGATACCGGTGAGCTACTACAGCGTGACCGCCGGCAGCCATTCGATACGAACTCTGCTGCCGGCGCTCGGACGGGCCTGGGCCGACATGCTAAGCGGGAAGGTGAGCGACAGTGAAATTACGATGCTCGCGCGCGATCGCGAAGGGGCTGATCTCCCGCTGCAAACGCCGCCCGCGAAAATGATGCTCCCGTAGCGACACTTCACATCGGCGGCGCGTGAAGATCGCGACGTTTAATGTTAACGGTATTAACGAGCGCCTCGGCAATTTGCTGGCGTGGCTTGCGTCGTCGCGTCCCGATGTTGCCTGTCTGCAAGAAATCAAGTGCCGCAACGCTGCCTTTCCCGACGCGGCGCTACGGGCGGCGGGCTACAACTCAATTTGGAGCGGTCAAGGTCCACACCATGGCGTCGCGATCCTCGCGCGCGGCATCGCACCGATCGAGACGCGCCGCCAACTTCCGGGGAACCTGCGCGACACCGAGGCGCGCTACATCGAAGCCGCGATCGGCGGAGTGCTCGTCGGATGTCTCTACTTGCCCAACGGCAATCCGCAGCCGGGCCCGAAGTTCTCGTACAAAATGGCGTGGTTCGAGCGCCTCATCGCGTACGCTGCGGAATTACACGCGACGAAAGCGCCGTGCGTCCTTGCAGGCGACTATAACGTCGTCCCGACCGACCGCGACATCTACGCTCTGCGGTCGTGGAAAGACAACGCGCTCGTTCAGCCTGAACCGCGCGCCGCCTACGCGCGCTTACAGGAAGCAGGCTGGACGGACGCGCTCGCGCTGCTCAACCCGGACGGCGCGCCGTACACGTTCTGGCACTACCTGCGCAACTCGTGGCCGCGCGACGCAGGTATGCGCCTCGACCATTTCTTGCTCACGCCGGCGCTGGTCAAACGCTTGCTACGCGGCGGCGTCGATCGCGACGTGCGTGGTCTTCGCAACGCTAGCGACCACGCCCCGGCCTGGATTGAGATCAAGCGCTCGTAGGCTCGGGGTCGGCTGGACCTCGCTAATCGCACGAGCGAAGGACGCTCCCGTTCGTGCAAGAAATCACGCCGTTCCGCTGATCAATCTTCGTTTTTTCGCGCAAGAGGTGAGCTTGAGCCAGATCGGTATTGATGAATGCGCCATTGTATTGGACGACGGCGCGCGCACGACACTGCAGAGGTGGGGCAGCGAGGGACCGCTGCTGCTCTGCGTCCACGGGATGACGAGCTCGCGTCGCTCGTGGGAGCGGCTCGCGAAGCGCTTTGACGGGACGTTCCGCGTCGCCGCTTACGACCAGCGCGGCCATGGGGACAGCTCGGGCACGGTAGGACCGATGGCGCTCGGGCGCGGCGTTCGCGACCTCGAGGACGTGATGGCCGCGATCGGCGAGCCGGTTGCCGCGTTAGTCGGGCATTCGTGGGGCGGAGCGGTCGCGATCCGCACGGGACTTGGCTCGAAGGTCGAGCGCGTCGCCGCGATCGACCCGATGGTTCGTCAGGTCGACGACGCGTGGTACGACGAGTACCTCGAAGAATTGGCCGAATCGTTTACGCTCAGCGGCCGGGAACGCGACGAGCGCACGCGCGAGGAGTACGCGGAGTGGGCGCCCGAAGATGTCGAGGGAAAAGTTCACGCGGTGCATGCAATGACGGTAGCGCCGATCGAGGGACTTCGACGCGAAAACCCACCGGCGGATTGGGACCTGCGCGACGCGATTGCAACGTACGATCGTCCGCTGTGGCTTGCGTTCGCGGACCCGCAGCAAAGTATCAACACCCCGGAAACGTTGGACGAGGTCGCCGCCAACCATTCGAATTTCGTCGAGATAACGACCTTTTCAGGACAAGGGCACAACCTGCATCGCACGGATTTCGACACGTTCGCGCGGGACCTGCGACGATTTTTGGAACCAACGAGGCACAGTCCCTACCGTTGACCAGCCTCGTCGTCAAGGATCGGAATCCAAATCTCAACCGTGCCCATACCGGTCTCCGGGTTGAAGCGTTCATCGTAGCGCTCGAAAGCGGAGGCATCGGCAACACGTGCGCCAAGCGAGGGCAGACCCTGGCGAAATGCCGCTTCCCACGTTGCACGGACCGCGGCGACGTGGCCGTCGTGGGTAAAGACCGCGTAGCGATGCGGCGGAATACGCAGGGTCGCGAAGTACGAGCAGTGGCAGTCGCGCGGGGCACACTTCATTACGGAGCCGAAGCCGCATCCGTGGGGCGAAATCCGCTGCTACATCCGAGACCCCGACGGCTATCTCATCGAAGTCGGACAGACCACCTTTACGGCGACCCCGTTCGAGGCGTACGGCTAGGAAGACGACGCCGGCGACTACGAAGGCCGCGCGCGAACCCTTTTTGGCGCAGCGTACGAGAAGTCGGGCCGGTTCCACCCAGCCTCCGTGAAGCAAAGTTCGTAAATTGCATCGAGGAAGGATTCGACCATCGCGTCCGGATCGTTTGCAGCGCGAACGGCGTCGTACGGAAGCACCCACTCGCTTAAGGCCGAAGACCACGAGGCTTCCGCCGGAGCGATCGTCGTCGCCGGCGCATCTGCGGGTTGAGGGTAGATGTAGCCATAGAAGAACGGCTTTGTTTTTTCATCACCGAAATACAGCCCGACATTCACCAACTCGGCGTCGAGATCGTATTTCAAGAGATAGCCACGATCGGTGGGCGGCGCGACGTGCTTTCCGCTGAACAACATGAGCGACACGTCGAAAGCTCCCCACCACAGCTGGACGCCCGACCGCCCGAAGAAGCGCGAGCGCCACTCCTCGAAGAGGCACGCTGTTGACGTGGCGGCGGTAAACCACCGCGCGACGTCCGCGGGCTCGTACGCGGCCGGGCGCGTGTCGTCCGGTAGCGGGGTCGTGTCCGGCATCTCCTGCGGGATCCGGGAAATGACGCACGGCACGTCAAGCTCCGCGAGCGCTTCGTGTAGAGAGCGGTACACCTCGGCCACGCTGCGCGGCGGGAGCAGGGCGATGCGCCGCTGGTTTCCAGCGCTCGTCCGGACGATAATTTCCGATGTGAAGACGTCGAGCAACGCTTCAACTGCGATGCCGTCGCAGGGGATCGCACTGGTCGTCAGGCCGTGCGCCGTGAACAGCAGCGGCGTGAACATCCAGTTCGGTTGAGACGGAGAGAGAGCTACCCGGATCTTCCCGAGCATCTGTGTGTAGAGATGAAGGCTCCTCTTCGTCTCCGCCCAGCCTGAGACGTCGATCTCCGGCCAGCGGGCGGTATTCGCACTGGTGTTTTTGCTCATTTGCNNGTCGTGCAAGCGATCGATCGTAAGGAGATTGGCAGCACGTTCGCAAGGACAATTGCCTGAAGCTGGACGTGCGACTCGTGCTGCGGACGACCGACGAGGCGTGAACTTTTTCTGTGTCACCCTGAGCGAAGCTCGCGCAGCGAGCGTAGTCGAAGGGCCGACGGTGCATGGCCAGATCCCGTCTGCGCTTCGACAAGCTCA
>PMHP01000228.1:3918-41525 GCA_003158195.1 Vulcanimicrobiota bacterium | reverse complement strand
AACGGCGGCGCGCACGCCGATAACAACGTGGATGTCCAGGAATTCATGATCACGCCGATCGGCGCGGCGAGCAACGGAAATGCGAGTTCTTGACCGAGCACCCGCGTGCTGAAGTCGCGCGTGCCGACCTCTTTGAGCATCCGCGGCACGATCCGCCACTTCTCGAACGCGGCAAGGTTCGCGCGCACGGTGTGTTCGGAGCCTGCGCCGCCGGCGACGTAGGCGTACGCTTGCGGCGTCATCACCTCGCGCGCGGCCGCTTCCCAACCGGCGGCGGTCATTGGAAGTTCCGGCACGGCGCCGCCGGTGCGACCGGTGAAATAAATTGCGCGCTGGACGCCGGCGGGGTCGAATACTGGCATCGTTCTTGCGTTCGTTGTTGCTCTGGGCATCACCACCCCTGATTTGGAGCTGGGTGGTCCTTCGACTGCGCGCCTGAGGGCGCTCCGCTCAGGATGACNNGTGAGCGACGTCTCGCCGGCGAGGACGACGGCAGCGCAGATCTCGGCGAACTTGTCGGCTTTGCCCCTGCCGTAGCAGTCCATCATTTCGAGACATTCGCGCTGGGTCGCAAGTCCCGTCCCGCCGCCGTACGTTGCGACGATCAGCGACGGGAGGGTGATCGACCAGTAGTAGTCTCCGTTGTCGAGGAGCTGGTTGTAGACGATGCCCGCGTGCGATTCCGAGATGTTGGCGACGTCTTGTCCCGTCGCAATGAACATCGCGGTGAGCCCGTTTGCGGCGTGCGCGCCGTTGTTGGCGGAGCCGGCGAGGAAGGCGCCGGTCATCGAGATCTGGCGGTTGTTGAAGAGCGTCTTCGCATCGACGCCCATGATCGAGCGCAAGAGGTCGCGTTTGATGACGGCTTCGGCGACGACGCGTTTGCCCCGGGTCAGAAGCATGTTGATCCGCGAGTGCTTCTTGTCGGTGTCGAGATTGCCCGAGAGCAAGTACCGGGGCCGGAGGGGATGGTGCGCGACGATCCATTCGCAGCCGGCCAAGGTCGCCTTCCCGGTCATGTTTTGGCCCGCGGCGTCGCCCGTCGTGTAATTGAAGCGCAAGTAGCGCAGCGGCCCGACGGAGTATTGGCCGATGTAAATGAGTTTTCCGACGCTGGTCGTGGCTTCGCAGACCCGTTTGACGTCCTCGAAATGTTCCTCGATCCACGCGCCGAAATCGCGCGCCTCGCGCGCGTCGTCGAAGATAAAGACCGGAGCGCGCTGCATGAATTGCTCGATGACGGTCGTTTTGACGCCCCCGCATTCGGTCAGCAGGCGCATGCCGCGATTGTAGCTCGCGACGAGGGTCCCTTCGGTCGTCGCGAGCGGAATGTAGAATTCGCCCTGGGCATGCTCGCCGTTGATGCGCAACGGCCCCGCAAGGCCGATCGGCACCTGAGCGACGCCGATGAAATGCTCGCAGTTGCCCGCGAGCGTCTCCGGATCGAGCGAAAAGTGTGCGACGTGGGACGGCTCGACGCCCGTTTCAGCTTGGATGAAATCGCGGCGCGCCGCAGCGGTTGCGACCGTGTAGTCGTTCTGGCGGTCGCGCGGAATCCGCCGCCGCACCGTCCCGTTAGAATCGCCCATCATATCACCCCTCCCGGACTAAGCGAGCATGTCATCCTGAGCGTAGCGCCGCAGGCGCGAAGTCGAAGGACCGACGGCGTATGGCGGAGCTCCGGCGGCCCTTCGACTACGGCGCTTCGCGNNCTGATGACCTGCTCTGATGACCCGCTTTCAGGACATCCTTTGATCACATCCTTTGATGACATGCTTTGATGACGTCTTTTCGTGGAGCGCGCTTCGCGTGCGTTACTGCAGGGCGCTGTAGACGATGTCGCGGAGCAGGGCGCGGTAGTGTACGCGTAGCTCCGGGGCTTGCAGCATTAGCACGACGACGAGGCGTTCGGTCGGGTCGACCCAAAAATACGTTCCGGAGATTCCGGACCAGCAGAAATCGCCGATCGAACCGGGGTTGGGATTGCGACCCGCTTCGATGCGCACGTTTACGCCGAGGCCGAAGCCCTGGCCGTACTCGGGAAGCGGTGCGGTGATGCCGAGCGTGCGCGTGAACGAACCGTAGCCGCAGCCGGGAGGCAGATGATTGCTCGTCATCAACGCGACGGTCTTGCGCCCGAGCAGACGAACGCCGTCGTGTTCGCCCCCGCCGAGCAGCATCGAGGCGAAGCGCAGGTAATCCGGCGCAGTGATCAGCAAACCGCCGCCGCCCGAGTAAAAACGCGGCGGGTTGCCGGGATCGTAGAGAAACTTGAGCGGATTCGCACCTGCTGCTGAGAAGTGCGGCTCGGCGAGCCGTTCGCGTTTTTCGGGCGGGAGCCGGAAGCCGGTGTCGCGCATCCCGAGCGGCGTGAAGATTCGCGCGTCGAGCGCGGCGTCGAGTTCGCAGCCGTCGATAACCTCAACGATGCGGCCGAGAACGTCGATCGACATACCGTATTCGAACATCGTGCCGGGATGGTACAGCAACGGAACCGTTGCGAGCTTGCGGACCATGATTTCGTTCGTGTCGGCCGGGTCCGCGATCTTTGCCTCGTGGTAAGCCGCGTGCACAGGTGTCGAGCCGAACGGGCCGTACGTGAAGCCCGATGTATGGCGAAAGAGATCTTGGACGGTCATCGGCCGCGCCGGCGGCTCGCGGTCGACGCCGACGCGCACGTCCGCAAGTTCCGGCAGATATTTTGCGACCGGCTCCCAGAGCTGCAGCTTGCCTTCCTCGACCAGCGTCAGCGCCGCGACGGCGACGATGGGCTTGGTCATCGACGCGCCGCGGAAAATCGTGTCGACCCGCATCGGGGCGGCCGCGGGACGATCGCGGAATCCGTTCGCGCGCTCGTAGACCAGCTCGCCGTCGTGCGTGACGAGCACGACCGTGCCGGGGATCGTGGCGCTCGCAACATCGGCATCGAGCGCCGCATCGATCCGGCTCAGGCGGCGTTCATCTAATTCGGCCATACTGACCGGCGCATTTCCGGTCGGGGCCGGGATCGCCCTACGGGGTTGAAGCGTCGGTGGCTGCGACGACTTGCGCGCGCATTTGCTGGGCGACTAGACTATCGGGGAAACCGGCGATCAATTGCCAGGCGATCTCGTCGCCGTGCACTTTCGCATCAGGATCCAACAGCCGCGCGTACACGTGCTGGAGGTTTGCGTACATGCAGGGCAGCCAGTCGTCCTTGGGATACTTTGCGCGCCAAGCAAGCAGCGCGACTTCAACCTGTGCGAGTTGGCCGAGCGTCGCCTGGGTGTCGAGGGGGATGCCGTGGTCGAGACGGATGTTTGCAACATCGATGATGTTGCGCACGCCGAGCACGCTCATCTTCAGCGGACCGAAATACTCGTCCGCCGGCGCCTTGGTCCCGAGGACGGCAACGACCGTCGCGGGCGGGGCGACACGCGACGCCGCGAGAGCCGGCGTGGCGCAAAACACAAGAACGAGCGCTGCCAAGGCGGCTGCGGGCTTCATGTTGAGTGTGTCGTCAGGAGTCGACGGGCACTGAAGGCCGGTGTCCACGAAGGTCCGAGCTGTGCGGTACCGCACGAGGCGTGCCGGCCCCAATTCACGCCGAGAAGCGCCACGATCTAAGCGCGGAAGTCTCATGGCGGACACTTTAGTAAGTTCCGCCGGAGAATCTTTTAACTGTTTACAAAATCTTACACACGGCCGGCGAACGCAGCTGCGTCGTCCGCGTCGATGAGATCGACCAGCAGCATGTCGTCGGGGGCTTGCTTGGCGGCTGGGTAGTATGCCTGGAGGGCCGGCCGCCCTTCCTCCGGGATGCCGCCGAGGCGGATCGAGAGGAGCTGCGCGGTGAATTTTTCGACGGCGCGATCGTCGATGCGGGCGCGCAGCCAGGCNNAGTCCGCTCAACGTCGGAATCTCGTCTTTGAGGTTGAGATAGGAACCGATGTTTCCGCCCGGGAGCGTGGCGCGAACCTTGTCGATCGCGCGCGGGAGAAAGATGATGCCGTCGACCTCCGCACGGCACGAGCGCGGCGGGTGCTGGGTGAGATCTAGTGGGGTCATGCGGGCCCGCGTTCGACGGTGCGCCCGCTCACCTTTTCGCGAGCGTGCGATGGCCCTCGAACGTCAAGAGTTTGCGCCGCATCGAGCCGGCGGCGGCACCGTGGAGGCGGCCGTCGGCGCCGATCACGCGATGGGCTGGGACGAACAGGTCGAGCGGGGCGCTTTTCATCGCGCTTGCGACCGCGCGGTGGGCGCCCGGCGCGCCGATCGCGCGTGCGATGTCGGCATACGAGACGAGGTCACCGCTTTCGAGCGACGCGACCGTGCGCCAAATCGCGATCTGCATCTCGGTTCCGCAAAAGTGGAGCGGGAGGTCGAAGCGACGCAAACGCTTCGCAAGGTAGGCTTTTACCTGCGCTGCGGCTTCGCCCAGAATTCGATCGCCCGCGCGTGCGCGCGGGATTGCGCCACGGCGGCGGACGAACGCACTCGCGACGATCTTCCCATCGCCGGACGCAATCTCGAGCGCCGCGCCAAACGGCGTCGGGATGACGATCCGCTCCACTAGCCCGCGCTCGTCCCCCAGACTTTCGGGCAGAGCAAGACGCCCGTCTTTTCGGTGGCGAGGCCGTCGATCATGTCTTCGGTGATGTTGAACTGATCCTCCTGAGGCCAATGCGGTCCGATCGGCGGAAGCTTGAGCGGCAAACGGACGTAGTGCGCAAGACCGGTCGGCGTCCGCATGCGCACCGCAAAGACCGGGTTCGCGCCTGCCAGCGACGGGTCGGGGCGCATCGCGAGATAGTACGCACCTTGATCGTAGTCGACGTCGAATTGCGAGGTGAGCGGCGGCGTCACCGGCTGATTGCATGTCAGGCTTTGGTCGAATAGCACGTACGTCGGCTTGAGGTAAAGGAACGACATGGGGGCCGTTCCGACGAGGAGCAAGACCGGCGGCGGGGTATTGTCGGGACCGTCGAGCAGCGTCGTCGCAATCTTGCGGTTCTGATCTGCGAGCACGGCTTGGAAGCTCGACGACGAGCAGCCGTACTTTGGAACGACGATCGTGAGGTGATAGAGGCTGCGCGGGACGTCGAACTCGACGACCCATTCACTTCCCTCCCCGCGCGCCAGGTTCAGCGTCTTATCGTACGGGGGATCGCCGTGCGGAAACGCCATCTGCACGTGGACCGCGACAACCGTCCCCTCCGGCAAGCGCGCCACCGCGTTGCACATCGCAACGTGAAGAAAGATGTGAGCGAGGCCGTTCATGCCTACCGGCTTCGACGGATTCCCGGCAGATCACTAGGAAGCCGAGCGTCCCCCCGGCCACGCGGCGCCGAGGGTTTTGGCGGCGCGCGCGGTAGGTCCCGGGACCATGGCGATTGGCGAGGCCGAGGCGACCGCGATCATCGAGCGGCACCCGCAAGAGATCGCGCAGATCCTCGAGCAGTTCAAAGGACTGATGAAAATTGGAGAGGACGGCTTTCTGATCGTGCAGGCCGGCGACTACTACGTCCAGTTCATGGTGCTAAAAGGCGCGCGGAACCTCATTGTCGACGCCGTGTCGAACAACTATCTCCCGGCAAAAAAGCAGCTCGGCGCGGAGGCCGGCGCGGCGCTTGTGGGTTTTGGCTTTGAGTCACCCAAAATCGACGCCGACAATTTCACGATGCCCTACGTGCTA
Organism: Vulcanimicrobiota bacterium; assembly: GCA_003158195.1. Taxonomy (GTDB): domain Bacteria; phylum Vulcanimicrobiota; class Vulcanimicrobiia; order Vulcanimicrobiales; family Vulcanimicrobiaceae; genus Palsibacter; species Palsibacter borealis. The sequence goes on along the minus strand of PMHP01000228.1, from coordinate 35,851 downwards.
ACGGGCGGCGACGACAACTTCTCGTACCTTGCCGTGCTGGCGCTTGCGGTCTTGTACGACGTCTACCACGTTTCCGAAGACGCTCCACTGAGCTTCGAACTCGACAGCGCCTAGGGATTCTCAGGTTTCCCTCTCCGTCGCGCGGTATGCTGTCACTAGAGAGGTAGGTAAGCATATGAGCGCGCTTTTTCGGATCGTCATCATCGTAAGCTTCTTGCTGTCGAGCATACCGGCAACGGCTCAGCCGAATCGCGGGGGTGGACGGGCCGCACCGCACTACCAGCATCCCGCCGCGCCGCGCGCGGCCATTGTCGTTCACCAGCCGGTTCCGCACACCGCACCCGATCAGTTCCATCCCGCGAAACAGCAACGCGTGCAAGAGTATACGCCGCGCGTAACGCGCAACGTCACGATCGGAAACGCACAGATCTCGCACGACATCACGAACTATCACATCAACCGCTATCATACGACGGTAAACACGGCGTACGCCGGCCATCCCGGTTCCGATCGCGGGTACTGGTCGAGCGGCTGGTATCACGGGTATTGGCATGACTACTGGCAGAATCAAGACTGGACGAACTGGGGCGGCCACTACGGCTTTTGGTTGAACCTCGACGGGGTCAACGTGTTCGCTTACGAGTATTCGCCCGGAGTGTGCTGGTACTGGAACGGCTACCAGTGGGTTCCGTGGTGGAACCCACCGTACACGCCGTACGAGTGCCCGTACTGACCTCGTAGTAACATAGCGACGCAGTCGCGAGCGCTATGGGGCGTAGCCTTCCGTTTGCCACTGCTTGAAGAGCGCGCACATGGCTTCCGTCCAGCGCTCGCCGGTGCCGGCTGGAGGCATGGTTCCTGCCGTGACGGTGTGGTAGATCGCGTCCGCGTGGGCTTCGACCGATGCCCGGTCGCTCAGATCGATGCCGGCCGGCTTCATGTGCGCGACGTCGAGATCGGTAAAGAGCGGGCGAACGTCTTTTGCAAAGCTTAACGCCGGCCGATCGCTCATGACGCCTTCTGCGCGATCGCCTCGACGGTGAGTTCGATCCGCACCTCGTCGCCGACGACGGCGCCGCCGGTCTCGAGTGCCTGATTCCAGCTGAGACCGAAATCCTTGCGGCTGATTTTCGTATGCGCTTCGTAGCCGACGCGTTGGTTACCGTAGGGGTCGGCTACGGCGCCTTCAAAGCTCGCCTCGAAATCAACCGGGTGGGTCGTCCCGCGAATCGTGAGATCGCCTTCGAGGTGAAAAGCGTCTTCGGAGCCCGTGATGCGCAGGCTGCGAAACGTGATCTTCGGGTAGTGCTCGGCATCGAAAAAATCGGCCGACTTCAGATGGCCGTCGCGTTGCGCCTCGCGGGTGTCGATCGACGCGACGTCGATTTCAGCCTCGACGCGGACCGGAACGTTCCCGTCCGGAGCGAGCTCGATCGTGCCGGTCACGGCGGTGAAATGACCGCGGACCTTCGAGATCATCATGTGCCGAACGACGAAGGCGGCGCTGGTATGGGTCGCATCGATGACATAGGTGCGGCCGGTTTGGGTAGAACTCGGGGCGCTGCTCATAGGGAGGTCTCCTTGCGGGTTGTGCGGGGGAGTGACGATGTGGTAGCCTGAGCCTTAGTCACTGAAGCATACCGACTTATCAATCACAAGAAGGCACCAAAAAGTGGTCTAGGTTCTCGATGGATACTAAGGCTGACTCGACCGTCTATTCGAAAATTTGTCCGGCGCAGCAAATCCTCGACCGGATTGCCGACAAGTGGACGACCCTGATTATGGGCATCCTCTCGGAGGCTGAGGGACCGGTCCGGTTTCGGGAGTTCCGGCACCGGATTGAGGGCATATCCCAAAAAATGCTGACCCAAACCCTTCGCGATCTCGAGCGCGACGGTTTGGTCGTCCGCCGGGTCTTCCCCGTCATCCCGCCGCGCGTCGAGTACTCGATGACGCCCCTGGGGCGAACGCTCGAAGCTCCGCTTGCCGCCCTCGCTGCGTGGACGGTCGAACACATGGCGCAAGTTCACGAAGCTCAAATCGCGTTCGATCGCACGCACCCGAAAAATGCCTCCGCGGCGGTACAACTTCATCAATAAGCTCGGGCGTCTGCCGCGCGCGTTCGATCCGCGCATCCCGCATTTGAGCGCCACGATGGCCGGCCGGCGGAGGCCGCCGCCGCCCGCAGCGGTCGACTATACGAAAAGCGCGCGGTCGCGGCTACCCGCGGAGCTGGGAATGCTGCTCAACGACAAGCTGCAGAACTGCACGTGCGCGGCGTACTATCACGCGCGGCAAGTTTGGACGTTTCATGCGAAGGGTGCGCCGATCACCGAGAACGATTCGGACGTCAAGTTACTCTATGAAGAAGCGTGCGGGTATAAGCCGTCGGAGCCGGGCGAAGGCCCGGGCGGCGTGGTGCAGCACGTCTTGCGATTTCTGCATAAGGACGGCGCGCCGATCGGGACGGGCGGCGGCAAACGCGACAAGACGGTCGCGTATCTCGAAGTGGATCCACGGAGCACCGACGACGTCAAACGCACGATTGCCGACTGCGGCGTGGCCTACGTCGGCCTCAACCTTCCGCAGAACGTGTTGCCGCACGAGGCTGAGGTACCGAAAGTTTGGACCCTCGATCCGAAAAGGTCGAAAATCGTCGAAGGCCACGCCGTCGTGCTTCCCGGCTACGACGAGTCCGGGGCGATCGTGATTTCCTGGGGCAAGTTTTATTGGATGACGTGGGAGTTTTTCCACGAGTACGTCGATGAGGTGTATGCCATCGCCGACGACGCGTGGGTCACGGCGACGAAACGGACGCCCGCCGGTCTGAGCCTGCCGCAACTTGCCGAGTTGATGAGGTACGTCTAGGCGACGAGTTCGCAGAATTTGGCGAGATCGATGTTGCCGCCCGAGATCACGGCGACGATCGGTCCCTCGCCCTCGACCCTGCCGGAGAGTGCCGCCGCGACCGGGAGCGCGCCCGCACCTTCTGCAATGACGCGCGCCTTTTCGGCGAGCGTGCGCATGGCTCTCTTGGTTTCGTCGAGCGAGACGACGATCGAGCCGTCGACGATGTCTTTGATGCGTTCCCACATGCGCGGGAAGACGCTCTTGCCGCCCGCGCCGTCGACGAAACTGACCTGCCATTCATCGAACGTCGCGGCCGCATCGCGCGCGAACGAGGCCGCCGCCGGCGCGGCGGTTTCCGGCTCGGCGCCGAACACGCGGACGTGCGGCGCGCGCGGTTTAATCGCGGACGCAATGCCGCCGACGAGACCGCCGCCCCCGAAGGCTGCAATCACGATGGCAACACTCGGGAGATCTTCGAGGATCTCGAGACCCATCGTGGCGTTGCCCGCGATGAAATCGTCGTCGTCGAACGGGTGAACGAACGTCGCGTTCAGGCCGGGAAAGGTGCGGCGGTCGAGTGCCTCCCAGCACGCGTCGAACGGCGCTTTCACGATCGTCGCACCGAGCGCGCGCATGCGTTCGACCTTCGTTTCCGGAGCGGTCTCGATGGTCACGACCGTGCATGGCACGCCGGCCTTCCGGGCCGCAAACGCGACGCCCTGACCGGCATTGCCCGCGCTGATCGTCCAGACGCCGTCGGCGCGACGATCGGGCGCGAGCATCGCAACCGCGTTGGCCGCGCCGCGCAGTTTGAAGGAGTTGATCGGCTGAAGATTTTCGAGCTTGAGATAGATGTCGCGGTGCGTCGAGCCGAGCTCGAGCTTCACAAGCGGCGTGCGCACGATCGTGCCCGCGATGCGTGCACGCGCGGCTTCGATCTCTTCGAGGCTTATCGGGCGGATGTCGTTCAGGACGTCGGCCATTTGGTTCGACTTGGCGGCCGGCGTCCGGGGCGCCTTGTCATCCTGAGCGCAGCGCCTTCAGGCGGGAGTCGAAGGAGCGGCGTGATTTTGCCATGCACCGTCTGTCCTTCGACTGCGCGCCTGCGGCGCTTCGCTCAGGATGACAACTATTTAACGGTGCAGGTTCGGAGTTTGGGGTTTGAGGGGTTGGCGGCGGGGATTGGGCCGAGTTTTATGGCGGCGAAGGCGGGGCTGTCGGACTGCGGGAACGGTTTTGTGCCGGCGGCGTAACAATTCGATGCGAGCAAGAATGCGGTGACGTCCGCGTACTGCTTGGGCGTGAGCGAGCCGGGATTCGAAAAGGGCATGTTCTGGAAGACGGTCGTGCGCAGATCGGAGAGCGTCCACTTGTTGGTCTTCGCCGTCGTGAGAAACTCGGTCCCCGCAACGGCGGGACCGGCGGTTCCCTGCAGATCGGCGCCGTGACACTGGAGGCACGACTTGCGGTAGACGGCGATGCCGTCGTGGGCCTGCGCCGCGGTATACCAGGGGACGGCTTTCGCGGGGGCGACCGCACGCGTGCGCTGCAAGTGCGCCGTGCGCCGGCACACGGCCATTGCACTGTCCGAGGCGCGCGTGTAGAGGATCAGGTCGTCGCCCTGCACGACGACGCGCGCGACGCTCAACTCGTCCGGGATCGTGGTAGCCGCCGAGCGCCGCGGGAGGGCGACATAAACGAGCCGTTGCGCGACGATCCCATATGCCGGTGTGCGCGCCGGGAGCGCGCAGCCCGAAACACTTGGAATGCCTGCGGGAACGCCGAGCGTCGTGTTTCCAAGCGCACCGCTGATTCCGCCAAGCACCCCGTCCTGCGAGGGCCGGCCGACGACGAGCGCGAGGTTGGCGAGCGCGCGTGTGAGGTCGGCTTGGTAATCCTCCATCTCCTTTTCGCCGAACGCGCTCTGGAGGTTGTCCGCGGCGGCGAGGACGTTGGCTTTCGCACCTTCGATCGCGGGCGTCCAGAGCGAGGAGCCTTCCTTGTCGAGCATCGTGTCGAGATGGCCGAGCGTTCCCGCGCCGTCGCCGGGATCGCCGAACGAGGCGGCATAGCCGTCGTCGCGGCGGCCGACGAGCGCGTTCATCGCGCGATGCGCGGCGCGAAGATACGGGCCGTGACCGACGGCGTAGCCATCCTCGATGCGCACGATCTCCGTGACCGCCGCGCGCACGTCGGCGAGCGCGGCGAGCGCACCGGCGTGATCGTCGGGCGCGGCGCTCGCCGGCGCTCCGCATACGAGAGCGAAGACGGCGAGCAGCCGCAAGGCGATCGTGCGCATCGCGTTTCTCCTAGGGTAGGGTGAAGGCCGTGATCGTTGCCTTGGTGGAATGGGTGTACGTTCCCTCGAGCGTCGGCGCGCCTTGTCCGAAGCGCGGATCGGCGAAGTTGATGCCGGCTGGTCCGGACGCAACGATGACGTATTGTTTTCCGCCCGCGCTATACGATCCCGGGGGTGCCTGAATCGTTTGGTTGGTCGGATGGTGCCACAGCACGTTTCCGGTTTTGGCGTCGTAGGCCGTGAAGTCGCCGTTGACGCCGCCCGTGAAGACGATCCCGGACGAGAGCGAGAGCGCGCCGCCGATCTGCGGGAAGGCGAGGTGCTTGCGCCATAGGAACTTGCCGCTGCCGATGTCGATCGCGCTCATGTAACCGGTGCTCGGGCCGACCAGCTTCGGGAATGCGCCGCCGAGAAAGAATTGGCCCGAGACGTAGGTTGCGGTGCCGGGCGAAGTCCAGAGCCCGCACTGATCGACGCTTGGAACGAAGAACGCGTTCGTATCCGGCATGTAGCTGCCGCCGTTGAACTCGACACCGCCGTTCGTGTTCGGGCAGGCGACGTCGCCCTTGCGGTTGGGTTCGGTGTTTTGCCCTTTCTGCGTGCTGACGGCGACATGATAGACGAGGGCGCCCGTGCCGGCATCGAGCACCCAGAAGTTCCCGCCTTTGTCGCCGGCAGCGACGAGATTGCGCTGCGCTCCGCCGACGGTTCCTGAGAAGAGAACGGGCGGCATTGCGGGATCCCAGTCGTGTGTGTCGTGCGGGATGAACTGGTGATACCACTTGACCGTCGGCGTGGCGCCGCTGATGTCGAGCGCGACCATCGAATTGCTGTAGAGGTTCGCGCCTTTGCGGATCGTTCCAAGGAAGTCCGGCTGCGGGTTGCCGGCGTCGACGTAGAGCGTGTTCGATGCGGGGTCGATCGCAACGCCGCTCCAGATGGCGGCGCCGCCGCGCTTCCAGGAGTCGCCGGCCCAGGAGTTGTGTCCGGGCTCGCCGATGCCGGGGACCGTCTTCCAATCCCAGATCCGTTTGCCGGTCGCGGCGTCAAAGGCGCTCAGATAACCGATGCCGCCCCAGTCTCCGTTCGAAGCGCCGAGCAGGAGCATATTCTTGTACGGCACGGGCTGCATCGTGAAAAACGTGTTGGTCGTGTCGTGGGCCGCGACGATGTTCCAGACCGTTTTGCCGGTGCCGGCATCGAGCGCGATGAGGTGGCCATCGAGCGTGGCTTCGTAGACTTTGCCGTCGCCCAGGGCGACGCCGCGATTTGCTGAGAACGCGATCACGTGCGGTTTGTAGGTTCGGTGCCACTTGACGGCGCCGGTTTGGGCATCGAGCGCGTAGACGTCGTTGTGCGACGACGTCACGTACACGGTTCCGTTCCAGACGATCGGCGAGGTTTCGAGTGGGCCGCGCGCGTCGATGTTGGTCGCCCACGCTTTCTTTAGCGTGCCGACGTTGGCGCTCGTGATTTCGGTGCTTGTGAGATAGCGATTGCCGGTGTAGCTTCGCGCCGGTAAAATCCAGTTTGCGTTGTCTTTGTCAGCATTTACATAGGAGTCGGCGGTCGGCCACGTGCTCTGCGCGGACAGGCGCGAAACGGCAACCAGAGACACGATGGCGACGATGACGAGAGGGATCGCCTTACGCAACATAGGTCCTCCTGCGCCGCGGTGCGGCGGCTTTAGGGGTTTGCGCGCTGGAATTGGGCGGTCCTCCGAGCCCCGAATGTAGCGGATGTCGCTCGCCGGCGCGAATCACACGCGATGCCCGAGTGGACTGCCGATATCGACGTTGATGCTCCGCTCGCGACTAGGCTCGTGAGAACGCAGTTCCCCGAGCTTGCGAGCGCGACCGTCGAGCCATTTGGCATTGGCTGGGATAACGCGGCCTTCCTCATCGACGGCCACGTCGTATTCCGCTTTCCACGGCGCCGAATCGTCGCCAGGCTCATCGAGCGAGAGGCTGCGATCCTGCCGCATATCGCACCGAGGCTTCCGCTCGCAATCTCCGCTCCGCAGTTTATTGGGAAGGCGAGCGGTGAATACCCATGGATCTTCGCCGGCTACGAGCGGATCGACGGGGCGACGGCGTGCTCCGTCGTCCTGTCCGACGAGTCCCGCACGGCCTTAGCGGAGCCGCTGGCCCGTTTCTTACGCGCGCTGCACGACGTCGAGCCGGCCGAATTCGTTGCACGCGGCTTACCACCCGACGAGATCGGCCGGCTCGATCACGAGAAACGTTTTGAGATCACGCGCAAGCGCGTCGCGACACTTACCGTGTCCGGCCACATCGCGGGCGAGGACATCTTTACGGCGTGGCTCGAGGCGCATCCGCCGCTGCCACTGGGCGATGCGAAGCGCCGGCTCGTGCACGGTGATCTCTATGCACGCCACATCTTGCTTAACGATTGGGCCCGTCCCACGGGCATCATTGACTGGGGCGACGTCCATCTCGGCGATCCGGCCTTAGATCTCGCAATCGCACATCTCGTCCTGCCGTCGAGCGCCCATGCGGTGTTTCGCGCCGCATACGGGCCGATCGACGATCGAACCTGGAACGCCGCGCGCTATCGCGCTATCTATCATGCCATTTTGGAACTCGATTATGGCGTCCGCGAAGACGATACCGGAATGCGCGAGATCGGCTCGGCGGCGCTGCGTCTGATTCGGACAGCGGTCGTCTCAGCCAACGGTGCTTAGCAGAGGTCGCTCTCCCTCCAGGCGCTCTGCGGACCATGCGTCGAACAAGTGGATCGTGTCGACGTCCCTGCGGCGCGCCTTCATCTCAATGCTCGTGCCGGCTACGTTCTTGGTCGCGAGTGCGGGTGCGAGCGCGCTTCCGTCGGGTGTGTGCGAACGGTTCGCGCTGCTGCCCCTGGTCGCCGGAGATACCGGGCTACCCTACGCGATCGACCCGTCATCGGCCGAGCGTCGTGCGCTTGGCGAGCGGCTTGGGGAACTGATCGCACGACGAAGCGGCCCGGTAGTCGATCCTGCTCGCGTCGAGCGCGTCTCGGAAAGCGAAGGCTACGGCTCGAGCTCGCGCCGCGATGTCTGCGACGACGCGGCTTGCGCGCGCCGCATCGGGCAGCAACTCGGCGTGCGGACGGTTATCTATGGGAGCGTCACACGCGCGATGGCTCTGATCTGGGGGACCGACGTGTCGCTCGTCGACGTCGCGACCGGGACGGTGCGAGGACCGTACCAGGTTGGGTACAAGGGCGATTACCTCTCGTTAATGGAGGGACTGCCCGCACTCGCGCAGGCCGTTGCAAACCAGTTGGGCCGGTCCTCCGGATGCACAGCTAACGCTAGGGGTATATAGACGGCATGCCGATCACGGCAATCAACGCGACGTCCGCCCTCGTCGTTATCGACATTCAAAAAGGCATCGTGGCGATGCCGACGGTGCATCCGGTGCAAGCCGTCGTCGACAACGTCGTCCGGCTCGTTGAGGCGTTTCGCGCCAAGGGACGGCCGGTCGTGCTCGTGCACGTCGGCTTTTCCAAGGGACGTCCCGATGCAATCAAAACGCGCGTACAGACCCCGATGCCGGCGGGCGATTTCCCACCGTCGTTCAGTGAATTTGTCGATGCGCTCGGCGCGGACCCGGAGCGCGATATCCTGATCCTCAAACATCAATGGGGTGCCTTTTACGGCACCGGCCTCGAGCTTCAGCTGCGCCGGCGCGGGGTTACCGACATCGTTCTCTGCGGCGTCGCGACGAGCATCGGCGTGGAGTCGACCGCGCGCGACGCCTACGAGCGGTCGTTCAACCTGACGTTCGTCTCCGATGCAATGACCGATCGCATCGCCGAAGCTCACGACCGAGCGCTCGAACATATCTTCCCAAGGATCGGAGAAATTGGCACGACGGACGAGGTTCTCGCGCAGCTCTAGGGCGGCCCAACGTTAGCCGCAACGTACGCGCTTGACATGGTGGGCGAGATCGGGCCACGGGCGAGGTTCTCGCGAGGGTTTCGCCCGAGCGGGGGCACGGAACCGAGGGGGGCGGGGCGCCGGCATTAAAACCACACTGCTTCAGCAGGTGGGCGTCCTTTCGAGGAGTGTTATTGTCGTTCGTCGATCGGGTGACGGACCTCTTGTCGCCCGTACGGGTTGCGCTCGCGCGTCTTGCGAACGCCGTACGGCCGTATCGCCGCCGGCTGATCTCGAACCTCGTCGTCGGCCTTGCGATCGCGCTGTTGCTTCAGGTCTTCGACGCGAGCAACGCCGGTGACCGGTTGCGCGGCACCGAGCTCGACGCGACGATGCGGCTGTTCGCCGGCACGGAAACGCCCGAGATCCAGGCAACCAACGGAAAATCCTACGGCGTAACGCTGCTCGACATCGACGAAGAGACGCTCGCAAAATGGGACGAACCGCTTTTCATCCCGCGCGACCGGCTGCTGAGCCTTCTCGATTACGCCGTCCAAGGCGGCGCCGCGCTCATTGTCGTCGACGTCGTTCTCAACCATGCCGGCTTCAACCAAGCCGGAAGCACGACGGATGCCAAGAAATTGGCGAGTTACATCGGCTCCTACTCGCGGCGTTGCGCCGACCGCCGCGGACGACCCGGCCCAAGCGTGATCCTCGAGCGCGGCTTCGTGCCGACGAGCCGCGGCAGCCAATTTACGATGCTGCGCTCCTACCTCGACCCCGACGTCATCGAGGGGACGTGTGTCTTTTGGGCTTCGCCGCTCTTCGACGCAAGCGACTCCGACGGCGTCGTCCGCCGCTGGCGCCAGTGGGAATCGTACCAGAGCACGTCGGGCGAGAGCAGCGGTTTCCTTTTGAAGGTTCCCTCGACCCAGCTCGCCGTGGCGGCGATTCTCGGCAACGATCCCAAGGCCGCGTTCGCAGACCTTCGCGCCAGCCTCACGCGTTCCGCATCGGAAGCGTTGCCCGGCCAGGATGCTGCGGCGCAGCGCATCGACGGGCTCGTTCAGGACTCGTCCGCGGGCGGCATCGGAGCGCGCGTCTTCTACACGATACCTTGGCGCGGCGCCGCGTTCCCAGGTTCGATTTCGGCGTTTCGCGTCGCCGGCCCGCGTGAACGAGGCGACGATTCACCGCTAAGTGACGAAGCCGTACGTGGGCGCCTCGTCCTGATCGGAAGCACGGCACAAAACTCGGATCTCCACGCTACGCCGATCGGGATGATGCCGGGTTCCCTGATCATCCTCAACGCGGTGAAGTCACTCGAAATGCATGGCGTCATCAAGCCGCTTCCCATCGTGGGAATTTTGTTCGTCGAGGCGGCACTGATCGTCGTGATGAGCGTTGCCTTCTTGGTCTTTCGCTCGTTCTGGGGAATGTTCGTGTCGAGCTCGCTGATCGTTGCCGCGATCCCGTGGGTGACCTTTCATTTGCTGCGATCCGGGGTCTTCATCGATTTTATGATCCCGCTGATCGCCGTGCAATTGCATGCGCTCGCTCGGCGCTTCGAGGATGCATCCGAGCACGCGGCCCCTGCGGAGGAGGCGGGGTGATGCGCGTTTGGTTCGGGTTCGCGGTCGCGGCGGGTCTGCTTGTTGCGCCGCTCTGGGCCGGAGCGGATAAGCCGCTATCGGCGTGCCGTTTTCAGGCGCCGCCCACGGCCGCAGCAGTGACGTCGTCTGACGGCTTCGTGCTTTGCTTCAACCCGCCGGCCAGCCAATACGATGTCCGGCACGCTTCGGGGGTGGTTACGCCGCCGCAAGAACTCATGCTGCTCCAGCGCGGAGACACGGTGACGGTCAATCATGCGGCATCACGGGCGGCCCTGATCGTATTTACCGTGGGCGGCGTCGAGATGAAACTTCCCGACGATACGAACGCAACATCCTATATGGTTCCGCAGGTGGGACATCCCAGCCCCGCGCGCTTGGCCTTGCTTGCGCTCGTGCAGTTCGTCGCCGATCTCATTCCGCGCCCGAACCAGGGAACCGGATCCGAAGGGGCAGCGGTGCAGGCCGCCGTCCAAGGCTCGTCCGGCCCGAGCGAGACCACGATCGCGATTCCGTTGATCGACAAACCTCTGGCGCTAATGGTAACCGGGCGACGCGACCTACGGATGGCGTGGTTCGGCGGCGCTCCGCCCTTCCGCATACGGCTTTTCTCGGGAAGTGCAACTGCGGTTGCGGAGCTCGACTCGGTGCCCGACCGCATCGCGACGCTGCGCGATCTCGACCTCGCGCCGGGCGTCTATTACTTCGAAGTTCGTTGCGCACACGCCACGCACGGGAGCTCATTTCGCGTTGATCCGCCTGAGGCGCTTCCGCACATGTCCGGCGCCGACCTGAACGCACTCGCACAGACGACCGAAAGTGACGAACTTAAAGAGACGTTGCGCGCGGGATGGCTCTCGCAACAAGAAAACGGGGCGTGGGCCCTGCAGGCATACGAGGATCTTGCGAGCGTCCCCGACGACTATCCGCCGGCAGCAGCGTTGCGATCGACGCTCGAGCACGGATTGTAAGTGCGTACCGGAGCCGCAATTCTGGCTCTGATCTTGGCGTTGCCGATCGCGGTGGCAGCCGGCACCTCGCCGATTAGCGTGCCGCTGCTCGACGGGCGCGTCGGTCTTTTGATCGCGGGGACGCGAGACGTTGCCTTCGCCTGGTCCGGCGGTTCGCCGCCTTACGCGCTTGCAATCTACCGAAGCGTTCCGTGGCAGGCGCGACCCGTCGCCACGCTACGGGACGTCGGGACGACGCGAGCGGTCTTTCGCGGCTTGCCGCTAACGCCCGGCCTCTATTTCCTCGAAGTGCGCGCCCCGAACCGGCCGCCCGGCGGGGGCTTCTTCCGCGCGGAAGCGAGCACGGCGTTGCCGCCGTTTCCCGGCGGCGACGACCTCCAGAAGACGCAGTATGCCCGCCGGCTCTCGCAACAGGAGCGTTCGGACTGGGCGCTCGAGGCGGTCCAGCAGCTCGCTGACGTTTCCGGCCGGTTTGCACCAGCCGCGGCTTTGCGCACGGAGCTGGAGAGTGCGCAAGCGCCTCCCTCGGATGAAACGTCCGCCAGGAGCGCGCCTGCGACGTCGATGGACGAGCTGTTCGAGCGACATGCGGCGGCGTACGCAGCGGCGCAGGCGTCACGACAGAATGCGCCGTCGGGCGGGATTGGGGATGCGGCGCGCGCAGCTTTGCATGACTACGAGGACGCGCTCGATCTCGCCGAAGCGGCGACCCGCCTGGACACGACACAAACGGAGCAGTTCTTTTTCGCCGCGGGCTATCCAGCCCAAGGCGTCTTTTCGCAAATGCAGCGTCTGCGAAACTTCGATGACTTCATCGCATTTCTCTACGACTTGCACGAGCGGGCGCCGCGGGCCGGGTACGACGCCGAAGCCTTGCGCGTCTTCGATCGCACCAAAGGGCGCGAACTGCTCGATACCGTTTCACAAAGCGTCCTCGATCGCTATTTCCTAACGGCGCAGGAGCAAACGGAGCTGAGGATACTCGGGGGAGAGGTGGGGCGGATAGAATTCCTCACGTGGCCGTACGACGAATTGCAATTTCAGCCCGAGTTGTGGCAGGAAAGAGACGAGATCGCTCGAGCGCGACTCGTGGTTCGCGATTTGCGCGCTCATTTTGCCGTCCTCCATCCGGGGTATGCGGCGTCGCCGGCGTCGCCGGTTGCGTCGATCGACGCATTGCGAGGCGCCCTGAAGTCCGGCGAAGCGTTGCTTGTCTATGACGTCACATCATCGGGCACGTTCGTGTGGGTCCTCGAGCCTGGTGCGACCCATACGCTCGCATTTCTGCGTCTTTCGGACGCGACTTTCGCGCGGGTCGCGGAACTGGTCGCGGAGTACCGCAACGGGCCTGCGCGCATGGCGGCTGCGATCCAGCAAGGCGCAGACATCGCCTCGGCCGCACGCAAGACGACGGGGGGCTTCGTGCAGATCGGCTTCGAGCTCGGCCGGCTTCTCGTTCCCGAAACCGTATCGCGGCGAATCACCGGAGCGAAGACCGTCTACGTCGTGCCTACCGGTCCACTAAACAACCTGCCGTTCGAAGCACTGGTGACGTCCGATCCCTCGAGCGGTCCGCCGCAGTACCTCGTGGCGCAGCACGCGATTGCATATCTTTCCTCGGCGTCGCTGCTCGCGTTTCTCCGGAGCCCCGCGATTCGGAGTCATCGGCACGCGCCGCGTCCGCTTTTCGCCGCCGCCGTGCAAACGTTCGCAGGCGGGAGCGTCGATATCGACCGGCACCCGGTCCCTCTCTGTCATCTCGATCCGCTGCCGCAAACCGAGCAGCAGGCCACCGAGATCGGGAAGATCATGAACGCCGCACCGGAAGATATTCTGCTCGGCGACGCCGCAACGAGAACGGAACTGCAAGACCGCAGTACGCGCGACGAGTTGCAGAATTATCGCTATCTCGTCTTCGCCACCCATGCGCTGCTGCAGCCCTGCAACCCGCAGCGGGGCCCGTACGGAGCGACACTCGTCCTTGCGGATCCGACTGGGCGCGGCGACATCGACTTTACCCTGGAACAATCGGCTATCCTCAGTTTGAATGCCGATTTGGCCGTCCTTTCGGCTTGCGACACGGGGCTAAGCGTCGACCCGTCGGGCGACGGCTCGACGAGCTTACCGGGCGCATTTATGAGCGCCGGGGCACGAGCCGTCGCGGGGACCACGTGGCTCGTCGAGGCGAACGCGTCGAGCGCGCTGACCACCGCGATGTTCCGGCGCTTAGCGCGGGGCGAGACGATCGCAGAAGCGCTTCGCGGCGCAAAGCTCGACATGTTGAGCGGCGCCGACGAAGCGCTGCACAATCCGTATTTCTGGGCTCCGTTTATCGTCGTCGGCGACGCCGAATGAGCCGGCGTTAGCCGGCGGCGACAGCCTCCTCGAGCCGCGCCTGCTGGGCTGGGTTGTGGTACGTGAGCCCCTCCGGGGTGAGCTTGATGTGGACTTCGTCGTTGTGATCGGCGGCATCGAGGAAGAGGCTCATCGCCATCTGCGGACCGTCGAGCAGGTCGTAGAGATCCTCCAAGTAGATTTCGGTGAACGAGCCGCGGCCACCCGAGATCGTAACCGTGTCGAAGTCGAGGTGGATGACGTGCCCGACCACGGCGACCGGGTGCTCGAAAACGACGTCGTCGCCACCGTCGCGGTGACGCAGCAACGGCAGCTCACCGTGCGGCAGGTGCGGATCGTGATAGGTAACGCTCATCGTCCGAGTCCCTGCCGGTGTCCGCCGATGGCGATCTCATTGCCCTGGGCGTGTTGCACGGTCTGGAGCGCTTGCTGCGCGAATTCGCGGTTCTCGATAATTTTCGAGGGCACGAACTTGTCGAACTCGGCCGCCTCGACCGATTGACCCTTCCCGTTCTGTAGCGGATAGAACTGGACGCGATCCCCGCGCTCGCCGCCCGGCTCGACGAGGTTCTTGTTGCCGTGGCCGCTCGCGCCGGCGACGCTGCCGGCACCTTTAGCGAGCACGATCATCGAATTGTCCTCGCGTTCGCGATCGCCGATCGCCTCGCCGCCGATCGTCGTGGTCTTACCGCCCTTGACGAAGCGGTTCAATGCGTCGTTTTCATTGACGACGTGTATTCCGATGCGCAGATGCTCTTTTTCCGCAAGCCCTTCGCGCGCGTAGGTCCTTGGGTTCACGGGAGCGGCGTTGAATCCGACGCAGACCTTCGGGTCGACGCCCTGCTCGTTCGGGCCCGGCGTCGAAGCCTTTTCGGCCGCGAGTTTTGCGAGGCCGCCACCGAGCGAATGGCCGGTGAACGCGACGTCGGCTTCCTTCTTGAAGGCCTCGCCGATTCGGGCGGCAGCGAGATACTTTTCGCTCTGCATCCCGAGCGCTTGCTGCGCGTTGTTCTTCCAATCTTTGAGCGCTTCCGCGCCGCCCTTTTGCATCTCCGTACCGCGGAACGCGACGAATTTCTGCCCGCTCGGGCTGGCCAGGAACTCGCAGTCGGCGGTCTTCATGTCCTTCTCGAGTTGGGCCGCTTTCTTCGGATCCTGTTCCGGTGTCGGCAGACGGCGCCACCCGTTGGGGAGATCCTTCGTATCCGTTTGCCCTTTGAAGTAGCAGATCGATGACGCAGTGTGCGCTTCGGCGAGAAATTGCTCGCCGGGATTGTGCGTATTGGAGACCGCGTTCGAGCGGGGGCGGCCGGGCGGCTGATCCGGCGCATCGACCGCCCGGGTGGGCGCGTTGTCGCGATGTCCGCCGATACGTGGACCATCACCAAAAGGCATACTGACACCGGCTTTCTCAGAAAAGAACGGAAAATCGCAAAGGCCTCTTAGCCGCCCGTGCGTCAGGTTCTTGCCGGCGCGGGCGCGTCGGGGAGCAGGCGCGACGCGCCGAGGGCAGCGAAGGTGAGTGCATGGCGCTCCCTGTTCCGACGTGGAAGCCTGTAAGCGATCCGGATGCCCGGCGCGGGGAGTTGCCGGATTCGGCGTTTGCGTTTCCGCGGCAGCGGCACGAGCCGCTGACTGACGCAGCGCACGTGCGCAACGCGCTGGCGCGGTTCGCTCAGGTCGAGGGCGTCGACGACAACGATCGGGCGCTAGCGTTCGAGAACATTCGGGCGGCGGCGGAGTACTATGGCGTTGAAGTTAGCGAGACGAGCTGGCGGGATTTGATGCGCGGCTAACAGGCGCGGGAGGGCCACCGATGCAAGTTGAGGCGCTCGATCACCTCGTCCTGAACGTTCGCGATGTCGACGTTACCTTGGCTTGGTACGAGCGCGTCCTCGGCATGATACGGCGGGAAACCCATATCGAAGGGCAGCCGTCGCGTATGTCGCTGCACTTCGGTGACCAGAAGATTAACGTGCGCCCGCTTTCCGCTGATAAACACGACTGGTTTACGGCGGAGAATGCCGTGACGGGAAGCGCGGATCTCTGCTTCTTAACGGAAACGGGGCCGGAGCGGGTGGTCGAGCACTTGCATTTATGCAAGGTCCCAATCGAGATCGGCCCGATCGACAGGCAAGGCGCTCGCGGTCGCCTGCGATCGGTGTATTGCCGCGACCCGGACGGAAGCTTAATCGAGATCTCGTCTTATAGATGAGTTTCGTTGACGCGGGTCGCGCACGCCGTAAGTGGTGCGGTGTGTGTCCCGCGACCCAATGACGTTCGGGCCACCCCGGACCGGACAATCGGGGGCGGCGGATGCTTTTTGGCGCCCCTCGTACAACCTCGCGAGCATGCCGACAGCAACCTTCGAGACCCTCCTCTACACCGTCGACGACGGGGTCGCGACGATCGCGCTCAACCGGCCGGAGAAGCTCAACGCGTTCACGACGACGATGATGCTCGAACTGATCGCTGCGTTCGATGCGACGGACGCCGACGACGCGGTCCGGGCGGTGATCGTCACGGGATCGGGTCGCGCGTTTTGCGCGGGCGCCGACTTAGGGACGGGCGCAGCGACGTTCGATTACGCGGCGCGGCGCGCCGAGGCGCAGGGCGAGCAATTCGAGGGCGGCGTCTATCGGGACGGCGGCGGGCGCGTCACGCTCCGCATTTTCGACAGCCTCAAGCCGGTCATCGCCGCGATCAACGGACCCGCGGTCGGCATCGGCGCGACGATGCTCTTGCCGATGGACATCCGCCTGGCTTCGGCGGACGCGCGGATCGGCTTCGTATTCAGCCGGCGCGGTATCACGGCGGAAGCCGCGTCTGCGTGGTTCCTTCCGCGGCTCGTCGGCATCTCGACGGCACTCGAGTGGTGTTACTCGGGCCGCATCTTTCCGGCCGCCGAGGCAAAAGAGCGCGGCCTCGTGCGCACGGTGTTTCCGCCGGACGAACTCCTCGCCGGCGCGCGCGCACTGGCCCGCGAGTTGACCGAACGATCCGCGCCGGTCTCGATCGCGCTCACGCGCCAGATGATGTGGAAGCTTCAGGCCGCGGACCACCCGATGGAGGCCCACAAGATCGACAGCCGCTCGATACAGTCGCGCGGCATGGCGGCGGACAGCCGCGAAGGCGTAAGCGCCTTCCTCGAAAAGCGTGCCGCCCTCTTTCCGAACACGGTGTCATCCGACATGCCGGATTTCTACCCATGGTGGCCCGACCGCCCCTTCGCATAACACCGTTAACATGGTGACGTAATCGACCGGCACGGGATGACTACTGGCCGCGTACGTAACTGCATTGCTCCTGCTGTTGAAAGGTCAGGTTATTTCCGTTCACTGCGGCGGTCGCTGAAAAGCCGTCCGGCGATGAAACGACAACGTCTGCGCCGTTGACGGCATAGGTGACGTCGTGCGACGCCGCGATGCCCGCCGCGCTCACAGACATGGTTGTCGCGGTGAACTCGAGGCTGTCCGGGCAGCCTCCGGTGCTTTGCGGATCGACGGTCCATTTGCCGATGACCGGATTCGAGTTGCCGAAGCAGCCGGCGAGGGTCAAGCTGGAGAGCGCGACCAGCGCGATGATCGCGACACGCGAAGCTAGGACGTTGTTCATGGGTAGTTACCCCCGCCGTCGTACGGCCGTCCGTTGATTGAGCGACAGCCTCGCTTTCAGAGCGAGCATCCCGCATCCTCTCCCGCGCGGGATCGGCCGTTATTGGTCCTCTTGCGCGCCCTCGGTGTGAGCGCTGGGCCGATACGATGGGTAGCGCGCGGCGAGCCAGTCGTGGAATGCCGGCTCCTCGAAGGCGCACGGCGTTTCGTCAATCTGACCCTCGCTCGGGAACCGGCCTTTGTACGCGCGTAAGATCCGCTCGCCGGCGGTGTCGGTAAAGATCAGGCCGTACCGAACGTTGGGCGGCCTATCGGACGGGGACGGCCGCGCGGCTGCGAGTGCGTCGAGCGCGGAGGCAATGGTCGTTGCGTCGCAGACCTCGTCAACGGCGACGCCGGGAAACTCTTCGAGCGATCCCGCGGTGATCGCGATCATGGTTCGCAGACCCGCCGGCAGATGATAAATCGTTAACTTGACCGCCGTCGCACGCGCCGCTTCGATGCGCGTGCCGAGAACGCCGGTTATTGCCGTTGAACTCGCGTGTTGCATGTCAGCGCCCCACTCCGACGAGCTCGGTCTTCTGCGATGGTACGACCGGGCGTTCCGCAAGATCGGGCGAACCCGAGAACTGCGGCATCTCCTTCGGATACGGCGGCCACGGCTGATGCTGCTCGTTTATGCGTTTTTCTTGCGCGGGATCGGAGTAGACGATCCGTCCGTCGTTCGACGCCGAAATCGTGACCGTATCGCCGTGCTTCTGCGCGCCCATCAGGAGCACGCGTTCGCCGAAGACATCGTTTTGAAACGCGCCTTGCAGCTGGTCGACTTTGAGGTCCATGCGATGTTCGGGTTGCGAACCGTCGCCGCGCACGGCCAGCGTTACCCAGCCGTCCTTCATTCCAATGACGCGGCCGGATTGCTGGAATCCCGGGCCGACTTCGCGCTCGACGCCGTTCTGGCGAATCGTCAGCGAGGGTGTAACCGAGTCAAGCTCCCGCACCGGGACCACGTGACCGTGATGCGAGTGGCGCTTTGCGTGGCCTTCGATGTCTTGCATGCGCGCCTCCGATCCCTCGATGACGGCACGCTCGTTATAGTCCGAGTACGCTTTGCTTGGAATCGACGCAAGCGTGTCGCCGACGCCGCCGCGCAATGCCCAATGCGTCTCCTCGTGCAAAGCGGCGGTACCGGGATCGACGCGCGCGCCGTTGCGGCTGTCGCGGCCGGTCGTGTGCTCGTTCCAGTGGATCGTGTTCGTGTCGCTCGAGTAGCGATCGCGGCGATCGCTATCGTTCGTGACGCGGAACGTTACGGGGCCGTCGGGCGCGTGCTCCATGTGATAGAGCGCCGCCAAGGCCTCGGGGTTCTTGTCGCAGATATCTTTCTGCAAGTCCGCAAATTGCTGGAACTCGTCTTTCTGAACCTTGAGGGTACCGAGGTGATAGAAGCCTTGGTCGTCGGGCTTCTTGTCTTTGACCTCGAGCAGGCCTTCGACCGTGGTGCCGGGCGGCGCGGCGTTCATCGGTTCCGTGCCGGGAATCTTTCCGGTCGTCTCGAGCGCGTAGAGCGTCGCGAGCTGTTCCTTCGTCCCGGCAATCTCGACTTGGCCGACGCGGAAATCCGAGTATTCCTTCGTGTTTTCGAATTCGAGCTTGCCGACATGCCAATGTCCATCCGGCGTCTGCGTGCCCTGCAACGCTTCGTGCAAGGTGAAGTCCTTCGGTGGATCGGGCAACGGTTCGTACGGACGAGACGCTGGTTCTGCCATCAAGCCGCCTTTCGTTCTCGAGCGACGCTTCGGCCGCGAGCCGCACGCCGTCCTTCGCGTTTTGACGGCAATATCGCCCAACTCGAAACCAATCTTTACAAAGCGGCTTGATTTGGGATAGGTCTAGTGGTCTAAGCGGGCGAAGATTGTTACCAATGAGCTATGCCGAGGCAAAGCTCCAGTTGTACGTCCACGCCCAACTTGTTCGGCCAGACACCTGCGACTGCACGCGTTGCTATGAAGCCCGTAAAATCGTCGATCCTTAGTTCTGCCAGTTTGTCGAACGCCGTTGCTCCTTCGACTTCGCTCGCTTAGCGAGCTTCGCTGCGTTTAGGGGGAGCTGTTCGTTCGCACGGGATCAAAACCGAATTCGCGAAAATGGCGATCAAAGGCAAATGCGCGATTGAGGCCATTTTGGCGCATGAAAGCGAAGCTGGCGCAATCCACGAGGCTCACCGCGCGCCGCGAGAGCGAGATCAGCTGCTCGAGTGCGGCCAGATGCAAAGCAACGTCTACGTAGTGTACCGACACGAACGGGTCGAGGAGAGCCCTGAGCGCCGCGACGGCCTTCATTCCAAGGCGTGCTTGAACCAACGCGACGGTCTCGAGCACGACGTAGTTTGTCGTAACGAGCGGAGTCGAAACGCCCGCGAGGAGCTCCCAAGTCTTAGCAGCGGCATCCGCGTTGGCGTCGCCCCGGTCGAGCAGCGCGTAAAGCGCAGACGTATCGCAGTAGACCGCGCTCAATCTGCGCCTTCGCCGTTTCGATAGGCATCGACAAGGTACGCGTCGTGTCGTTTGCTGACGTCGGTAAGGCCTGACTCGAACGAGCCGATCACCTTGCGCGCGCGTTCGAGTGCAGCGGCGCGCTCGCGCGCGCTCGGCTCCAACACGTGGTCGATCCCGTCCCTAATCAGCGCAGAGATTGACAAGCCGCGAAGCCGCGCCAACTCTCGGAGGGCTTTTTCTTGGCGCGCTGTCAGCTGAACCTGGATGCGATGCATGCCATCATGATACATCAAATGCCATCAGGGTGGCAACCAGGACAGGGGCGAGCCTTTGCATTCGCCCCGGCCCTAGCGGTCCGGATTGCCGAGCCATTTGAGCGCGTCGATGCTCGGGACGAAGAAGTAAGCGCCGCCGTTAAGGTGGACGAAGCTTCGCATGTCGTGCACCCGTTGGCGAGTCGGGCCGGCTTGGATCGTGAACGTCTTCTTGGCGGGGTTGGACGGTTGGGCGCCGACCAGGGGATCGACTTCATCCAATTCGTTGAAGGCGGGATTGTTGATCCAGGTCTGCTGGACGAATTCAAACTGCCGCTCGAGATCGGCGCAAAGCGCAATGAAATAGAGCCCGCGTTCGATCGCGCCGCTGGAACGCACCCTGAAATCGTGTTTCGGTCCGTACGAGCGTCCTCGCCGCAAGAGCCGGTGCCGGACGGACGGCGCCGGCAGTGAAGTCTCTTCGGTGTGTAACGAACCATTACGCGGGTTTGCGCGGCGGATATGCGCGCCGAGCGGGCAGCGCAGGCCCTCGGGATCTTCCTTGAAGCCGAAGTTGTTGCTCGGATCCTCCGTACCGTCGGGCGTGTCCCGGTGCGCTGCAAATTTCGCGTTGTCGGACTCAGGCGCTCTCACGAGCGGCGCGCCGTTTTTCCAGCGCCCGATCATCTTTGCCGCGAGTTTCTCTTCTTCAAGGGAATAGCGCCGGGCGGCCGTCGCGACGGCGTTCCAAAAACCGCGTACGTCTTGGGACGTTTGGCGAAAGACGAGATAGGTGCCGTCTTTTCCGAGCTCGCCATCGGGTCCGAGTTGCGGCGCGTCGGATTGGTTGCCATATTCGTTCTTGTAGCCGAGAACGAACTCGCCGCTCTTGACCAAGTCGCGATGTCCGGGCGGTGTGTCGAGCCGGTTCGGCAACCCTTCGATGATCGGCTGGGCGATGCCGTCGAAGAAGCCGAAGTGTTCGCGGCGGTCTTCGTGCACGTGTCCGCGCAAATCGTGACGGAGNNCGGCCTCGGTTGGCGCAAACGCCATCAGGAGCACGTCGACTGGTTCTCCCTGGTTGCCCCACTCGAGCGGTCGCGGGTCGTCGAGCAACCAGGCACGCCGCTCCGACGACATTCCGTCGACGAACGGCAGCGAAAACGAGTTCAGAACGGTCCGATCGATGCCTAAATGCTGCAAGCCGCTATGCGTGAACGCGATGTTAAGGGACTGCTTCTCGTCCCTGCTCTGGGCGGTCGTGATCTTTCCGCTGATAGTCTCGACCCATTGTGCCGCGTCGCGCGCGGTCGCGGGATCGATCTCAAATATGAGATAGGCCGACCACGGGAGATGCATGTATCCGCTCGCGACGATGCCTTGGATGTTTGTGACGTTGAGCTGCTTGGTCATCGAAACTCTCTGTTTCTCACGCACCGGTGTCACAGACGTTGCAACCAGGTGTCGACGGCCGAACCTTGGAGGCGCTTGGCCAAGCCGTCGCGTAGCGCACTGTTGTTTTCGATCGTGGTGACGGTTAACTCCGGGTACGCGCTGTACCACACGGCGGCGGGAATTTGCGTCCGGCGCGCCGAGGTCTTGAACTGGCGTTCGTTGGTCGCACCGCCCCAGAAGAGAAACCGCGCTCTCGGAAAACCGGCCGTGTTGCTCCAAATCGCGGTGAGCCCGTTCGCTGCCTTGTCGATGAAGTCGTCGAGATAGTTCTCCCAACTGCCGTCATAGTTGGTCAGGAAGAGCAAACGCCGGCCGTCATCGAGCACGACCCACTGTGCAAAGTGGATGTTGTCGAGCAAGCCGAGCGTCCCGTTGACGTACACGCCGGCCGCGAGCCGGCCGATGACAAAGAGCACGATCCGAAGCACCGACCGCCGGAAGCCGCCGGCCTTCACCTCGCTGACGCTAGCGAAATGGTTCTGGCCAACTTTGTCTTCCGCCGCGGTCAGTCGTTTTAACTGTTGGGGCAAAAGCGGCGACGTGTTCGGTTTGTCCCGCGTCTCGTGGTAGCGCAAGACGATCGCGATCGCTACTACCGGCGCCGCGACAAGAGCGAGCGACAGGAGAAGCGGCGGCTTCTTACCGGAGACACGGCGCACGATCAGGATCGCGACGGCGGGCCGGACGAACAGTTCGAGCAGCCCCAGCGGAATCAGTGCCAGCACCCGCAGCCGGCGCTTCAACAGATCGCTGCCGGAAAGCCGCCCTTTAGGAGCCAGCGCCCACGACTTGTCGCCGGCGATCGCCGACCGTACGGCATCGTAGAGTTCTTGTGAAGCCGGCGCCGGGCCGGCGCTCAGTAGCCCGTCGACCCGGTTCTCGATATCGTCGACGAGGCCGGATTCGGCGTTGATCCGCCGTACGCTGCGGCCGCAGTTGCCGACGAAGGCAGCGTTCGGCAACAACACGCGGTCGCGGAGATACCGGCGCAAACGCCCGACATCGACCGGTCCAGTCCCGTATGCCTCGCAACGCGAAAACATTTCGTGCAGCCCGCTCGCGGCTGCGGAACAGAGTCGCTCGATGTGCGCGTCGATCGTTCCGTCGATATTATTCTCGAATACGAGGTAGGGCGGCAACGCCGCGCTCGCGTCCACGATCACTAAACTCGCAAAGTGCAGGTTCTTGAGTTTGCTGAGCGGCAGGTCGCCAGAATTGGGCTGCCCGGGGGCCAGCGACCCGAGATACGCTTTCAAGTCGTCTACCTGTCCCGGAATGATTTTGGCCGTGAACGTGAAGACTTGGTGCATTAGTCGAAGTCCAAGAGCAAGCGATTGGGAAACGGTCCTTGGAACTGCATCTTACCGTCGCGGCCAGGAGCGAGGCGAAGATTCGAGAGGCGCAGTAGGCCGGCGGCGAGTTCAGGTATCTGCACCGAGTTGATCTGGTATCCCGAGCAACGGTGAAGGCCGAAGCCAAAATGCAGCCGCTCTGAATCATGGTCGATGTCGAACGTTTCGGGCTCGTCGAAGCCGTCCGCATCGAACATCGCCGAGATATTGCCGAGCACGACCGTCGTGCCGGCCGCAACCAGGCGCTGGCGACGGGTGCCCTTGGCGATAATCGTGTCGACATTCGCGTGCCGCGAGAGCAGCGTCGCGACCGGATAGAACCGCCCCGCTTCGTAGATATAGCGGCGCACGGTATCGCGGTCGCCGGCGAGGGCCGCTTCGCGCGCGCGTGCGAATTGTCGCGGATTGCGCAGCAGTTCGCTCAACGCGTACGTCAAGAATGTCGTCGTGTTATCGACCATTCCGACGATCATGCCGCCGAGATTGCGCCGGATCGCTCCCTGATCGAGGCCGCGGTTGGCAGCTTGAAAAGCCACCATCTTCCCGACGACATCCGCCGGCGGGACAACGGGCGCCGCTCGATGGTCCGCGATAGCCTTTTCCAGGTACACGCGCAACTCGGCATCAGAGCGCACCGCCTGCTGCATGATGGCCGGATCGTTCGCCGGGTCGAGAAACACCGCCCAGAAGATATCGCGCAGCCAGCCGGCCATCGTCTGCTCGTCGTCGACCGGCACGCCGAAGTGGCGCGCAATGAGGCGGACGGTGACGACCCGGGCGTAACCGTTCACGAGATCGATGCGCCGGGCCGGCCAGGCGGCTTGGATTTGCCGCGTCGCTTCCTCATTGACGATCTGCGCGATGCGCGGTAAGTCGGAGCAGGGCAAGGCGTTGTGCACCATCGCCGCCTCGAGGTCGTACTGCGGGCCGCGATCGAGGCCCAAAAGGAACGGGCCATCGATCGCATTGAGCTTTGGTCCGTTGACCTGTGAGATCGTGAATTCGACGTCGCGGGACATCACCTCGACGAGGTCGAGATACCGTGAAACGACGAGGTAATTCCCCACGGGCCAGATCGGATTGAACCGGCGCAAGAATCGAAAGAGCGGCCGCAAGACGTACGGTTTCGTTAGCGCGAAGAAGAGTCGCGCGTTCATAGGTTGCCCACGGTCACGAGGTCGCGCACGTCCGCGAGCAACGGGCGGACGGGCGCTAGTCCGCGAGCGATTTGGTCGTAATAGGCAACGGTCTCGGGCATGGGCTCGACCCCCAGCTCGTCGCGCAGCCGGTTGACGAAATTGCGGTATTCGCATGCGGCACGGGCCCGGTCGCCGTGGGCGTAGAGTAAGCCGAGCAGCGAGCGCAACGCGTCTTCGCGGAAGGGGTCGAGTGCGAGTAAACGCCGATAGTAGACGGCCGCACCGGTCGCGTCGCCGCGGATGCAACAGCCCTCGGCGAGCGCGGCCAGCGCTTCGACTTGGCGTTCGCGCAAACGCTCACGCAGTTCGACGACCCATTCCGCGTCTTCGCCCGCGAGCAAGTCGCCACCGTACACGTCGACCGCGGTCGCAAGGGTCGCTTCGTTGAGGCTGAGCCGATCGAATACGTCGACGTCGCACCATAACGGTGCGCGGGAATTCCAAGCCAGCCGTTTTGCGTCCATCAAAATCCAAGACTCCGCCTCTTTGGGAAGGGCGTGGACGAGGGCGTGCAACGTTCGACGCAGGCTCGCGCGCGCCTCGCAGTCAAGCGAGTCGGGCCATAGGGTCGACGCGATGCGTTCGCGCATCCGGGTCTTCGGGTACAGCACCAGATACGCGAGCAGAAGGACGCAGCGCCCCGGCATAGGCACATCTTCCGGCAGGTCGCGCAAATATGAGACGGACGGCTCACCGAACAACGTTACGCGCAGATGCGGACCCGGCGTTCCGTGTGCGGTATAGCCACTAACTGCTGAATGCATACAATGCCTCCGACGGTTAAATCGTGCCATCCGCCGGGGGAACCGGGCCAGCGACATCCGTACACTACCTCCGTACAGTTTCCGAGTTGTCGGGGTAGGGGTGGAGGATCTCAGCAGCGCGCCGTTTGGCGCGATGCTTCGTCAGTTTCGACTAGCGAGCGGTCTCTCTCAAGAGGCGCTAGCCGAACGTGCGCGGATGAGCGCCGCCGGCATCGGAGCGCTCGAACGCGGAATCCGTCGCGCGCCGCAACGCCAAACGGTCGCTTTACTGGCGGGCGCCCTCGGCTTGTCCGACGCCGATCGGGGACGGCTCGAAGGGGCAGCCGTGGGGCCGCGGCGGCAGCTGCGCCGGATCGGTCAGGCGAACTCCAACGTCGCGGACCGCGATCGCCACAACTTGCCGTTAAGCTTGACGAGCTTCCTCGGCCGGGAGCGCGAGTGCGTTCTGCTGCAAGAACTCCTAACCGCCGAGCGCCTCGTGACGCTGACCGGCGTCGGCGGTGTCGGCAAGACCCGGCTCGCGCTCGAGATCGCACGCGGCCTGACCGAACGGTTTGACGACGGCGTCTGGCTGGTCGAGTGCGCGCCCCTGTCCGACCCCGGCATTCTGCCGGCGCGCGTGGCGACGACCCTCGGCGTGGGGCAGGGCTACGACACGGCGTCGGACCACGCGTGGATCGACGAACTCCCGCAAAAGACGCTACTGGTCGTCTTCGACAATTGCGAGCACCTGTTGCCGGCGGCCGCCGCACTNNGAGCGCATCTACCGGCTCAATTCGCTCGAGCTGCCTCGTCCGCCCCGCGGAGAGCTGCCGAGCCTCGAATCCTTGCGCAAATCACCCGCGATCAGGATGTTCTTCGATCGCGCCCGGTATGCGGCACCGGATTTCACGATCGGCGAGAGCGACGACGCCCGGTGGCAGTCGCTGCACGCGGTCTGCACCCGTCTCGACGGCATGCCGCTCGCAATCGAGCTAGCGGCCGCGCGAATGAATGCTATGAACCTCGACACGCTGGCGACGGCGCTCGACCGGCGCTTCGACTTGCTTACGGCGGGTTCACGATCGGCGCTCCCGCGCCATCAAACCCTGCGCGCGTTGCACGACTGGAGCTATGACTTACTGGCTGAGGACGAGCGCCGCGTGCTGCGGCGCCTGGCCGTGTTCGCCGGCGGCTGGACCTTGAGCGCCGCCGAATGGGTCTGCTCCTCCGACGACACTCCGGCGAGCGACATCCTTGCGATCGTCGCGTCGCTCGTCGACAAATCGCTCATCTTCGCGGATACGATCCCGGCGCAGACGCGCTACGGAATGCTCGAAACGACGCGCGCGTACGCGCTGGAGCGCCTAGTCGAACATGGCGAGCTCGACGCCGTTTCCCGCGCGCACGCTCGCTACTGTTTGCAACTCCTGCAAGACGCCAATTCCAAGTGGGGCGAGCCCTCCATATCGGCATGGCTCGCTCCGCTGGAACTCGAACTCGACAACTTTCGCGCCGCGCTGCAATGGTCGCTTGCCGGCGAGCGCGACGCCGCACTCGGCGCGCAGATCGCCAAAGCACAATATTCCGTGCTCGAGTTTTTGGCGCTGTTCGGAGAGGCCGTGCAATGGTGCGAACGAGCGCTGACCGCGCTCGGGCCGAAGCCGGACCCAAGGCTCGAAGCACCGCTTCACGTCGTGCTCGCGAAATTTTACTCCCGCGGCGGATACGCAGCTCGTGGGTTTGCGGCCGGCAGCCGCGCCGTCGAACTCTACCGCCGAATTGCCGCCGAGACCAACCGTCCCCGCGATCGTGCGGCCCTTGCGATTAGCCTCGCGTTGACGGGAAGCAACCTTGCGTTTCTCGGGCGGGGGGCCGAGGCGGCACGGGTTGCGACCGAGGCCGTCGCCGCGGCTCGCGACGCCGGTGATGCGAGCGGGACGGCGTACGCGCTGTACGTCCAAACGCTTACCACCGACAGCAACGACGTGGCTGCGCGGCGCGCAATATTGGTCGAGGCGCTCGAACTTTGCCGAGACTTAGCGGACTCGCTCGTAGTCGGAATCGTTCTGCTGGGCCTCGGGCACGCCGCGTTCGATGCCGGCGATTTCGCGAGCGCGCGAGACTACGCGAACAGCGCGCTCGAGCAGTATCGCCGCGACGGCCTCAATGAAGATCTGGCGATCTGGGCCCATTCGCTGTCGTCGGTCGCCGCGTTGTCTGCCGGGGACATGGAGCTCGCATACGCCGACGCGAAAGATGCGTTGCTTCACGCGCGGCGCTGGCTTGACATCAGCTGTGCGATCCAAGTGGCAGCCCACGTCAGCGCGGCCGGCGGCCGGTACGATGTCGCCGCCCGCATCATCGGCGCGAGTGACGAGCACTTCCCCGAGACCCCGCTTGCGATCATACCGATCACGCACATTCTGCACGATCGAACCCTCGCGCAACTGCGCGAAACCGCCGGCGAGGCGAAGCTCGCGGCCTGGCTTGCCGAGGGCCGCCGCTGGAGTTTCGAAGAACTCGTCTCCGTCGCACGCAGCCTTTAGCGACGGTTCGAGGACGTTTTCGCGACGGCTCGCGGACGCTCGCTCCTGCATCTTCTTGGGAGTCACACATTTCCTCTTGGAAAGGACTCCCACAATGCACGACCACGAATCCGCGGAGCCGATCAAGACTCGGAAGCCCGAGTTGGAAGCGGCCCGTAATGGAATCATCCGGCCGAAGGGAAGCCGTACGCGGCTCTTCAGCGGTTGGGGACCCCGGTTGCTCACCGTCGCGTTCGCCACGTGCGCGCTCGGCGCATCGACTTCAGTGGTGCAGGCGCCGGCCTTTGCCACGACCCAAGACGCATGCACGGCTCCACAGCAGGACGCGATCCTCCTCTCGAGCCCGGTGCCCGAAACGCCTCCGATCGCACAAGCCGAAAATGCCAGCGGCGAGGCCGTGATCCTCATCGAGCTTACCGCATCGGGCGACCTGCACGATGCGTCGGTCGCCAAATCGTCGGGGAACCTGGCCCTCGACGCAGAGGCGATGCGAGTCGCGCGGGCATCGCATTACGCACCCGCGCGGTCCAACTGCGAGTACGTACCGTCCACGTACCTGTACGAGGTTAACTTCGCCAACTAACGAGCCACTTCGCAGCGGAGCCCGCGGCCCCGGCCGCGGGCTTCAACGAATCGCAAACGTTCTCGGAACGGTACGTGCNNATCGCAAACGTTCTCGGAACCGCAAGTGCTTACGCTTTAAGCGAGCACTTTCCCAACGCTGGAGTTTACTATGAAGCTCTTCTCCCAGTTTATTGCCGTCGTCACGGTTTTGCCGATCGGCTCCTTGCCGGCCTTTGCGGGCATATTCCGTGTCATGTTTCCGACGCACACGCATCTCTCGATCGAGCGGCGCTGGTTTCAGTAGTCGTTCAGCGGCCGGCGTGGCTGTGCGCAGGCGGTGCGTGGGCCGGTCCGTGGGTGGTCTTGTCGTCGCGGATGCCCTCGAGCACCGCTTCGCGGTTATTTTGCATTCGCATCGCCTCGACGTCGGCCGGCTTGGGGAGCGGGACGGCCGGGAGCCACATACGTTGGCACGTCGGGGCAGGCGTTGTCGCCGTAAGACGTATTTGGGTACGGCTCGCACCCGAACGATCCAGCCTCCATAACACCGATCAGCAGCGCAGCCACAGCCAAGTACACGCACATCATGATGACATTCACGAGGATTCCAGCGACGGCAGCTGGCGGGGCGAACATCATCAGTCCGAGGAGAAGTCCGAGGGTGTGTTTGGGGCGATGGTGGTGGTGTGGCATAGGGCCCCTCGATGAGTATCTAGCTATGCGGCGCTAGAGAGTGACGGGGCGGCGAGCGAGTCGAGGACGGCGTCGCCCGAGACGACGCGGAACAGGCGGGGGTAGTACTCTTCGGCGTTCGAGTGGATGAGACCGAAGATGTTCTTCACGACTTCCGGGTCGATGTGTTCGTCGCGATATTCGAGTTCCAGATACAGGGCGGATGACTTGACGAACTTCGTTAGGGACATCGTTTGGTTGGCAGTCGCGGGCACGACCTGGAAAGATGACGAGGCGGCGCGATGCGTCGAGCCGGGTAGACTTAAGGCCGGCTTCTTTCAGGAGGGTCTTCAGGCGAAGGGCGTTGCCGGGCTGCTGGTTGTCGTTCACGCTTCGATGTTAGCGAACTGGTGCGCCAAACGTATGGCACCGAGGGGAGGGCGGCGAAGGCGGCGCCAGGTACGCGGCATAGCGAGTCGTAGATGGGATTTGTGGCAGGATCGGAGCAGACCGTGCGTGGCGCGGGCGAAGCCACGGCGGCGGCGGCGCGGAAGATTCTCGTGCTGCTCGAGCTGCTTCGCGCCAAGGCGATTCGCTTTAGTACGTACGAGCGCGTGCACGGACGCGACTTCCGGAGCTTTCAGCGTGACCTGCAACACTTGCGGAAAATCGGCGAAGAGGCGGGGTTTAAGATTTCGCCGATCCGCGATCGGGACAGAGCCGAGCTGACGGTTTTGGATACGGGGCTGCGGTCGCTCGACGCGAGCCCGGGTGTGCTCGGCTTGATCAGCGCGATGGGCGGAGCGCTCGGGTCGCCCGTTGCGCGCGAGCTGGGGAAGCTTGGCGAAGCCACCGGCGATGGGGGCTTCTTGCGGTTCCTCGTGCCGCAGCTCGTCGCGAAGACGAAGATCGCGGACACGTACGGCTTGCTGAAGGACGCATGGAATGCGCGGCCCGGGCCCGCGATGGTCACGTTCGACTACGATGCCGGCGGACGCACGAGTAAGCGCAGGGTCGAGCCGTATCGCGTGCTCATTCGGTCCGGGAGTGCGTACTTGGTGGGGTATGACGTCGACAAGCACGATTGGCGGTTGTTCGCGCTCGACCGTTTCAGTTCGCAGCCGAAGCGCGCCGGCACGATTCAACGTCTGCGAGCGATGCCNNTTGACGCCCGTTGTGGCGGCCTCGGCCACGAGCCGGCAGTGGCAAGCCGCCCAACGGGTGGAGCAGTTGGCCGGCGGGGCGGCGCGGATAACGTTCGAGGTGAGCGATATTGGGGAGGTCGTGCGCTGGACGCTTGGATTCGGGAAAGAAGCCTGCGTGGTCGCGCCGCCTGAAGCGGTAGCACTCGCGCGCAAGACGCTCGAGGAGATTGGGGCAGTCTATCGGGGGTGAAAATTTGACGCTAGCATCTGCGGAGGCAGATGCCTCTCCCCTTGTGCGGTCGGCTCCGGCAGCGTCGTGACGGGCGAACTGCACAAAGGGGGGCCGGCCCCGCAAGACGGCATAGTCGTTCGACCAAAAGCGAAGCTTGCAGTGGTGCTTCGACTGCGCTCGCTTCGCGAGCTTCGCTCAGCATGACATGGCTGGGTGACGGCACGACACCGATCGCTATTGGCGGCTGGCTCGCGTATTGGCAGGTCGCTCGTGCACTGCGGAACTCATGGCCCATTACATTAACGTGATGCTGTAATCGCGATCCAAGCGGATAGGCAGGCGAGCTTTTGCTCTTTGCGCCAAGGCCTCCCGGCGTTTGCACCCAGAAGTTTTAGGCGTGCGTCGATCTTCGCCGATGAGAGGCCGAGCGTGTTCTGCGCGAGATCGGGAAGAGACTTCTCGTCGAGCTCGACGATTTTGAAGCGGCACGCTTTGAGCGCGAACCGAAGCGCGTCGCGCACGGCGAGTCCTTCGGCGACAGGCACATGCTCCCGCCAGGAACGAGAATATTCCAGGAGGTCGGTGACCCAGCCGGCACGATTGACGAGCAGCGCGGCGGCGACCGGCTTGCAACGCGCTTCTTCCAACTGAAGGACAATATTCTGCAAGCTCTGCGCGGCTAGTTGATCTTGGCGTCCGCGCCCTTCCGCCACGGCGGCCGCCGCTTCGGCCGAAGCTCCGGCTTGCGGACGACGCGTCATCTCAGCCGCGATGCGGTAGGGCTCGAGGGAAAGGGGGTCGCCCTCAGCGCTGGTTGCAAGGAACGTGGAGATCAGGACGCGGGGTTCGCCATCCTCGACGGCGAGGGCGACGACCGCCGCGCCTCCTTTAAGTGCGCGCAATCCGAGGGCGACTCGGCGCATGCGTCGAGAAATCACGCCCGGGTCAGAGCCGCATGCGCGCCATCACCCAGGCGCGGGCGAGCAGCAGCGCTCCGAGCCCCGCCCCGCTCGCCAGCGGCACCAGGACCTCCTCAACCGGCATGCCTGCGATGTGAGCGATCAGGATCATGCTGACGCGTTTTCGATGACCTCGACCCACTTCGGGTCGGGCGTCGCGTCGGCCGTGCCGTACGCGTCATGCCAGTTCCACCACTCGTAAGGTGCGCTCTGGGGGTAGCCCTCGGGCGAGTCCTCCCACGCTTCCTGGCGCCCGAGCGGCGTCGCGTCGAGGTAACTCCAGACACTGCCCATCGCCTCGTCGCCGCGGCTGTTGATGAAGTACGTGCGGAACACACGCTCGCCGTCGCGGAAGAACACGTTGTGGCCGTGCCATTCGTCCACGCCGAAGTCAGCATCGAAGCTGTCGGTCATCGAGTACCACGGCATCTCCCAACCCATCCGCGCCTTGACGCGCGTGATGTCCGGCAGCGGCGCGCGCGAGACGTACGCGAGCGTGGTGTCGCGGGCGTTCAGGTGGGCGAGGTGGGAGACCTGATCGGCTCCTAAGGAGCAGCCGCGGCAGGCATGTTCGGGCCAGCCGAACACACCCGGTTCGAGGAAGGCGCGGTACACGATGAGTTGACGGCGTCCTTCGAACAGGTCGAGCAGGCTTGCTTTCCCGTTCGGCCCGTCGAACGCGTAGGTCTTCTCCACGGCGACCCACGGCATCCGCCGGCGCTCGGCGGC
>PMHP01000228.1:3455-3885 GCA_003158195.1 Vulcanimicrobiota bacterium | reverse complement strand
TAGTGCGATCGTGGCTTAAGTAGGTGTTTCGCTAAGAAGACGTTTGAGCGGAGGCTAAAGATTCGGGCTGAAGCGCGCGTCGCTCGCGATGTATGTCACGTAGCGAAAATCGCGAATGAGCGAGATGCGGCCCCCGGTCCATTCCAGCAGGGCGAAATACGCCGGNNTTGAGGATCTCGGCGTAGCGATCGAAGTACCCGGCGTCGGCGACGCGCCGCTGCACGAGCGACACCTGATCGAGGCGCGACTCCTCGCCGAGCAGCGCGCGAAGGCCGGTCCAGTTGCGATCGTTGAACAGGTCCACGTAGCGCTGGAGGTTCGCTCGCTCCCGGGCACTGGCCGACCGCGCGCGCTGCGAAATCGCCGCGGGCGACGTTCGAGCGACATTGGCGCGCGCTCGGAACAACGCGGATTTGACGGCGCCGACGGA
>PMHP01000228.1:0-3421 GCA_003158195.1 Vulcanimicrobiota bacterium | reverse complement strand
TCCACGTTTCTTCTTTCATAGCGTCGCAGAAAGTCCATAGCGGCGTTGTGGGCGATGCGGAAGAGCCATGGTTTCAGGTTCGGCGGCTCCCGCATTTGGCCGAGCGCGTAATAGGCCTTTGCCAGGGTGTCTTGGACGACGTCCTCGCCGTCGAAGACCGAACCGGTCATGCGAGCGCAATAGCGATGAAGCTCTGGGCGCAGCTCGTCAACGAGCTCCATGAAGCGGTTTCGAGCTTCCACCATCGCCGGCAACAGCGCGAGCGTCTCGTCTTGCATCGTCAGCCGAGCGGCTCGACGCCTTGNNGCCGACGATCGCAGCGGCGACTTTGTCCGCGTCGAGCGGTACTTTGAAACGCTTCATGAAATCCGTTCCTGAAATACCCCGCGACGCGCCGTAAGCCGCCGCGGCGCCGTTCCCGATTTCCGTACCTTCGACGAGTTGATGAGGTAGGACGGCGAGAAAACGGATCCCCAGTCCTTTCTTGTCCGAGAGATCCTGGGCATAGTCCGCGAGCAGCCATTGCATACGCTTCGCGCCGGCATATCCGCCGGAGAGCGGTGACCCGTCGATGGCCGCGCCGCTCGACACGATGACGACCGTGCTCCCCGCTGCCAGCGGCATCGTGACCGAAGCCTTCGTTAAATGAAAGGCCGCTTGCGCGTCGGCGTTCCACGGCTCTGAAAACGACTCCCATGTCTGTTCGTCAAGCGCTGCCATTCGCGGCCGGGCGCCGGCGGCAAGCACGACCAGTTCAGGCCGGAACTCGCGCAGCAAGTCGCGCACGCCCGTCGGATCGGTCGCATCGGCTTGCAGGGTCTGCACGGGCTTTACCACTTCGGCGCGCAACGCCTCGAGTGCTTCGCCCCCTCGCGCGACAGCAACAACATGGGCTTCTTCTTCAATCAGAGCCTTTACCGTGGCCCGGCCGATGCCGGAACTGGCCCCGATGACGACTGCGGTTTTGCCTGCTAGGGATGTCATGGCGATCGTGCCTCCTGCCGGGAAGACGACCGAGCGGGAGTCGAAAGATACGGCCCTCAGCCGGGCGCGCGGCAGCGGCGCGGCAAGGCGCCGGGTACGTTTTCACGACGTTGGCTACCGCGACCAGCTATCCCGACCGTTTCGGAAAAATCGTAAAGCGGCTTCCGTCATGTGCGCGCAGGACCTCGAAGTCGCGACGATCGACCGTTAGGATCCGGCGCGTTCCGAGTCGCTCCGCCACCGCAACAACTGAAGCATCGCTGAGACCGATGTCGAGTTTGCGATATCTCTCCAGGAGCACGGAACATCGCTCGATATCGGTACGCTCGAGCGGCTCGAGCAGAAAGCGGCCTGTCGATAAAGCCTCTAAGAAGTCTAACTCCGCCTGCAGACCGAGGCGCGTACGCAACAGAAAGTCAATTTCTGCCAAGCATGCGACCGGAACGTGGATCGTGTCGCGCTCCGTAAGGACCACTTTTCGAACGGCCCCGTGGTACGCATCGTCAGCGTCGTACAATGCATAGATGCCGCCGCTATCGGCAACGATCAAAAGGCACTCTTGCGCGCAGCCTCGCTCATGATCTTCTTGCGAGAGGCCGATACGTCGCTGCGGCCGCTGTGATAAGCCCCGGCGCCTTTCGGAAGCTCCCGCACCTCGTTCTCCACGAATCTCGAAATCGCCAGACGAATGAGCTCGGCCGGAGGTCGCCGCTCGCGGCGCGCCATCGCCTTCAGCCTTGCTAGGTCGGCTTCGTCGAGATAGACCGTCGTCTTCATCATGTAAAAAAGATACCATACGTTGCCATATATGGCAATCACCGAAGACTGCGGCAAACACAGCCTTCTACCTCGAATATTAACAATCACGTCGTAGATCCGGTCTCATTGAAACAATCGCAAGCCCGGCCCCCTGAACGTATGTCTCTATTTTAGGGGTGAAATTTTTACGCTAGCATCTACGGAGGCAGATGCCTTACGCCGTGAGGCCTGGCGCCAGGAGCGGGAGACGCCGTGGTTGACGGCCTCGTCGAGCGATTCTTTGTCGCAGCCGCTCGCAAATCGCCGCTCCGTAGAGCTCGGGCGGCACGCGCGCGGTGTATGGGGCAGACACGTAAAGTTAACGTTAATTGGTGATTACGCCCATTTGCCCCGGCGACTTATTCCGCTATCTTAGGCGCGACGGCGGCTACGGACCGCCGGGTGTTTGCGTTTGAGTGGGGTTGAGGCATGTTCGGTTTTAATACGCGGAAATGCAGCGCACGGTTCGCCGGTCTCTTCGTCGTTTTCGCAGGTGCACTCGTCGCCGCAGGCTGCAACAACGCTCAAACCGTGACGGTTCCTAGGACCATGCAGACGCCCACGCCGACGCCGGGCTTTCCCGCCTCGACGACGGCCTCGGTCGCGGTGGGCTCCGCACCGGCGTCCACGACGCTCGCTCCAATCACCGGCGGTCTCTCCGTGACGGTCGCCTTTCCCGCGACGACCGGCGGCTCCGCCACGCTGAGCTTGACGCTGAGCACGTCGCCCTCGCCGGCGCCGGTGCTGCAGAGCGCCGGGCGGCGAGCGGTCATCGGCGCGACCGGCATCGAGGGTTTCGCGTATCTTTCCGTATCGACGCCGGCGACGGTCGGCATGTCGAGCACGCCGACGCTGACCTTCACGCAGACCGGCCCGTCGCAAATACCGGCAGGCACGCAGGCTTACGTTGCGTTCTACGACCCGAACGCGAACGGTTGGTCGACGATCGTCGGACCGGTCACGATCGGCGGAACGCTGACGACGTGGACCATGCCCTCCGTGCCGTACGGCATTAACTTCCAGCCGAACACCCCGTACGCATTCGCACTCTTCACCGCGTCGGGCAGCGTCGCGACGCCGACTCCCGCGCCGACTGCAACACCAGCCACATCACCCACACCGTCTCCGACCCCGAGCGGCGCACCGAGCGCGACGATCACCGAGTTCCCTGCGGTAGGCCCGAGCAACAATCTCCTAAGCATTGTCTCCACGAGTGGTGCCCTGTGGTTCGGCAACATCGCCAATTCGGGCAATGCTGAGGTCGGCCAGATGACGACACAGGGCGCGGTCTCCGGCACGGACGCGCTTCCGAATGCTGAGGGAACGCTGACGCTCACCGTAGGACCCCAGAGCGACGTCTGGTTTTCGGCAATAGAAGGCAATCTAACGAACGACGTCGGGTTCATCGCGAGCGGCAGCGTCACGTCCTATCACCTGGCATCGTCGAGCTGCAGTGATGCCTTTATCGCGACCGGCTCTGACGGTAACCTCTGGACGTGCGGCAGCACCGGCGTCAACAATTCCAGTAGCATCGACAAAGTGACGCCGGGCGGCGGCGTGACCTCGTTCACCGCGGTCTCGAGAGCGAGCAACGAGACTGTGACGCTCTATGGAATCACTTCCGGTCCCGACGGCGCGC
>PMHP01000234.1:6368-6537 GCA_003158195.1 Vulcanimicrobiota bacterium | reverse complement strand
GTGTCCACCACGACCGGCACCGTGGCGGTACCGAGCCAAGGCGCGCTTGCCGCGCAAGGCATCGCCGGACAGCTCACCTCGACGACGCAGGGCCTGATACAGAAATCGCTCAATCAAGCGCCGACCGTCTACGTCCCCAGGGGCTATCCGTTCCTCGTCGTCGTCGATC
>PMHP01000234.1:0-6361 GCA_003158195.1 Vulcanimicrobiota bacterium | reverse complement strand
GGCGATCGTGCGCGTCGAGAGCAAGGGCTATCCGCTCGCAATCTACGATAATACGACCGGCCGCAGTTATTCGCCGACGACGACCCGCGACGCCATGGATACCGCGCGCTCGCTGATTGACGCCGGACACTCGGTCGACCTCGGTCTCGCTCAGGTCAATTCCGCGAATTTGCCCCGGCTCGGAATGGAGGTCCGCGACGCGTTCGATCCATGCTCGAACTTGCGCGGAGCGGCAACGATTCTGATGGCCGATTATGGCGCGGCCGCCAGTCAGTTCAGTCCGGGGCCGTATGCGCTACGCCGAGCGATCGGTGCGTACAACTCGGGCAGCATCTATCGCGGCGACGCGTATCTGGACCGGATCCTCGAGGCGGCCGGCCTGCCCCCCAATACGACCCGAGGCGTTCCGGATTTGGAATCACCGGGCCCGTCTGCGGCCGAAGCGGTACTACTGCCGGCAGCGGGAGCGCCGCTTGCAGTCCCGAATCCGCCGACAGTCGTGCCACGCGTGCATCCCGCGCCACCGAAACCGGCGCCGACGCCGAATCCATTTGCCGCGCCGATCATCGTGATGTCGGCGGCGGCGCAAGTTCCCGAAACGATCCTTGGGGCGCCGCAGCCGACGGCGAGCCCCGCGCCCGGAACGTAAGCCCATGCCCGGCTTCCCCGACTTCGTGCAGGGCGACATCACGGGACCTGTCAGTCAGTACGGGCCCACGTGGGCCGCCTCGCTGGGACAAACGTCGCGGAGCCTCTTCCTGCTTTTGTTCCTGATCCAGATCACCATTCTCGGAGTCCAGGCGGTGTTCTTCAAGGGCTCGATCCTCGAGTACATCCGCGACTTCGCGAGCAAGGTTATCATCGGGTGCGCCGTGATGGCCGCGCTCGCCAACGCACCCCTCATTTTTCCGTGGCTGGTGAGCACGATCGCCGGAATTGGCGGCACCGTTGCTTTGAACATACCGTCTCCGTCGCCCGCGGCGTGCGCGGCCAAGCTGGTCTGGCAGTGCATGCCGGCGGCGCCTCCGGCGGCGCTCGACCCCGAAAGTACCCTACTGACCTGGGGAATGATTTACTTCGGCGCCGGCGACCTCAGCCGGATTGCAGATTCCATCTTCGCGGCGGCAATCTCGTGGACGATCGGGACGCCGTTCCCGCCGGAGCCGGGCACCGGCGCCGACACGTATGGAATTCTTATCGTGATGGCCCACGAGCAATTTCAGATCGCGTGTTTCGCGCTTGGCATGATCTGCGTCACCTCGGCGGCGTTGATCTACCTGACGTATGTCTTGCTCGTGTTTGAAACGCAGTTCGTCATGGCGATCGGCTGCTTTACGCTCGCCGGCTACGGATTCAAGTTTACTGAAACGTACGCCAAGGCGTTTCCGAAATATTGCTTCACGGTCGGTACGAAATTCTTCGCGTTCTACTTCATCGTCGCCATCGTAGCGCAGCTGCTTCAAACCGCGAGCAGCAGCTTCATGGGGTCAAGCGGCGGCATATTCTTGAGTACGCAGGCTGCGGCGGCCATACCGTTCGGGGCCGGGGCACTCCTCGTCCTGATGGCGACCAGCCCCGCTCCGATCATCGCCATGATCTGCTCGATTCTCATCGCGGCCGTCCCGCAGTTCGCCGCGAGTTTGACGAGCGGCGGCTCGGCGTTGAGCGCGATGGGTGGCTTGGGGTCGATCACCGGGCAGTTCCAGAAGCGCTAGCGGGAACCACGGCCTGACACGGCCCATTTGCAAGCATCAGCACCGCGGGCTGCTCGACCGCTATCGGCGATGCAAAATACGTCACATCGCTTGCGCGCACCGGGCCGAAGTAGCGCGAATCGAAGCTGCGCTCGGCCGGCGTCCAGAGCCACAGCTGACCTGCGCCCAGACGATACCGGCCGCGCGCAATTTGGGGTAGCTTCCGGCCCAAATGATCGTGGTCGAAGGTAACGCTGTGACCGAGACAGCGGCCGTTGACCTCGATCGAGCGCGCCCGCAAGTCGACGAAGTCGCCACCAACGGCGGCGACGAGCTTGAGGAGCGGAGCGGTTTGCCCCGGACAGGGACCCGCGGGCAGGTAGCCGCGCTGCGCGCCGAGTGCGGCGACCGAAGCCGGCGCACAGACCAAGATCGTATCCCCGCGCGCTATCGGCCGATCGATCGGCCCCAGAGCGTAAAGTAACCCCGGCAGGCTGCCCGTCAGGTTGATCGTCCAGGGGTATTTCTCCGGGGCGACGGCCAGGGCGGCCACAACCGCAACGAGGACGACAAAAGCCGCCGCGCGTGCGATGCGCGCGCGAGTCCGCGGACGCGTCAATTCGGTCGCGGCGCCGCCGCGGTTCGGACGTACAGCACGTAGCTGGCGTCGACGTATGCGAGCCGCCAACCGCGCGTTAGCCCGAGCGCTTGGTCGAGCGGCGAATAGCGGCCGGCCACGATCGTGTTGATGCCGCGCCGATCAAGAACCTGGCGCCAACCGGGCTCCAAGCCGGTGATCGCGGACATTTCTTGCCACACCGGGGGCGGATACGGATCGGCGCGGCCGTCGAGAAACACGCGTTCGTTCGGGACGCCCAGAGCGAGCGAACACCACGCGAAGTCGGCACAGAAGATGGCGCGCTCGCCGGGCATCTTTGCGACCGCGGCGAGCGGTGCGTTCGCCAGGTTGGTATTCGGGGGCGCGGCGAGCGTCAGTCGGACGCAGACGAAAATCGCCACGAAAAACGCACCGAGCGGCAGCACGTAGGCCGCGGCGCGAGCGAGGCCCGCTCGGCGGGATTCGGGCTGACGCTCAAGCCACTGGGAGAGCGCAGTAGAGACGATCGGTAGGGCGACGATTGAAAAGACGGCAACGTTGCGGGCTGCCGAGAGCAACAAGAACGTAAAGGTCCCCAAGATCAGCAAGTTCCGCCAATACCAGTCGCTGGTTGCGCGCGAGATGCCCCGGCCTCCGAATACGATCGCTAGCAGCAGTAGCGGCAGCGCACCGACCATGAACGCTGCATCGTCGAAGTCGGGGACCTTCCATTCGCTGATGTACGCCGTCGTCGGGTTCCCGAACCACCCCAGCGCGTACCGCGGCAAGTCCCACCCAAGCGGATTGCAGCAAATCGCGGCGACGCAGAGCGCGGCAATCGTCGCGGTCCGGCGCGATCGGGTCCCAAAGCCG
This sequence comes from Vulcanimicrobiota bacterium, assembly GCA_003158195.1. Lineage (GTDB taxonomy): Bacteria > Vulcanimicrobiota > Vulcanimicrobiia > Vulcanimicrobiales > Vulcanimicrobiaceae > Palsibacter > Palsibacter borealis. The sequence goes on along the minus strand of PMHP01000234.1, from coordinate 3,196 downwards.
CGTTCGTCCAATGTCGAGCCGGCGGCGTAAATCGCAGCGACGATCGGCGCAAGCATCGCGCTTGCATGCCAGTTCGACCATACCATCGCGACCGCAGCCGCCGCATACGCCCACGGCCCATCGATGTCAAGCAGCAACATGAAGGCGGCCAGTAACGGCCAGACGGCGACTTGGGCGCGCACTCCGAACGACTCGAACATCGCAAGCCCCGCCAACGTCGCACAAATCGCAACCGCAGCCGGCGAAGCGCCGCGCCGAGCGGCGTGTAGACACGCGATCCCAAGCGCGGCGATCGCCCCTAGTGCGACCCCGCCGGCGAACAGGTCCCAGGCGGCGCCGCTGCGGCCAAGATATGCCGCGATTCCGAACAGCCATTCCTGCGGCACCCACGGGGCGTGGGGCGCGCTGAACGCTTCGGCTCCAAGGAACCGAGGCACGGCCCGGTCGCGCAGAACTTGTGCGCCCAGGAGCCGCTGCCAGTAGAGATCGCCGTCGGACGGCGGATAGACGATCGCCGTCGTCAGGAATCGAGCCGCGAAGATCGCAAGCACGAGCCACGCGTATTTCATCGTGCGGCCACCGTTCGTTCGAAGACACCGTCGCCGTCACGAGCGGCGGCCCTGTGCCATGCCGGCCACAGTGAAAGGATCCCGCCGAACGGGCCGCTGCGCGGCGCGACGATCGTGTCGACGCGCGAATCGTTTAACCGCTTGCGCCAATGCGACCGCAGGCGCATGATGTCCCCCTGTTGGTCGAGCACGGTCTGCGGATACGCTTCGACCCGACCGTCGACGAACACCCGGACGGCCGGCGCCTCCGCAAGCGCCGCGTCGCACCAGTCGACGTTGTAGCAGAAAACGCGGTGCGGGCGACCGTCGCGCTCGAGCGCGGCTGCGAGCGCGTAGCCTCCAGGTTGCGGCGGGGCGGCGAGATGCCATGCGAGCACCGCTCCGATCCCAGCGGCGGCGATCGCCGCGGCGACATTGCTGCGCGGCGTCCCAATCGCGATGCGGGGAGATCGAGCCAGCGCCGCTGCGGCGGCGCCGGCGAGAACCGGTCCGGTGAGTACGCCAAAGACGACGAGGTATGCCCCGTTCATAAGCGCAAGCAACGCCGAAAACAGCACAAGCGAAATCGATGCCCGGCGCTCGCGCTGCAGCCCGACGCTCAACGCGACGAGCATCGTCAGCGTGAACCCGATGCGGTACGCGATCGGCGCAACCTGGCCTGGATGGAACGCGACGTCGTTGCCGAGCGTCCGATCGATCCGTAGCGCCTCGAACGCCGCGAGCGGATAATGATAGAACGCCGGAGTCGCAAACATGGCAAGCACCGTGCCGGCCCAGGCGATCCGGCTCCACAGCTTTTCGTCCGCCGTCGTACCTCGGATTGCCGCGATCAACGGAGCCAAGATCCCTTGCGGCGCGACGTTGCACCAAACCAGTGCGATCGCGGTCGCGACCCCGGCCGCACGCGGGCCGGGGCGATCGAGGACGTATGCGAGCACCGCTGCGAACGCTGCAGTTACGATGCCGCCCGCAACGCCGAGCGAGCTGAGCGCGCACGCGGCCGCGATAACAACCGCGAGTAGCGCGAACGCCTGGCCCGCGTTGCGCCGCGCCTGCAGTTCGGTAAACCAGAACGCGGTAAGCGTAGCGAGCATCGTTGCGAGCAACAGCGCGCTGCTGCCGCCGGCGCGCGCGAGCAATGCCAGGGTCAGGCCTCCGAGCCAACCGAGACCGCCCGTGTACGCGCCGGCGGCGGTGAACGTCTCGTTGCCGAGGTGTAAGGGGACCGCGCGCGTGCGCAAGATCTGCTCGCCGAGGAACGAGCCGAGCGCGAGTCCCGCGTTGTCGGGCGGTGCGAACGCGGTCGCAATGACGGCACCGAGCGCGAGCGCGGCGTACGCGACGCGATAGGCCGCGGCGACCGGCACGGCCTCGCGCGCCGTCGGCCGCTCAGCCGCGGGAACCCGCATGGCTTCGGTCGTCATTCGAGCTGCTTTAGCTGGCGGGTCCGGATCACCAGAGGCGATTAGACGGCCAGCGGTTGATCGAACAGCGTTTCGAGGTGACGCGATGGGCGCAGGCCGAGTTCGCGGCGCAGCTGCTCGCTGTAGCGGCGGTAAACGCGCAGCGCGATGCCTCGATCCCCGCGCTGCAAGAGCGCGAGCAGCGCGAGTTCGGTGGCCTGCTCGTCGCAGGCGTCGGCGTCGATCAGGTCTTGTGCGATTTCGAGCGCCGTTGCCGTATCGCCGCGCTCGAGGGCGTGACGGCCGAATGCGATCCCGAGCTCGGCCGCAAGGGTGCGCGCGCGATAGCTCGTCGCCTCGAGCCACTCATGCCGCTGGGCAATCCGCCTGGCCGATGCTCGCCACCCTTCGTAGGCGCGCTGTAGCGCCGCGACTTCCGCGTCCGTCAGCGCGCCGATCCGCTTCGAGGCGCGGCCGAGCGCTTCCAGGTCCGCCAGGTCCACCAAGGCTTCGTCGCACAACGCGTAGCCGAGCGTGCTGTGGACGATGGCGTCCGAACCGCCAAGCCGGCGACGCAGCCGGTGCAGCGCGACGTTAAACGCATTCTGGGCTCGCTCCGGCGGCGACTCGCCCCAAACCAAGTCGATCAACTCCTCACGCTTCGAGGGATGGCGGTGGCGCGCGATTGAGAACAGCAGCGCGTGCTCGGTGCTCGTGAGCCTGACTTCGACCCCGCGAGCACGAACGATGCCGGTCGCGAAGTGAACTTCGAGGCGCGGCGGCGCGGTATCGAGGGGAAGGCTAGGATCGTCAAGCAGCACTTCGGTTTCCCCCTGGAACGCTTGGCAGTTCCCGACCAATGCAAGAGTGCTCTCCACTGAAGCAGCCTGTCACGGGCGGTGCTTTTGCGGCGAGTCCATCTTGAGCGGTGGCGCCGGACCGATTTGCCGCTTCGCTGCGCTTATCCTAGCGGACCAGCGTCTCGCCGGCGTCCAGCGGCGCTGGGCGATTCTTCCGCCAACGCGGCGGCCAATGCAGCGCGCAGATCGGCGTCTCGGGCAACCGGTACGGCGCGCAGATCGAGAACGACCTCGCCGCCCTCGATTCGACCGATCGTCCGGGGCCGCCCGGCGCGCAAACGGCGCGCGACCGCGCCGGCGCCGAGAGGGCTGCGGACCGTGACGCCCCATGACGGCAATCGCGCGAGCGGGGCCGCGCCGCCGC
>PMHP01000245.1 GCA_003158195.1 Vulcanimicrobiota bacterium | reverse complement strand
CGGTCCTGTTCGACACCGTCGATAGTGCCGGCCATACCGTCGCTGCCGTTGGCGAAGCTGGCAAGACGGGGATATTTTATGTCTTGAACCGCGATTCGGGTAGGCTGCTTCGGCGCACGCGAAGCGTCGCATCGTTCGGCGCACCAGCCCCCGCCACTAAGGTGTGGGAAGGAGGGACGAGTTGGTCACCTATCTCGTTCGACCCGCGCCTGGGTTACGTTGTCGTATCTGCTGCCCAACATCTCGGGCGAGCGTCGCGTCTCTCGTTAGATCAGCACGCATGGGCCACCGGCTATGGGACCGTATCGGCCGTGAAGGTTTCCACTGGTGAAGTTGTTTGGCAAGACAAGTTCGATCAGGGAATCGTCGGCGGTTCAGCATCGACAGCGGGCGGATTAACTTTCGTTGGCGAGGGCAGCGGGTACTTTGACGCGCTAGACACGGAAAGTGGGGTGCGCCTGTGGCATTTCAAAATCGGTCCGGGAGTTAACGCACCACCCGCCGTGTTCTCGGAGAACGGCAAGGAATATGTGGCCGTCGCTGCCGGTGGCAATCAACAATTCGGCACCAAGTATGGCGACGAATTCATAACGTTCCGGTTGACGGAACGTCGCTAACGCGGGGCCCCTTGAGCGATGTACAACCCAGGGTTACACGGCGCAACGCTAAGACGCACAAGGCGAGCGCCCAACACGGAGCAGTCGCCGGTTAGACCGGCGTTTGCGCGAACCTGTCAGCGCGGCGGAGGGCGGGGAAGAGCGCGGCCCAGAGGGCGATGACCACGATTGTTCCGATACCGCCGGTGACGACGGCGGGGACCACGCCGATGAAGCCGGCGAGCATGCCGGATTCGAATTCGCCGAGTTCGTTCGACGCACCGATGAAGACGTTTTCGACGGCGTTGACGCGCCCGCGCATCTCGTCCGGCGTCGAGAGTTGCACCAGGCCGTTACGGATGACGACGCTGACCATGTCGGTTCCACCCGCGATCGCGAGCATGGCAAGCGAAAGCACGAAACTACGCGAGAGCCCGAACGCGATAATGGCGAGCCCGAAAGCGGCGACGGTCGTTAGCAGCGTCGGTCCGAGATGCCGTTGCAGCGGGCGGCGAGCGATCGCCGCGGCGACCAGTGCAGCGCCGACTGCGGGCGCGCTGCGCAGCGCGCCGAGCCCCTGGGGACCGGCGTGAAAGATTCCATCGGCGAACGCGGGCAACAGGGCGGTCGCGCCGCCGAAGAGCACGGCGAACAGATCGAGCGAGATCGCCCCCAGTATGACGGGTCGCGAGCGGATGAAGTGCAGACCGTGGAGCGCATCGCGCAAACGCGGCGGATCGCGCTGCACCGGCCGTTCGATCGTGAGCGCGCGCAAGAACGCGGCCGACGCGACCATGCCGGCGGCAGCGACGCCGAGCGCGATCGGCGTCGAGATCGCCACGAGAACGCCGCCAAGCGCGGGCCCGCCGATGACCGTCATCTGCCGCAGCGACGAGAACGTCGCTTGCGCCCGCATGTACCCCTCCGGTGGAACGATCGACGGGAGCAGCGAGCGCGTCGCGGGCGTCCCGAAAGCCCGTGCGGCGCCGACCACCGCGAGGATGCCAAGATAGACCGGCAGCGCCGCGACGTGCGCGAGAACGGCGACGACGAACGCGACGATACAAGCCGCTTCGAGCAAGGCGGTCAGGGCCACGACCGTTCGGCGATCGTGGCGATCCGCGTAGACGCCCGCCGGCAGCGCGAACACGAACGTCGGCAAGAAGAGCGCGAGGCCGACGAGGCCCAGATCGAAGGCCCGGTGGGCGAGCGAAAAGACGTGCCAGCCGATCGCGACGCTCTGGATCTGGTACGAGAGCGAATCGCAGAGCATGCCGGCGAAGAAGAACGGCCGGTTGCGGGATTGGATGGCACCAAGCTGGCGAGCGGAGCGGTCCACGCGCGGGGGATTGACGCGGAATTGCGTAACCGCCTCCTATGGCGACGCAGGCAATCGCGGTCGACCCCGACCCGCAAGAGACGCATGAATGGCTCGAGGCGCTCGACGGCGTGCTCGTGCACGAGGGTCCGGCGCGCGCGCAACAGCTCGTCGAGCGGATCGTCGAGCGCGCCCAGTACGGCGGCGCGCACGTCGAACTCGGGGTGCAGACGCCGTACGTCAACACGATTCCGCCGGCGCTGCAACCGCGTATGCCGGGCAACGAAGAACTGGAAACGCGGCTGCGCCACTACATCCGCTGGAACGCGATGGCGATGGTCGTGCGCGCGAACGAAACGAGCTCGGAATTGGGCGGTCACGTCGCGAGCTTCGCGTCGTCGGCGACCCTGTACGACGTCGGCTTCAATCATTTCTTCCGCGCGCCGACAAGCGACTTCGGCGGCGATCTCGTGTTCTTCCAAGGACACTCGTCGCCCGGCGTGTACGCACGCGCGTTTCTCGAAGGACGGATCAGCGAAGAGCAGCTCGCGAATTTCCGCCAAGAAGTCGACGGCCACGGGCTGTCGTCGTACCCGCACTCGTGGCTGATGCCGGATTTCTGGCAGTTCGCAACCGTCTCGATGGGGCTGGGACCGATCCAGGCCATCTATCAGGCGCGTTTTCTCAAGTACCTTAAGAACCGCGGGATCGCGAACACGGACGGGCGCAAGGTCTGGTGCTTCCTCGGCGACGGCGAATGCGACGAACCGGAATCGCTCGGAGCGATCTCGGTTGCGTCGCGCGAACGGCTCGATAACCTGATCTTCGTCGTCAACTGCAATCTGCAGCGGCTCGACGGACCCGTGCGCGGCAACGGCAAGATCATCCAGGAACTCGAACGCGAGTTTCGCGGCGCGGGTTGGAACGTCATCAAGGTCATCTGGGGGAGCAACTGGGACCCGCTGCTCGAGCGCGACCAAACCGGCCGGCTCGTTCAGTTGATGAACGAGTGCGTCGACGGCGAGTATCAAGCATTCAAGGCCAACGACGGCGCGTTCGTGCGCGAGCATTTTTTCGGACGCTATCCGGAGACGGCGGCGCTCGTTGCGGATTGGACCGACGAGCAGATTTGGGACCTGCAGCGCGGCGGTCACGACCCGCGCAAGGTTTATGCGGCTTACGACGCGGCGGCCAAGCACGAAGGCGAGCCGACCGTTATTCTGGCGAAAACGATCAAGGGCTACGGGATGGNNCGCTTCGCGATCCCCGTATCCGATACCGAGCTCGCCAAAATGCCCTTCTACCGACCGCCCGACGACAGTCCGGAAGGCCAATACCTCCGCGAGCGGCGCCGCGCGCTCGGCAGCTTGCCGCAACGCCGGCGGAAGTCGACCTCGCTCACCGTGCCGGAGCTCTCGGCATTTGCCGCGCAGCTGGGGAGTTCGGGAGAGCGCGAGATATCGACGACGATGGTCTTCACGCGGCTGCTCGCGGCGATGGTGCGCGATAAAAATATCGGAAAGTTCGTCGTACCGATCGTCGCCGACGAGTCGCGCACCTTCGGGATGGAGGGGATGTTCCGCCAGCTCGGCATCTACTCGCCGGTCGGCCAACTCTACAAGCCCCAAGACGTCGCGCAGTTGATGTACTATCGCGAAGACGTCGCCGGCCAAATACTCCAAGAGGGCATCAACGAAGCCGGCGCGCTGTGCTCGTGGATCGCGGGCGCCACCAGCTACTCGACGAACGACCAGCCGATGATTCCGGTCTACATCTTCTATTCGATGTTCGGCTTTCAGCGGATCGGCGATCTCGCCTGGGCCGCGGGTGACATGCGCAGCCGGGGCTTCCTCATCGGCGGCACTTCGGGCCGCACGACCCTCAACGGCGAAGGTTTGCAACACGAAGACGGGCACAGCCAGCTGTTCGCGGCATTCATCCCGAACTGCGTCGCCTACGATCCAACGTACGGTTACGAGCTCGCGGTTATCGTTCAGGATGGTCTGCGCCGGATGTACGCAGACCAAGAGGACGTGTACTACTACCTCACCGTCATGAACGAAAATTACGTGCAGCCGGAGATGCCCGCCGGAGTCGAGGAAGGGATCTTGCGCGGCGGGTACTTGCTGCGCGAGGGTTCCGGCAAAAAGGACGCGCCACGCGTGCAATTGATGGGTTCCGGCACGATCTTGCGCGAGGTGCTCGCCGCGGCAGATCTCCTGGCAGCGGATTTTGGCATCGCAGCCGACGTCTGGAGCGCGACGAGCTTCAACGAGCTGCGGCGCGACGGGCTCGCTGCGGAGCGCTGGAACCTCCTCCATCCGCAGGATCAGCCGCGCGTTCCGTACATCGCCAAAGCGCTCGAGGGGCACCGCGGTCCGCTCGTTGCCGCGACCGACTACCTGAAGTCGTATGCCGATCAGATCCGGCCGTTTATCGGCCGGCGGTTTCATGCGCTCGGCACCGACGGCTTCGGACGCAGCGATTTTCGCCGCAAGCTGCGCGACTTTTTCGAGGTCGATCGGCGCTGGATCGCGCTTGCGGCGCTCAAGGCGCTGGCCGACGAGGGTGAGGTCGAGCGCGCCGTCGTCAGCCGCGCCCTCGAGAAATATCAGATCGATCCGGACAAGCCGGATCCGGTAACGGTGTAAGGGCCGTGGCCGAAGCGATCGAAATTCGCGTCCCGAACATCGGCGACTTTGCGAACATTCCCGTGATCGAGGTGCTGGTGAAGCCCGGCGACGCAGTTGCCGTCGAGGCGCCGCTGGTCACGCTCGAATCGGAGAAGGCCACGATGGACGTGCCCTCGCCGCAGGCCGGCGTCGTCCAGAGCGTCGCCGTCAAGGTCGGCGACAAGGTCTCCGAGGGCACGGCGCTGGTCACGATCGCGCCGGCTGCCACCAACGGCGCGGTAACCGCGCCGGAACCGGCACCGGCGCCGCAAGCGGCAGCGGCGCAGTCGCAAGAGCCGTCCCCGCAGGCGCCTAGCACGGACGCTCCGCCGGCCGCGCCCGCAACCACATCCTCTAAGGAAGAATCAGAAGCTCCTTCGGGGGGCGCGGTTCACGCGAGCCCGTCGCTTCGGCGTTTCGCTCGCGAGCTCGGCGTCGATCTGCGCGGGGTTCGCGGCACGGGCCCGCACGAGCGCGTCACGCGCGACGACGTGCAGAACTTCGTAAAGCGCGTGCTCGCCGCGCCGCGCGCTTCGGGCGGGGGCTTGGGGCTCGATTTGCCGCCCTGGCCGAAAGTCGATTTCGCAAAATACGGTCCGGTCGAATCCGTGCCGCTCTCGCGCATCCGCAAACTCTCGGGACCGAACCTGGCCCGTAATTGGGTGATGATCCCGCACGTCACCAACAACGAAGAAGCCGACATCACCGAACTCGAGTCGTTCCGCAAGCAGCTCCACGCCGAGCATCCCGGAACGAAGATCACGATGCTGGCGTTCGTCATCAAAGCGGCCGTTGCGGCGCTCAAGGCCTTTCCCGACGTCAACAGCTCGCTCGACGGCGAGAATCTGATCCTCAAGAAGTACTACAACATCGGCTTCGCTGCCGATACCCCGAACGGTCTCGTCGTTCCGGTTATCAAGGGCGCGGACCAGAAGGGCGTCGTGGCCGTTGCCGAGGAGACCGCCGCGCTCGCCGGCAAGGCGCGCGATGGCAAACTCAGCATGACCGACATGCAGGGCGCCACCTTCACGATCTCGAGCCTGGGCGGCATCGGCGGCACCTCGTTCACGCCGATCATCAACGCCCCCGAAGTCGCCATCCTCGGTGTGAGCCGGGCCGCACTACGCCCGGTGTGGGACGGCAAGGCCTTCGTCCCGCGGTTGATGCTCCCGCTCTCACTCTCGTACGATCATCGCGTCATCGACGGTGCGCTCGCGGCGCGCTTCAACGTGCACCTCGCAAGCGTCCTAGCCGATCTCCGGCGCGCCATGCTCTAGGAAAGAGGCTGCGGGCAAGAGGACGCTGAGGGTTCCTTCGGTGCCGAACCGAAGAAGGTTCGGGCTCGGGACAGACGCCCGACGACCATAAACGCTATAAGGGAGCCATCCTCTTGGAAGACGGGCCGGCGAGCGATATCCAGGAGCCCGCGCGCCGCGGCGCGCTGTTGCCGGACGAGTACCGGCTGACCGTCGACGACGCCGAGTTGGTGGCCCACATTTTGGGCGGCCAGAACTTCAGCTACAGCGTCGCGAAAGACGGGAAGCTCACGTGGGGCGCGTTCGGCAAGTCCTTCGACACCCTGGGCGAGCTGCGCGAGATCGCCCTCGAGCACCCGGCACCCCCGGAGGAGCCGCCCCTGCCGGCGCTCGACGAACAGGAGACCGTCGGCCTCGAGCTCTTCGGCAACATGCTCGACACGATCGCCTTCCTGCGCGTGCGCCTTCGCGCGCTCGCCGACGTCGTCATCGAAAAGGGCCTCGTCTCCGGGCCCGAGCTGCTTGGAAAGTATCACGAGTACCACGAGCGCAGCTTCGAGGCGTTCCGCGACCTGATGCTCCTTCGCCCCGAAATCTTCGAGCAGCGGTTCGCCGGCTGGCTGAAAACCGAACGAGAATACCGCGAACAGCTCGCTTCCGACCGCGACTCGATCGAGCCGTAGACCAGGGGGCACCCCCCAACCCCGGCGTGGCGAACCTAAAGGGGGAATTCCTGGTGCCGAATAATAGGGCGGAAGGCGACCGCGTAGAGCAGACGGCTCCGTGTGAGCGCCTTTCCGTACCAACGTGATGGACAGGGTCCGACCTTGAATTTCAGTACCCTTCGTCTGCGCCCATATCAAGAAGAGGCGCAGCAGGCGATTGTCGAGGCGCGCAAGCGTGGCTTTCGCGCACAGCTCGTGTCGCTCGCGACTGGGCTCGGCAAGAGCGTCATCATTGCGACCTTGCCCGAACTGCTCGAGCTGCGGCCGACCGACGTCACCCTGGTCGTCGCGCACCGCGACGAACTGATCCAGCAGCTCGTCGAGAAGCTCCAGGCCCAGAACCCGACCGCGCGCGTCGGCGTCGAGAAGGCCGATGAATACGCAAGCGAAGACTGCACGATCGTCGTCGCGACGGTGCAAACCCTCACCGGCCCGCGCCTGAATCGCTTCGCGACGAAGTTCGGGCGCCGGATCGCCCTGTTCGTGATCGATGAAGCCCATCACGCAGCGGCGCCGACGTACCGCGCGATCCTCGACAAGATTCTGCTCAAGCGTCCGGACGCGCTTGTGATCGGCTTCACCGCGACGCCGCATCGCGGCGACGGCCAAAAGCTCAGCGAGATCTTCCCGGACATCGTGTACCAGATGGACGCGCGCGCGGCGATCGAGGCTGGATACCTCGTTCCGGTTCGCTCGTATGCGGTCAGCACCGAAATCGACCTCGACGCCGTCGCTTCCCGCGCCGGCGATTTCGTGCTCGGCCAACTCGCCGAAGCGGTCGATACCGAAGAACGCAACCAAGCCGTGCTGGAAGCGTACCAAACGCTCGTGCCGGACAAGAAAACGCTCGTGTTCACGGCGTCCGTCGAGCACGCGAAGAACGTAGCGACGCTCTTCAAAGAGGCCGGGATCAGAGCTGCGTTCGCGAGCGGCGATACGCCGCAGGCCGAGCGCGAGAAGATCGTCGCCGGCTTCCGCGGCCACAAGGTCGACGTGCTCGTCAACTGCGGACTCTATCTCGAAGGCTTCGACGTCCCGTCGGTTGAGGTCATCATCAATGCGCGTCCGACCAAATCGACGACGTTGTACACCCAGGTGACCGGGCGCGGCTTGCGCCCGCTCGATGAAGACGCGTATGCGGTCTCGAGCTTTCCCACGCCCGAGGCGCGCCGTACGTACCTCTCGCAGAGCCGTAAGCCGTACGCGACGATCGTCGACATCGTCGACCGGGCGCGGCGCCACGAACTGATCACCCTGCCGACCCTTTGGGGCCTGCCCGCGCAGATCGACGCGCAGGGCCGCCCGATTTCCGAAGTCGCCGACGAATACGAGGAACTCTTCGAGCGCGCGCCGCGCGAAGCGGCCCGCGCCCGCACGGCCGAAGCGATCGAGAATGCGCTGATCGAGCTCAACGACGCCGCGAAGCCGAAGAGCCAGCAGGCCGCGGCCTGGCAGATGGTCACGGCCGAGCACTGGCGGCTCGAGCGTCCCCCGCAGCGCACCGCGCGCGATCGTAAAGGACGGTCGATCCCGCACTTTGGGGAACGTTTCGATCACTTCGTGAAGATGGCCGAGAAGATCGCGCCGCACGAGAATGCCGAGAAGTTCGCGATCCGCATGCTCGACGTCGACCGGCGCTCGATCTCCGAGGAGGCGCAACTGGTCGACGTGACGCGCCGCGGCGAGGCCTGGGTAGCGAGCTTCAAAAAAGGCCGCGGACCGGCGCGCGATCTCGTCAGCGCGCAGAGTTTACCGGACGCGATCGCGGCCGCTTCGGCGCGGCTCGAAGCGGGCGACGCAGGCGACGTGCAGCGCACCGCAGGCAGCCCGAAACGGCGAAATCCGCGCCGCTGGCGCGCGCGGCGCAAAGGCGGCAGCGGCGGCCAGCCCGCCAAGTCCGCGGCCCGGAATTCCGCAACGGCCCACGAGTCTGCCGCCTCATCCGCTTAGCGCCGCACCGCACCGGGGCGATCTGCGACGCGGTTAAGCTTTCTTTATAACTAAGGGCGACGGCAGAGTTCGAGTCTCGTCTGCCGATTCTCGTGCTAGCGAGACCGGGATGTCCCGCATAACTGACAACGCTGTAAGGATTCCACAAGAAGGCGCATGAATTCGGATTTGCTCTGGCTGCATGTGGCTTCCGACGCCGTCATTGCGGTCGCATATTTTTCGATCCCGGTGATGCTGGCCGTCCTTGTCAGCCGCCGGCGCGACATGCCGTATCGTCCGGTGTTCGCCATGGTCTCAGTCTTTATCGTGCTTGGTGCGACGACGCACGTGCTTGCAATCCTCAACGTCTGGCTGCCGCTGGCCTTACTCGACGGCATCGTGAAAGCGATGACGGCGATCGCCGCAATCGTGACGGCGGTCGTGCTCGCTCCGTTGCTCCCAAAACTGACCACGCTGCCGAGTCCGATCGCCGACAGCCTGACGTCGCTACCGAACCGGCTGTTGTTTGTCGATCGCGTCGGGCTTGCGCTCGCGCGCATGAAGCGGGAAAACCGCGAGCTGCTCGCAATCTTGCTCGTCGACATCGACGACTTCCGGCGCGTCAACGATGCGCTCGGTCACAGCGTCGGAGATCAGCTGTTGGTGCGCGTCGCGAAGCGCCTGGAAAAAGTCACCCGCTCGGCCGACACCGTCGCGCGCTGCGGCGGCGACGAGTTCATCGTGCTCGTCGAGCGCATCGAAGGGCCACTGTATGCCAAAGGCGTTGCGCGTCGCATCATCTCGGCGCTCGAGCGCCCGTTTCCGTTCGGCGAAGTACGAGTCGCGCTCACCGCGAGCATCGGCATCGTTATCTCCGATGGATCCGAAGGGGCGGAGGGCCTTGTCGCAGCCGCCGAGGCCGCCACCCGCCGCGCCAAAGAGCTTCACCGCGGCGGCTTCGACCTGGACGATCGCAGCCTGCGCGAAGCACAAGCTGCGGTTTGAGATTTACCGGCAGTCGCGCCTGGCGTCTACCTATGGCAGGCGATGCCGTTTTTTTCGAAGTAGCGCTGGTGGTAGTCTTCGGCGGGATAGAACGGCTGCGCGGGGACGATTTCGGTGACGATTGGGCGCCGGTGCCGGCCGCTAGAGTCTTCGCGGACTTTTGAGGCTTCGGCTTGCGCGCGCTGGGCTTCGGAGTGGTAGAAGATCGCCGAGCGGTACTGCGACCCGACGTCCGGGCCTTGGCGATTGGCGGTCGTCGGATCGTGGAGCGTCCAGAACTCTTCGAGCAACCGGTCGTAACCGATGCGCGCCGGGTCGAACGTCACCTGGACCACCTCGGCGTGCCCCGTGCGATCGCTGCACACGTCGCGATACGACGGGTTCGTCGTGTGTCCGCCCTCGTAACCCGAGATTACGTCGAGAACCCCGGGGAGCTGGCGAAAGGCGGCTTCGACCCCCCAGAAGCAACCGGCCGCAAACGTCGCAACCTGTGTCGTTTCGAGCTTCGTTTCATTCATAGCAACGAGTATAACCCCGTTCGACGCCGAAATGTTGTCGCTGTCCTTACGCTTCTAAAATCGGGTGCCCCCCGATTCCCCCCAGGAAAGTTCCCGTCTTGACCGCTCCTCGATTTCTCGGCATCCTCGCCGGCCTGCTGTTTCTAAGCAGCGGCGCGACCGTCGCGCAACCCGCCGCCCAGCCCCCGATGCCGTCGCCCACGCCGAGCGGCGGGGCCCCGACGTCGGCGCCGGCCCCCGCGCCCTCGGGCTTGCAGCTTCCGGGCTTCGGCTTGATGGGGCCATCGCCGCAGCAGTACGCGGCGTTCGTAAAAAATACGGAACGCCAGAGCGGCCTGATCGACATCGTCAAAAAGGACGACGATATCTACTTCGACCTCGGGCCGGATCAGCTTGACCGGCCGTTCATCGTCGCGCCGGTGCTCGCATCCGGCGTCGGCGCGGAAGCGTTTGCCGGTCGGATCTTCTCGACGTTCGTGATCGAGTTCCACCGCGTCGGCAGGCGCGTGCTCTGGATCGACAAGAACTCGGATTTTAGCGCGCCGCCCAACTCGCCGGCCGCAAACGCGCTCGCGATCTCGGTGACGGATTCCGTCATCAACAGCTCGCCGATCGCGGCCGAAGACGAGAAGCAGAAGCGCATCGTCATCCCGGCGAGCTTTTTCCTGACCGATTTCGAGAACGTCGGAAAGGATCTCGGCGGCGGCGGCCAGAGCCCGATTCTGCTGCTGCTCGGCTCGCCGCATCCGGGGTTCACGGTTGACGCGTCGCGCTCGTACATCGAGAAGACCAAAGCATTGCCGAAGAACGACGAGATCCTCGCCAGCCTTGCGTTCGCGGGACCGCCCGGGGACGACGTCAGCGGCGCCCCGGATGCGCGCGGCGTGCGGCTGCGCATGCACTACTCGATCGTCGACCCGCCCGATCCCAACGGTTACGTTCCACGGATCGCCGACGACCGCGTCGGGTACTTCATCACTGCCCAAAAACGCTTCGACAACGATGCGCTGCCGACGCCGTTCGTGCGTTATATCGACCGCTGGAATTTCAACAACGGTCCGATCGTCTACTATCTCACCGACGAAATTCCGGCCGAATACAAGGAGCCGATTCGCCGCGCGCTGTTGCAGTGGAACGCCGCTTTCGCAAAGATCGGGATTCCGAACGCGATCGAGGTGCGCGATCAACCGAGCGATCCGAGCTGGGATCCCGACGACGTCCGTTATTCGACGGTCCGCTGGATCACGAGCGATCATCCGGCGTTCGTCGCTTACGGACCCGCAATCGACGACCCGCGGACGGGCGAGATCATGCGCGTCGAGGTCGTGATCGACGGCGAGGAGATGCGCGCGGTCAAACGCGGCTACGCCGACATCGTCGCGCCGACCCACCCCAACGCAAACACGCTCGACGCTTCGGGCCTCCCCCTTCCGATGGCGCGCCGCGCGCTCGACTGCGGCGGTTCGGACGACTGCGATACGTTCGGGCAGGATTCAGCCGAAATCGCAGCGGCCGGAACGTTCGCTTTGCGCTCCTTCGGCGCGACGCCGGCAACGATGGACCATTACGCCGAAGATTACCTGCAGTCGGTCGTGTTGCACGAATCCGGGCACAATCTCGGCCTGCGCCACAACTTCGTCGCGTCGACGCTCTACTCGCTCGCGCAAATCCACGATCCGCATTTCTCCCGCGAGCACGGAATCGTCGGCTCGGTGATGGGGTACACGCCGGTCAACCTCTCGCCGCCGGGCCAGCCCCAGGGCGAATACTTCCAGTTGCGCCTGGGCCCGTACGACGAGTGGGCGATCCGCTACGGTTACGAGCGGTTCCCGAGCATCCGGCGCCCGGAGGACGAGATCATACCCTTGCGCGGCATCGCCGATGAGGGCAGCCGTCCCGAGTACGCTTACGCGACCGACGAAGACGCGAACGGGCCGCTTGCCGTGGATCCGCGGATCGCGACCTTTGCGCTTTCCAGCGACCCGCTCGCATTCGAAAAAAACCAGTTCGACGTGGTCGACAACTTGATCGGAAAGCTCGACGGCGCCTATCCGCGTGAAGACCAGCCGTACTACGAAGAGCGTGAAACGTTCCTGACGATCATGCGGCAGTACGGGCGCGCGGCGGCGCTGGCGACGAAGTGGATCGGCGGCATCTATACCTCGCGCGACCATCGCGGACAGCCCGGCGGCAAGCACCCGTTTTGGCCGGTGCCGCGCGAACGTTCGCGCGAAGCCTTCGCGCTACTGGCCGCGAACGTGTTGTCGAGCCGGGCGCTGCGATTCTCGCCGCAACTCCTCTCCGACCTCGGGGCAAACCATTACTTGCACCGCGGCGTGGATTACGTCGAGCAGCCCGATTTTCCGGTCGAAGAGTACGTCGGCGATCTGCAGGATCTGGTTATGTTCTCGCTTTTCTCGCCGGACACGATGGGCCGGCTCGCCGACAACGCGCTTAAGGTTGGCCCGGGGGAACGCACGATGACCCTCGGTGACCTGTACGGCTGGACGCAGGACGCGGTATGGGACGATCTCGGGCCGCAGCGCTCGCCCGGCGATGCGATCCACCGCGGGCTGCAGCGCCGTTACACGCGCCTGATGATCGCGTTCTCGCTCGCGCCGAGTTTTCTGGTCGAGGCCCTTGGCTATCCGAGCGACACGCAGGCGCTCGCGCGCTTCGAGCTGCACCGTCTTTCGGACCGTCTTCGGGTTGCGCTACGCTCGAATCGTCTCGACGTCGAAACGCGCGCGCACCTCGAGGACACGCAGAGCCGCGTCGATCGCGCGCTCAACCCCAACGCGACGCGTGGGTCCTAGCGCGAACGTAGCGACCCGGGTTTCATGACGATGCGCACGGCGTACCTCGGCCTCAATTCAAACCTTGGGGACCGGCAGGCCAACATCTTGCAAGCGTTGCAGAAGCTCCGTTCGAGCGCCACGATCGAGCGCGTCTCCTCGTACTACGAGACCGCGCCCGCCGGCGGCGTGGCCGGCCCGGCGTTCCTCAACGCGGCTGCCGTCGTTCGCACCGAACTCGAGCCGGAGGCATTGGAGCGGACGCTGCGCTCGATCGAAATCGCCGTCGGCCGCCGCAGCGCGGGACCGTTGACGGCGCGACCGATCGATATCGACATCCTCCTGATCGACGGCCTCGTGCGCGACTTCGGACGCTTCGAGGTGCCGCATCCGTTCCTTGCGGAGCGCCCGTACAATCTGATCCCGCTCGCCGAGATCGCGCCGAACGTCGTCGAGCCGAGGAGCAACCGGACGATCGAGGAACTCGCGCGCGCGTCGCGTTCCGAGGGGATCGTCAAGAAGACGCGCTCGCTGCATTTCTTCGCGAACCGGCAAGAGGAGGAACCCGACGTTAAGCTTTCGATCAACCGCGCCGGTGTCTCGAGCTTACGGCGCATCGTGCATCTCAACGTCGGCGGAAACGAGACGGTCTTCAACGGCGAGTTCGCGATGGTCGCCGATCTCGCGCCCGACCGCGCGGGCGTGCACATGTCGCGCTTCTCGGAGCTGCTCGAAGAAGCGACCCTCGAGGTCCTCTCCGGTCCGCGCCAACCCGGGCGCATCGAGGACGTCGTCACGTTGATCGCGCGCGAGATCGTCGAATCGCAGGCGGCGCTGCGCGCCGACGTGCGGCTGCGCGCGACCTTCGGCCTCGAGCGCTGGACGCCGGTCAGCGGCAAGCGCGGCGAAGAGACCTATACGCTGGTTGGTATTGCCCACGCCGACGGCTCCGGCGTGCGCCGCGTCGTCGGCATCGAGGCCGAAGGGATGACGGCGTGCCCGTGCGCGCAGCTGATGGTGCGCGAGCATTCGCTGCGCGAATTATCCGAAGCCGGGTTCACCGAAGCCGAAGCGAACCGGGCGCTGGATGCCCTGCCGGTCGCAACCCACAATCAGCGCGGGCGCGGCGCGATACTGATCGGCACGGGTGACGAGCGCGACACGGAGATCGACGCCGTGGACCTCGTCGAGATCGTCGAAAACTCGATGTCGAGCGAGACGTACGACCTGCTCAAGCGCCCAGATGAGTTTTTCATCGTCAACAAGGCGCATCACAATCCCAAGTTCGTCGAAGACGTCGTGCGCGGCATCTTGGCCGGCGCCCTCGACGTCTACGCCGATTTTCCGGACCACACGTTCGTGCTCGCTTCGCAAGTCAATTACGAATCGATTCACAAACACGATGCGTTTGCCGAAGCCTTCGGGACCTTCGGCGAGCTGCGCAACGAGTTGCGCACGGGCGTCTACGACGGAGCGAAGACCGATCTTGCGAGCTGGCTCGGCACGAAGCCATCGCCGATCGTTGCATAGCACTTTAACCGCAACCTAATGGCGGCGCCGGCCATAACCGGCATACTTTCAAATCGGGGCGGCGTGCCCCCCGATGGCCCCTAACTTGGCATCGACGCGCCGGGAGGAAAAGCGTGCGCACCTTCGTTTTCACATCGGCCATGGCGACCGTAACCTTGTCTGCTTGCGGCGGCGGCGGCGGGGGAAACGGCGGCCCGCCACCACCGCGCGCAACGGCGACGCCCGCACCATCACCGCGTGTCACGGCGTCGCCCACCCCGGCGCCGACACCCTCGTCGACCCCGGCACCGACGCCGACGCCGACGCCGGCGCCGAGCGGCCCGGCGATTCAGCACGTCGTCATCATTTTTCAGGAGAACCGCACGCCCGATAACCTCTTCCAAGGCGTTCCCGGAGCGGACATCGCGACCTCGGGACTCGACACGAGCGGCAACACGATCCCACTGCAACCAATTCCGCTAGCCAACACGTACGATCTGGACCATTCGCACACGGGGTTTCTCGCCATGTACGACGGCGGTAAGATGGACGGCGCCAACACCGTCAAAGCGTCGTGCGGTGCGAACTGCCCGTACGCGAATCCGCAGTACGGCTACGTGCCCGCGACCGACAACGGCCCGTACACGACGCTTGCGGCGCAGTACACCTTCGGCGACCGCATGTTCCAAACGAACGAAGGCCCGAGCTATCCCGCGCACCAGTTCATCTTTTCCGGCACCTCCGAGCCGAGCGTCGGCAGCGATCTGCTCGTTTCGGAGAACCCTGCCGCCGGCGGTATGCCGGGGTGCTTGTCGAGCGAGCAGGCGCAGGTCGAGGTGATCGACCCTGCCGGCAACGAGAACCAAAAGGTCACGTCGTGTTTCGAGCACCCGACGCTGGCCGACGTGCTCGATGCCAAGGGCGTCAGCTGGCGTTACTACGCCCCCGTGACGACCGGAATTTGGGTCGCGCCCAATTCGATCGAGCACATCCAAATGGGGCCCGATTGGGCTAACGTCGTCACGCCCGAGACGCAAGTTCTAACGGATATCGCGGACGGGAATCTCGCGCAGGTTTCGTGGGTGACGCCGACCGCGGCCGAATCCGATCATGCGAAGTCGAACAACGGGACGGGCCCATCGTGGGTCGCCTCGGTCGTCAACGCGATCGGTCAGAGTCCGTACTGGAGCCATACGGCGATTTTTCTCACGTGGGACGATTGGGGCGGGTGGTACGAGCACGTGGTACCTCCGGCATTGTCGTCGAAGGCTCCGGTGAATGCTGCTTCGTATGTCTACGGGTTCCGCGTGCCGTTGATGGTTGTGTCGGCATACACTCCGGCGGGAACGGTGAGCAATACGATGGGCCTGGACTTTGGGGCGATGCTGAAGTTCACGGAGGAGATTTTTAATTTGGGAGTGATTCCTCCGGGAGATTATGCGGATTCATACGCGAATGATGATCTGGGAGAATTTTTCCAGTTCAGCAAACCTCCGCGAACGTTTGAGAGCATTGCAGCTCCGGTGAAGAAGGAAGTGTTTCTGGATCCGAAGCGGCCGCAGGGGCCTCCGGATAACGACTGACGATATCCAGGTTAGCCGCGCCCGAATGCGCTATCAATCGGGAGCCTTGGCGGTATGCCTGAAGGCATACCCTGATACGAATCGTGAGGCTTACGGCGCGGCTGGAAGCCGCGCCCTTTCAAAGCGCGCTGATTATGGCACGACTGAAGTCGTGCCCTTCCCGGTCGGTGGAGAATGCGGGATGGTTGCTGCGATCAAGATCAAGATCAAGGTCAAAGGCAACGGACAGGAGTGTCCG
>PMHP01000112.1:5586-6522 GCA_003158195.1 Vulcanimicrobiota bacterium | reverse complement strand
TTGGAAGGCAGAGGCATTACCACTATGCAACACCCGCGTTGGTGGGCAGGGCTGGATTCGAACCAGCGTACCGCGACGCGGAACAGATTTACAGTCTGTCGCCTTTAACCACTCGGCCACCTACCCACATTTCGGCCGCCATTCGTTAGGGCCCCGGTCCCCTGGGTCCTGTCGGGACGAACCAAACGCGTCAACTCCGTCCGAGGCTTCTGCCGCCGCTCTTGAACAGCGGCCTTGGGACCGCGTCCGAACCTTCATTGGTCCATCGCCTCCCCGAACTGTGCCAGTACGGTGTCACACCGGTTTCGTATCGTCGAACGATGAGTCGTAAGAAAGTGCGCGCGAACTGCGCGCTCGAAGGTTGCACGAACCTTATCAAGAGAAAGCCAGCTCGCTTTTGTTCGAGCGCGTGTCATACGCTCGCGGAATATCGTCGTCGTGAGGCCCTGCTCTTGAATGGCATCTACCCTGCAGTTACGACCCTTCGGTTTTTGCGACGCTATTTGACTCAACTTCACGGAGAGATGTGCACGCGGTGCGGCTGGAGTGAACGCAATCCTGTGACCGGCCGAGTCCCACTCGAACTGGAACACATCGACGGCAATTGGCGAAACAATAAGCCGGACAACATCACGCTCCTGTGCCCCAACTGTCATAGCCTCACGCCCACGTACAAGGCGTTAAACCGGGGGCGGGGACGCGGGTATCGAATAGGCGGAAATCCTACGCCGACGTAGCTCAGTTGGTCAGAGCAGGACTTTTGTAAAGTCAAGGTCNNGGTTCGAATCCCTCCGTCGGCTTCGCTACACCGAATCTTTCTCGCGCATGGTGGTTCGCGCGGCTTCGACGCCTGCGCGAATGCCGTCGTCGTACGAGGTTTTTCGCAGCGGTCCGATGACGCGAGCGAGTTTGGAATCGTCCAGCACGAGCGGCTCG
>PMHP01000112.1:0-5484 GCA_003158195.1 Vulcanimicrobiota bacterium | reverse complement strand
CCGACGACGGGCGCCGCCCGTCCGCTTACCGCGCCGTCGAACACGGCGGTCAAATACGTGTTTTGCAGGTTTGGCCCGTAGAAGTCGGGCAGCAACAGGGCGGCCGTGCGCAGGGTCGCGCCGTGCGCGTCGAGCACGATGTCGAGCTGTTCGTTACGAGCTCGGCCTTTGCGCGTGTGCGGTTCGCGCGGATGATCCTCTGCGATCCGCGCCGTACGTCCCNNGGCCGTACGGATAGATCGTTCCGATCAAGAGGAACTCGCGAACGCCGGCGGCGCTCGCAGCGTCGACTGCATTGCGCGTTAGGAGCGGATATCGTCCGAAATCGGGATACGGAAGCCCGATGCTGAATAACGCCGCGTCCATGCCGGCTAGTGCAGCCGATGCTTGCTTGGGATCGGCGAGGTCCGCTGCGAACGGCTCGGCTCCCGGACAACTCTGGGCTAACCGGGATTCGTCGCGCGCGACTGCGCGCACGGTGTGCCCGCGATCGATGAGCGCCCGTGCCGCAACCGGACCGATGGAGCCGGTGGCCCCGAGGATCGCGACCTTCATACAATCGCTTTAAACGGCCGCCTACGCGCTCCGCTCAAAGCGGGCTCCCTCGAGTTCGCCGCGCAGGCGTTCTTTCGCCCGATTGATGTGGGTTTTCACCGTGCCGAGGGGCACGCCGAGCGCGACGGCTATTTCACGGTAGCGTAGTCCCGACAGGTAGTACAGCTCGAGAACGGCACGATAGCGTTCGGGCAGCGCGGCAAGCGCGTCACGCACCGCCCGCGCGTCGTCGTCGCGCAACGCGAGTTCCTCGGGTCCCGGCAAGGGCGAGGGTAAATCGTCGTCGAGCTCCGCGCGCGCCAAAACGCGTTTGCGATGTCGCAGCGCGTCGAACGACGCGTTGCGCGCGATCGTGAAGAGCCAAGGCCGGAACGATCCGCTGCTCTCGAACGAGTCCAGATGCTGGTAAGCCCGCAGCAATGCTTCCTGGGCGACGTCGCCGGCCTCGTGGGTATCGTGCACGTACCGATCTGCGAATGCAAGGAGCGCGTCCCGATAACGCGCCGCGAGCGCGCCAAAGGCTTCAGGGCAACCGCGGCTGGCGGCGGCAACCAGGACGTCGTCGCTCGGCACGACCTTCACGACACGGTCCTCGACTCGAGTAAGTCGCGCAGGACCGCGAGCTCGTCGCACAAGACTGAGAGCCGTCCGGCAAAACTTTCCTCGCTCTCGCGGGGCGCCTGAAAGATCGTGAACAGGTATTCGCTGTCGTTTGGCCCGTTGGGGACCACCCGCGTCGGCGCACGGAGGGCGTAGGCGTCGGCGGAGATCAGACCGAGAAAATCGACGATGCCGTACGCCTCATCGGCGCGAAGCGCGAACCGCGTCTCGCCCTTGGCGGTCGTTGCGATCCAGTAATCGTCTTCGGCCCGGACCGACTCGGCGAAGGCCGGCGCCCACGCGGGCAGGTTTTCCGGACGCGCGACGTAGGCGAAGACGTCGCGCGGTCCGGCCGCGATCGTGACGCTCCGCGTGCGAGCCTTCACGATGCCTCCAAAAACCGCGAACAAACGATCAGATCGGCGTTCTCGAGCGCGATCTGCTGCACGGTGAGCGCCGCTCGGCGCCAGCGCGGATCGGCATAGCGTTCGCGGTGCAGATCGAAAGCAAAGTACAGCAAGGTTGCGGCGCGCACGAACGTCGCCCAAGCGATCGGACCACGCTGAGTTTGTGGATCGCCGAGCGCACGGGCGTACGTCCGCAGTACCGCATTCACGAGCGGACGCACGTCGCTCGGGGCTTGGGGCTCGCATCCGACCGAGAGCTCCCGCTCGAGCGAACGATAGGCTTCGGCGGCGTCCGGATCGGCCAGGCGTGGCTGCGCATCTGTTTGCGCAGCTAACGCCTTGAGTGAAAACATTTGGCACCTCCGGCGACATCGTAGAGCACGACGTTCGCTGCGCCAAGCACCAATTATCGGTGCTCTGATGGTGCCAGGGCCGAGCTACGCGCGCAAGGCTGCGACCATTGTCGTTACGGCTGCGCCGAGCGCGGCTTCGTCGGCGCACGCATACCCTAACGCGAAGGCGTTGCCGGTCGGACGACCCGCGTAATACACCGACAGGGGCTGAGCGTTGACGCCGCGCTCGGCGACGATGCCCGCGGCGGTCCGATCGTCGTAGCGCTCCGCCAGCTCCGCGGTGAATTCCGCAATGAGATGCATTCCGGCCACGTCGGGACGCGTCGAAAAAAGCGCACCGGCCTCCGCCGCAAGCGCTTCGAGGAGCGCTTCCTGCCGCGCACGATAGATGCGGCGCATGCGGCGGACGTGCGTCGCGAGATGGCCTTCACCGATGAACCGCGCGAGCGCCGGCTGCGGAAAGATCGAGGGCTGCAAATCGACGATGACGCGACCGCGGCTAAATCGGGCGGCGAGATGCTTCGGCACGACCAAGAAGCCCAGACGGATCGCCGGAAACAGCATCTTCGAGAATGTGCCCACGTAGATCACGCGCGCGCTCGCAATACCGCCGAGACCGGCGAGCGCGGCGAGGGGACGTCCCTCGTAACGAAATTCGCTATCGTAGTCATCCTCGATGATCCAGGCACCGACGCGCTCCGCGAACTCGAGTAGCGCAAGGCGCCGCTCGAGCGACATCGTGACACCGGTCGGAAATTGATGCGACGGCGAGACGGCGATCGCGCGCGGCGGCTTGGACGGCGCGCCATCGAGTTTGAGCCCGTCCGCGTCCACCGGAACCGGGACGACCTCGGCGCCGGCGGCGCGAAGCAGTTCGCGAACGGCTGGATAACCGGGATCCTCGACCCACGCGCAGTCGCCGGGATCGAGCAACAGCCGGGCAACCAAATCGATTCCCTGTTGCGCGCCGGCGGTCACGATCACTTGGTCCGCGCCGCACGCGACGTTGCGGGCGGCGCAGACGTACTCCGCGATGGCATAGCGCAGCGGCTCGAAGCCGCGCGGATCGGACTCGGTCACGAGCGCGTCCCCGTGCTCGCGCCATTCTTGGGCGGTCAATTGCATCCACGTGGCGAGCGGAAAGAGCGAGACGTCGGGCATTGAGGGTGAGAAGGCGACGTGCCGTCCGCCACGGACGCCCAGTCGGGCAGCCGCGATCGCGTTGCCCCGCGCCGAGAGTTCGGGAGGGGCGCCGTCTAGCTTCGCAAGCGCCGTTTTCGCCGCGGGCGGCGCAGCCGAGGGCGTCTCGTCCGGAAGATCGCGGACAACGTACACCCCGGATCCGCGAATGCTTTGCAAATAGCCCTCGGCAATCAGCTGACCGACGACCTCAAGGACGGTGTTGCGCGAGCACCCGACTTCCGAGGCGAGCAGACGGGATGCCGGTAACCGCGTGCCGGGCACCAAGGTACCGCGTAAAATCTCCGCCCGGATCTGGTCGTACAACTGACGCTGCAAGGGATCGCCCGCCGAGCGATCGATGCTCAGGTTCACCCAAACGGAGCCGCTTTGCGGCCGCGCCGCAGGCGGCGCAGTTGGTTCCATCGCGAGTCGTCTCTCTGAAAGCTGACGCCGGATTTTACTCCATGGCGTTTGGGGTTGTTTCGGTTGCGCCCCCGAACCCGACGTTAAAGAGCGCCGTCCGGCCCCTTCGACATCGCAATCCACCCGAGCTCTACGGCAGCTCGATCTCCGCGAGATTCCATTTCCGCCCTCGAGGCACAAAAGCAGCCTGCGACTCGAGATTCGAGATGTGCCTAGACCCGGCGTCGCTCTGCTAGTAGCAGGAGCTGGTGACGAAGGTTACCGTCGGCGGCCCGTCGCGAAGTTGGATGCACCAGGTACCACGCCCCTGCGGAACGCCCGTACCCATGATAACGCCGCTCGTCTGTCTGGATCGCCCATGAATTCGATCTTACCGCCGCGATCGATCCCGGATAGCGGGATCGTTACGCACTGGTGACCGTTCCCGAGCTCTTCGGGGGTGATGTGCAGTTCGTCGGAGACATACTGCCCTTTCGACAAAGCGACCGTCCGCACGCCCTGCAGGTCGATGATGAGCTTGTCCCCGGCCACCTGCGCGCTCACCGCCGATGAGTAGGGTTGTACGCGTAATACAGGAACGCGACCAGAGCGCTTAGTCCGTTTAAGGCAGCCCCGCCAAGCGCCCCAAGGCGACGCGAAAGAACGCGGTCTTCAGCAGATTCGCTCCGGGTCGTGCCGAGCCAGATCAGCCAAATGCCGTAAGCGCACATGCAGAGAAGCGCCACCCAGACGGGCCCCTCTATACCGAACGGGAACGAAGGCAATCCGCCGCCGGAGGACCCGCCGGAGAGCCCGCCGCAAATTTGGGTCATTGCGGTCGAGTCGCCTGGATCAAGAGCAACGGCGATTCTTTTTCAGCCGGCTAGTCCAGCGGACTTGGACACGTTACCTGGAGCAAAGTGTACCCGTGCGACCGCGCAGCGATGCCCGCCAGCCGCATTTTAAGGTCCCGGTAGCGTGGCGTGGACTTTGGCATGCCCCGAGGATGGTATTTAGAGGGTAACTAAGCAAACTGTTTTTAGAGGGTGCAAGAAGCGAATAAAATTGCCCGGGTTCACGGGCTTTTTTTGTGGAGATGAGGAGACTAGTACTCCCGACCCCTTACATGCGAAATTCTGCCGGCCGCGTCGGCCCACGGTTAATTCGTAAAAGCAACATGAGCCGCCGTTCATTCAAGCCGCTCCTGAAGAGCGCCAATCTCCCATGATTACGTTTCGCAAACGACGTCGGCAAAGGCTTTGGCGAACGCTATCGGTTCGACCGGGCCCTTGCAGTTGAAGACGATGCCGTCGATCGGCATCGACTGGAGAATCTGAAAGAGTGCTGCGCCCGCGAATATTCGCTCCACGACTTGCTCCGGAGCCGCAGCTTGTCTCAACTCCGGAAGAAGTGCCGCCAGCGTGTCCTCGGAGGTGAAGACGGCAGCAAGCTTTCGGCCTTCACCGTCGGGGGCGAGCATCAACCGCATCGTATCGTCGCGGATGCCGACCGGAACCCAATACGATGGAAAGTTCTTAACCTTGCCGAGCGCGTCATCGGGTGCAGTGCCATGACGTAGGCCCGCTAGCGCCGCCTCGACATCGAGCGAGGCGGCCATACCGCGGAGCTGCTCGAATTGTTCCTTCGTGTAGAAGATGTCGCCCTCGTTTAGGGGATCGATCCAGATGCGGTCGATGCCTTCCAGCGGCAGGCTGAAAAGCCACGAGCCGTTCGTTGTGAGAAAATGCTGCTCGATATCCTGGCCGCCTCTCTTGCAATAGGCAGCGAACGTGTCGGGGTCCGAGAAGATCAACAGACGGTTAAGTCCTAAGTCATCACGATTGTATTGAAACCGGGACGCGGCGCCTGTCTGCAGGGTTTCCGCTACCGCGGATTCCGACATAGGCAACATCCACGCGGGGTGCGAGACCAGAATGCGCATGAGCGCGGTGCCGCTAATCTTCTTGTCGCGCCAAGCGGCGATG
>PMHP01000153.1 GCA_003158195.1 Vulcanimicrobiota bacterium | reverse complement strand
TCACAAACGCCGGCTCCCGTAAGAAGATCGTCAGTGCGGCGAGCAGGATCGCGCCGGCGAAGACGTGGGCCATGTGCGTCCCGGTCAGGACGAAGAACATCGTGCCGAATGCATTCGTACTGACGCTGAAATTGACGTCGGCCCAGTCGGTCAGCGCGAGGTAGAGGAAGCCGAACGCGCAGAACAGCGTCAGCATGAGCATCGCGCGCGCGAGCTTGCGCCGCTTGCGGTAGGCGGCGAACTGCGCGATCGCCATCGTCACGCTGCCGAGGCCAAGCAACGCCGTGCCGATACTCTGTCCGACGACGTCGATCTTCGCTCCGGCCGGCGGCCACACCGCGTTCATGCCGCGCAGGTCGTACCACGCCGCAAGCAGCCCCGCGAACAGCATCGACTCCGACGCCAAGAACACGACCACCCCAAACACGAGCGGATGCGCCCGGACCGCAACGGACCGCATGCTGCGCATTACCCCGTTGAAAGTCGCCATAAACGGGGTATCGACGCAGCGTGGCCCCGCAGATGTGGCCCGCGCCTGCAACGGAGCAGGCTTCGGCGCTGACGTCAAATTGGCTGCTCTTCACGACTGCCGGGCTCGCAGTCGCCCTTCTGGTTTGGGGCTTGATCATTTTTGCGGCGCTGCGCTGGCGACGCCGCGACGACGAACTTCCGCCGCAGTTCAACAACAATCCGCCGCTCGAGATCGCGTGGACGCTCGTCCCGCTCGCGTTCGTGTGCGTCCTGTTCGTCTACGCCTACGATGCCGAGGCGAAAGTGGAAGCGCTGGCAAGCAAGCCGTCGGTCACCGTGCGGGTGAACGCGTACCGCTGGGGCTGGACGTTTGCCTACGCGGGCGGTCCGGTGGTCTCGGGCGCGGCCGCCGCGCCGATTCTCGGCAGCGCTGCCGGTACGCCGCCGCAACTCGAGTTGCCGCTGGGTGAAACGACGCGTATCGAATTGACGTCGAGCGACGTAACGCACAGTTTCTGGGTGCCGGGCTTTCTCTTCAAGCGCGACGCGATCCCCGGCCAAGTGTCGGCCTTCGATCTGCAGCCCCGGCAACTCGGCACGTTCGTTGGGCGCTGCGCGCAATTTTGCGGTCTGGACCACGCGATGATGACGTTCTCCGTGCGCGTCGTTCCGGCCGATGAGTTCGACCGCTGGCGCACGCAGGCGAACCCGCGATGACCGCCGTCGCAGTCGCGCCCGAAGCGCGCTCCGACCTCCTCGGCTGGCTGACCACGACCGATCACAAGCGGATCGGAATATTGTACCTCTTGACGAGTTTGTTTTATTTTGCCGTTGCGGGAGCGCTCGCGATGGTCATCCGCACCCAACTCGCCCGCCCGTCGAATGAAGTCGTGAGCCCGCACGGCTTCGCTCAGCTCTTCACCTTGCACGGAACGGCGATGATCTTCTTGTTCGTCGCGCCGTTCGCGCTCGGCCTTGCGAATTTCCTCATCCCGCTGCAAATCGGCGCGCCCGACATGGCATTTCCACGGCTCAACGCCACGTCGTATTGGATGTTCTTGTTCGGCGGCCTGATCGTTTTCGCGGGCGCGGCGACGAACGAAGGCGCCGCCGCCGCGGGCTGGACGAGTTACGCCCCGCTCTCCGAGATCGCGGTCAGCACCGGGCTCGGGCAGGACCTTTGGATCGTCGGCGTGTTCCTCGTTTCCGTCGCGACGATCCTGACCTCGATCAATTTCGTCACCACCGCGTTCATCTTTCGCGCACCCGGCATGACGATGTGGCGCATTCCGATCTTCACCTGGGAGATGATCGCGACGTCGCTTTTGATTTTCATGGCGTTTCCGTCGCTCGCGGCCGACCTGTTGCTGCTGTTCGTCGATCGCCGTTTGGGCGGCCACGCCTTCGACCCGGCGTACGGCGGCAACGTGATCTTGTGGCAGCATTTGTTTTGGTTCTTCGGTCATCCGGAAGTCTACGTGATGATCTTGCCGTACTTCGGGGTGATCAGCGAAATCATTCCCGTTTTCTCGCGCAAGCCGATCTTCGGCTACACGGGCCTCGTGCTCTCGGCGTTTGCGATCGCGGGACTCTCGATGGGCGTCTGGGCGCACCACATGTTCACGACCGGAGCCGTCAACAATCCGTTCTTCAGTTTCCTCTCGTTCCTGATNNACCGGGGTGATGGTCGCCTCGCCGCCGATCGACTTCCAGGCCCACGATTCGTACTTCGTCGTGGCACATTTTCACTACGTGCTCGGCGGCGGCAGCCTCTTTGCGATCTTCGCGGCACTCTTTTTTTGGTGGCCGAAGATGTTCGGCTACCTGCTCGACGAGCGCCTGGGCACGTGGTGCTTCTGGTTTCTGTTCGTCGGTTTTAACGTCACGTTTTTGCCGATGCATTTCATGGGACTGGCGGGCATGCCGCGGCGGGTCTTCACCTACGACGCGACCGGACCGTTACCGGCGCTCAATCTGATCGCGACGATCGGTTCCTACCTCATGCTCGCGGGCGTTGTGCTGTTCGCGTGGAACGTTCTCGTATCGGCGCGGCGCGGAGTGCCGGCCAGCGACAATCCATGGGACGCATACTCGCTCGAGTGGGCGACGAGCTCCCCGCCCCCCGAACACAACTTCGACGCGATGCCGCAAATCCGCAGCGAGCGGCCCACGTGGGATATGAACCACCCCGCGCACCGGAGTGCGAGCCCGTGACGATCGGCTTGCGGCTATTTATCTCTTCGATGATCTTCGCGATCACGATCGCGGTCGCGTATTGGCATTTCTCCGGGGAGATCGCCGGGACGGTTCTGCTCGGATTTATGGCTGCCGCGCTGTCAGTCGTCGCCGGCTACATGATCTTCGCCGAACGCGATGCCGACCTGTGGGGCGACGACAAAGACGCCGACATCAGCGACGCGGCGGGCGAAGCGCTCGACGTCTACACCACCCGCTCGCCCTTACCGTTCTGGGCGGCGCTTGCGCTCGGCAACGGCGCACTCGGCCTCATCGTGTCGCCGTCGTTTGCCGTGCTCGCGCTGATCGCCACCCTCGGATTGGGCGCGGCGTTCATCTTGGAGAACCGCTGATGAAGACGCGTAACCTGCTTGCAATCACAGCGCTCGGCGCTTGGCTCGGCTTCACCGGATGCTCGAGCGCGAGCCAAACGGCCCAAGCAAGCGGCCATGCAACCGGCGACGCGAGCCTGGCGCCGGACGTGGCGATGGTCGGAAACCGCGATAAGGGGCGGCTGGTTTTCGTAACCAACTGCGCCACCTGCCACGGCGCTACCGGGGTCGAAGGCGGCGTCGGCCCCTCACTCCACAACGAGCACGAACGCAAGAACGACGACGCCACGATCGCCTGGATCGAGAATCCGGCACCGCCGATGCCCAAACTTTATCCGTCGGTCTTGACCCAAGCCGAAGTTCTCGACGTCGCCGCCTACGTACAATCGCTGTAGAGACGCGCTTCGGTCGTTCGCCGGCGTGGTTTCCCGGTAAGCGGGTAATCTGTGAGCATCCACCCGTGTTCAGGAGCGATCATATGGCGATTAAAAATATCTCGGATGCGTTCGGCTCGGCCTTCGGCCTGCAAACGCCCGAACAGGAGCCGCCAAGCGGCGACGCCATCGAGTTGCTTAAAGCCGATCACCGGAAAGTTGAAAAGCTGTTCAAGGAAGTGCTCGCCGAGAAGTCCTTGGCACTCACCGGCCAGCAGTCCAAGGTCGATCAAATCCTTTCCGAGCTGACGTTGCACGCGAAGGTTGAGGAGACGCTCGTCTATCCCGCCACGTTCCAAAAGACCAAACGCGATAGCGACGACCGCTCGAACGTTTTTGAGGCGATCGAAGAACACGGTGCGATGAAGGACCTGATGCGCAAGATATCGCGGACGCCTCGCGGCGACGAGTCGCTCAAGGCGAAGGTTCAGGTCCTTTCTGAAATCGTCGAGCATCACGTCAAGGAAGAGGAGACACACTTCTTCCACGAGGTAAAACGGCTGCTCGGCGAGGAGCGCCTCCAAAAACTGGGAGCCGAGATCGTCAAGATGAAAGCTCGGTCGAAGCGCGCGATGTCGAAAACGAACGGCAAGCAAACGAACGGCAAGCGCAAGAGCGGTTCGCGAGCGAAGTCCTAAGTTGCGTTCGGCGCAATGACCGGCGAGGCCGTGGCTGCAGCGCGCGCAGCCGGGCTGCGTTACGTCGACGATCGCCAACCCGGCTTCCGCCGGCAGCGGCGGGGAAGCGGATTCGTCTACCTCGACCACTCGGGCCGCCCGATTCGGGAGCCGGACGTGCTCGCCCGCATCCGGAAGCTTGCGATCCCGCCCGCCTACACGGACGTATGGATTTGCGCCGATCCGAACGGACACGTGCAGGCGACCGCTCGCGACGCGCGCCGGCGAAAGCAGTATCGCTATCATGCCGAGTGGCGCACGGTGCGCGATGCGGCGAAATTCGAACACGTCGTCGAATTCGCGCGCGCGCTACCCGCAATCCGCGCTCGGGTAGACGCCGACTTGTCGCTCCCGGGATTGCCCCGGGAGAAGGTGCTCGCCTCGGTCGTGCGCTTACTCGAGTCGACGCGTGCCCGAGTCGGCAACGTCGAGTATGCGCGGCACAATGGTTCGTACGGGCTCACGACATTGCGCAACCGTCACGTGGAGATCGATCGCACGACCTTGCGCTTCCGGTTTCGCGGAAAAAGCGGGGTCGAACACGTCGTAAGCATTGCGGATCGGCGTTTGGCCCGCGTTATCGAACGCTGCCGCGACTTGCCCGGCCAAGAGCTGTTCGCCTATGTCGACGACGAGGGCGGCGCCGTCCCCGTCCGTTCCGACGACGTCAACGAGTATCTGCGCGGCGTCAGTGGCGCCGACGTGACGGCGAAGGATTTTCGAACCTGGAGTGCCACGACGCTTTGTGCGGCGGCACTCGAGGTGCTGCCGCCCGCGCGGACCCAGCGGCATCGAAAGGACGCCATCGTGCGCACGATCGCGCAGGTTGCCGCCCAACTCGGCAACACGGCGGCCGTGTGCCGGAAGTGCTACGTGCATCCCGCACTGATCGAGGCGTTCTTGGAGGAGGGCCACATTCATCTGCCGCGCTCTCGCGGAGCGCGCGGCGCTGCGAACGGCCTCGATGCGATCGAGGAGCGCATCGCACGCTTTCTCGAAGCCGCGGCCGTCGCGGCCGAAAAACGAAGGAACCGAGGCCGGCGGACTGAACGCGTCGGGGATGAACATCCTGTACAAAGCCAGCGCCACGTCGATCGGCGGGCGCGACGGAAGCGTCCGCTCGTCGGACGGAATTCTCGACTTTCAACTCGCGCTGCCGCCCGGACTCGGCGGCCCCGGCGGTAAGACGAATCCCGAACAACTTTTCGCCGCCGGCTATGCGGCGTGTTTTCATCAGGCCCTCAAGCGTGCCGCGGCCGAGCAGAAGGTGTCGGTGAAAGATGCAACGGTAACGACGGAAGTCGGCATCGGTCCCAACGACAAAGGCGGCTTCGGCCTCGACGTCGACATCATCGTCTCGCTCCCGAACGCAACCGAAGAGGAAGCCGAGAAAGTCACGAAAGCCGCGCATCAGATCTGCCCCTACTCGAACGCAACCCGCGGCAACATCGACGTTCGCCTTGCGGTTTCGGCTGGTAACAAGAAGGCACCGGTCCCGGTCGGCTAAGGCCGCTTACTCCTTCAGCGTCGTGTCGCTCGTCGTCGTGTTCGTCATGCCGTTCGCCTTGATCGATGCGATCGAGACCGTGTGCGTGCCCACGACGAGCTGCGCCTTGGGATCGTACAGGGCGGTGCCGTTCAATTTCGTTTCGCCGCCCGGGTTAACCGAGTCGTAGGCGACGGAGAGCACGACGACGTCGCGCGTGCCCTCGGTCTGCCGGCCGGTGACCGCGAAGTCGTACGGGAGTCCGTCGATGATCGCATGCCACGTGTCGCCCGCGGCGAAGGACGCGCGTTTGGCGCAGGCTTCGGCGACGGCGTCGACCGTCGACAAGTAGCCTTTCGCTTGATTCGCGGCGACCGCACGCTGATGGCTCGGATCCTTACCAAGTGCAAGGATCGCAAAGGCTTGCTGAGTCGCTGAGCCTGACAGAACGGGGCCGTTGAACGCTTCGATGTCGACGTTGATGCGCAGCGCGCGCCACGGCATCATCGTCGTGTCGAACTCGGAGCCGGCGTTCATCTGGTTCCACACCGCCATCTGCGCGGCGCCGAAGTGTGTCCCATCCGGCGGATCTTTTTGCACGACGACGTGGACGACGGCGCTCCCGTCAGGGTTGACGCTCTTGACGGCGATCGTCGTCGTCGCGCGGTATGCCGGCTGCGGGCGGCCGGCCGCCTGGGCGGGCACGTTGCCGCTCAATTTCATCTGCGAGGTGGTCTCGTAGGTAAATGAATCGCCGGGCTGCAGTGCGGGCGCTGCGGCCGCAGCCGGGGACGCGCCAACCGCGACGGTGAGGGCCGCGACGAATGATGCCATGAGTGGATGGTTGTGCATTTAGTGACCCTCCGTATAACCGTGTGGAATGGAAAAGAGCGGCGCGTCCGCTTCGGTGAGCTCGCGCACATTCGAACGCTCGAGCACCGATGCGAACGCTTCCGGCGACCCCGAATCGAGTTCGGCTGCGCGGTAGACCACGAGCTTGCCCGGTTCGTGAAGTGATGCCGTGCCGTTCGGCGCGCAGATGCCCGACACGCCTCCGTCGGGAGGCGGGGTGCCGGCCGGTTCGGGATCGGCCACCGGCACGACGTACTCCGTCACGACGGCACGATGTGAACCGTGCTTGCACCAGCCGACTTGTTGGGGAAGCGTGAAATTCGCCGTGCTGCGGTAGCCGTGCGCCGCGCGGCCGTCGATGACGAGATCGGACAGGCGCGTGACTTCGGGCGGCGCATCGAGGACGGGCACGACCTGCTCCTGCGTGTCGATCACGTACGTCGTGTCGCCATGCGCGCCAAAGGAGCGTGCCGTGTGAGTTTCGTCGTTGAGCAGGATGGTGAGGCCCTGGTCGGGCTTCTCTATGCGCGTTTCCGACCCGGCGCGCGCGACGCGCGCCCACGAGTGGTAGAAGGCGAAGCGCGAGAGCGTTCCCGTCGCAAGAAAAGCCATCAGCTCGGCGTGGTTTTCCTCGTTACGCTTTCGCTGCTCCGACTCGTATGCCGCATTCATCGCCTTCGATGCCGCCATCGCGAGGAACGATCCGGCGATTGGAATCATGCCGAGCAGACCCGAGCTGATCATCGCCGTCGCGCTCTGCGCCTTGAGCTCACTCTCGGTCGCGACCTTCGGATGCAGCGGTTGCTGCGCAGCGATCCGCGCTGCATCGTCGTGAAAACTCCCGGGCGGCGGGGGCGTTGCACCCTCGAGCAGCAGCCGGTCGATCTGATCGAAGGCAATGCCGCCGGAGTTCTGCGATGCAACGGGCTCCGCGGCCCCGAGCGTGCACAATGCCGCAAAGACGGCGAGCATCGCGCGGACCTTCACGGCGCTTCGTCGAGCGTGAACGGCACCGTCGAGGTGAAGGTCTGGCCGCGGCTGTGCACGGTGAAGCGAGCGACGTTATCGCCGAGCAGTGCGCGATTGGCATCGCTCCAGGTGATGTTGACGTAGGCGGCCGGCTCGCGGGTAAGATTGTCGAGACCAAAGAGCAGCGGCTCGGTCCGAACGAGCTTGCCGCCGTGCAGCACTTCCAGCGTCCCGTTCGCCTGGGGGTCGCCCGTATCGCCCAACCGGACCTGCGCGTAGAACTGCACCGTCTGGCCGAGCGCTGCGCTCTTCGCGGACTCCGTGTTGCGCAGCATCAGCAACTGCGTCATTCCCGGCGCGTTGCCGGGATCCGAGACGATCGTCACCCTCCAGCGGCACATCGATAGGGGCAAGACGTGGAGCCGATAGATCCCGCGCGCGAGCGTGACGTGCGAGTCGACCCGGTACGGAAGGAGCGCGATCCCCACCGGTCCACCGAATTCCGTGGGTGACTGCGGCGCCGCCATGCTCGTGAGGTCGCCGCTGAAGTAGCAGGGGTGCGGATGGCCGGTACTCGCTTCGGCCGGCGTCACGTGGGCGTCCACGTACAGTTCGTACTTCCCGCCGATCAGAAAGAAATAGTAGGTCCCGCCGATCTGGTAGGTGTAGCCCTCTGCCTGCGCCCGCGCCGCGGAGAGCACCATCAACCCCAGGGCGAGTAGGATCGTTCGCGATCTCGACATGCTCCGATGCTAGCGATGCCGCGTCTAGTTTCCGTCTAGCCGTCGAGGAGCGCGTCCCGGGCCTGCGAAAGGCTCCTGCGGCGATGGCGTTCGGAACGCTGAGTATCCGGTTGCTCGACGAGCGGCCTGTAGCCGTGTTCGATGACGCGGGCCTGCGCATCCACACGCCGCCCCGCGTGCCGGTGCTCCTCACCTACCTGCTTCTACACCGTGACCGCCCGCAGGCGCGCGACGACGTCGCCTTCGCCCTGTGGCCGGACGACTCCGAAGACGAGGCGCGCGCGAACCTGCGCCGGCATCTCAACTACCTGCGCAGCGCCCTCGCCTCGTGCGGCGAGGGCTACGTGAGCGGCGACCGCACGCACGTCGGATGGAATACGGCCGCTCCGCTCGAGCTCGACGTGGACGCTTTCGAACGGGAAAGTGCCGATCCCGAACGGCGTGCGAGCGCCGTCGACCGCTATCGTGCGGACCTCGTGTCGTGCTTCGACGAACCGTTCCTCGTTGCTCCGCGCGAGCGGCTCCGCGCGCGCCAGCTGGCAAACTTGGATTTCCTGATCTTGCGCGAACGCGCCGCAGGAGATTATGCGAGCGCGTTGCGCTACGCTGCGCGGCGTCGCGCGCTCGACGAGTGGTGCGAAGTGACGCTGCGCCGCAACCTCGTGCTGCGTGCCGAATCCGGCGACCGCTCCGGAGCGCTCGCGCTCTACGAAACGTTCGTCTGCCGCCTGCACGACGAGGTCGGCGCCGACCCGATGCCGGCGTCGCGCGCGCTTGCCGAAGCGCTGCGCACGCACGCACCGCTTCCCCCGGGCGACTTCGCGCCCGTTGCGGACGCCGCGCCCGCGGCCGCGCGACCCATCGCGATTTTCGTCGGCCGTGCGCGCGAGCGGGAGCAGCTCGACGAGTGCTGGTCGGGCGTCGCGACGGGTCGCGGCGCGGTGCTGTTCGTCAACGGCCCCGCCGGCATCGGGAAGAGCCGTCTCTTGCGCCGGCTCGTCCTCGATGTCGCCGAGCGCGGCGGTGCAAGTCTTTGGGGCACGCCGTCCGACCCTGAAGCCTTCGCATACGAGCCGTTCGCCGAAGCGCTGGCGGCGGCCAGGGACGGCACTCGCCTTGCGGCCGACGGTGCCGGCGTACGCGAGCGCTTGTTCGAGTCGGTCGCTCGCGCCCTCGAGAGCGTGCGCGCAAACCGTCCGCTTGTGCTGGTGGTCGACGACGCGCATCGCTGCGGCGACGCGTCGCTCGACCTTTTGGCATTTCTCGCGCATCGTTTGCGCGACACGCCGGTCCTGCTGGCCGCCGCCTACCGCGACGACGAAACCCCGCGCACGCATCCGCTCCAGGCGGTACGGCGCGCTCTCGGGGCCACGTGTGGCGCGCGGACGCTGACGCTAGGGCCGCTGGCCGAGACGGAGATCGCAACGTACATCCGCGCGCTTGCGAGCACTGCACCCGATCTTGAGGCGCTAACGACGTACGTGACGGCGCGAAGCGAGGGCAACCCGCTCGTCGCAGGTGAGCTCGTGAACGATGCGTTGGAAAGCGGCCGGCGTCCGGGCGAGCTTCCGGCGCTCGCCGCAAGCGGCGTGCCGCCCGTCGTAGCAGAACTCGTCGGCCGGCGCCTCGCGCGGCTCTCGGCGCGTACGCGTGCGGTCGCCGCAGTCGGCGCCACCCTCGGTCGAGCATTCGCAGCGGAGACGGTCGCCGAATGTGGCGGCTGGAGCGAAGCGGAAGCGGATGCCGGGCTGCACGAGCTGCTGGATCGTAAACTCGTGCGCGACGCGGGCCGCGCACACGTCGAATTCACGCACGACCTCGTGCGCGCGTGCATCTACGGTGCACAAAGCGCGGCCGAGCGGCGCGGCCGCCATGCTCGGGTCGCGCGCGTGCTCGCCGACGTCGAAGCGGACGACGAGGCGGCAGCCGAACGCATCGCACGTCACTTCGAGGCCGCGGACGAACCCGCCGAAGCCCTAGCGCATCTGCGCCGGGCCGTCGCGTATGCGAAGAGCGTCTTCGCGCCCCGGGAAGCAAAGGCGCTCACCAGCCGGGCCATTGCGCTCACGCAAACGCCCGATGTGCGGTGCGAATTTCTGTTGGATCGCGCGGCGATGAGCGCGCGGCTCGCCGAGCATGACGACGAACGGCGCGACCTCGACGAGCTCCTGGAAACGGCGCAGCGCGCGGGGCACGTGCGCCTCGAGTTCGACGTGCGGCTGCGGCTCGCCACGCACGCGCGCGACCTCGGCGAACCCGAGCGCGAGCGCGAGCAGATCGAACGCGCCGCCGTGCTGTCGGCGCAGATCGACGATCCGCGGCGCCGCGCGCTGCTGCTGCTGGAACGCGGGCGGAGCCTCAACGTGAGCGCGGATCTTGCGTTGACAGAGCAGCTGCATGAAGAAGCGCTCGCGCTGCTGGTTCCCGGGGATCCGCTGCGACTCGAGTTGCTGGTGTTTCTGACGGATCGCGCGCGGCTGCGCGGCGACCTCGCTGCGGCTCGGGAGCGCTATGCCGCCTGCCGCGAGGAACTCGCGCGTGCGCCGGCGCTGGACCGCGAGCTGCTGACGTTGCGCGCGGCCTCGCGCATCGCAAATGCCGCCGATGAGGCCGAGGAGTTGTACGCTGTCGGCGAGCGCGTGCTTGCGCTCGCCCGGCGCATCGGCGACGCGCGCAGCGAATGCGATGCGGCGAGCATTCTCTTTCATGCGGCGTGTTCGCTCGGCAGGCCCGAAGCGGCGCTCGCGTTCGCGTCCGAAGGCATCGCGACGTCGGCTCGGGCCGGCTACCACGATCTGCTTTCGACTTGTCATCGGGGAGCCGCGATGGCGCTGCGCCTGCTCGGGCGGTATCGCGAAGCGCGCGTCTCTTCGGCCGAGGCCGAACGCGTGGCGATCGCGGCGCACGATTCGCTCGCGACGGCTCTTGCCCTTGAAGAGCGGACACGCGGCGCGTTGCTCGACGGCGATCTCGACGAAGCCGCGCGACTTGCCGCGGACCTCTTGATCGCAGCCGAGCGCACGAACGCCTCGATGGTGCGCGCCGTCGCCCGGCAATTTCACGCAGGCGTGCTCGTCGAGCGGGGCGACGCGGCTGCGGCGCGTCCGCTGCTCGAAGCCTGCGTGCCCGAACTGTTGGAGCTGTACGCGCGTTCTACCGCGCTTGGCCACCTTTACGGCGTGCTCGCGCATGCTCGCGCCGGCGCGGACGATCGTGCCGGAGCGCTCGCCGCGGCGGAGCACGCCGAACGGCATCTCGGTCCACTCCCCGTCGACACGGATGCCGCGCACGGACTGTTCCACGCGGCGCTTGCACGCGAGCGGTGCGGCGATGCGGCCGGCGCCGCACGGCTCCGCGAGCAGGCCGGACAGCGCTTGGCCGACCTCGCTCGCCGCACGGCCAACGAGACGCGCGCGGCGTTCGACGCGGTTCCCTGGCATGCGTCTTTGCTCGCGATGCCTCTCGAGCGATGAGCCGGGGCAGGAGCTGCGGTTAGGCCGCACCGCCTCCGAGGTAGGCGGCACGCACGGCTTCGCTTGCCATGAGGTTGGCGGCCGTGTCTTCGAACGCGATTTTGCCGACTTCGAGGACGTAGCCGCGCGTCGCGATACCCAGAGCCTGGCGCGCGTTTTGTTCGATTAACAGCACCGTCGTGCCGCGTTCGTTGATTTCGCGGATGACGCGGAAGATCGTTTGCACGAGAATCGGCGAGAGGCCGAGCGACGGTTCGTCGAGCATGAGCAGGCGCGGACGCGACATCAGCGCGCGCGCCATCGCGAGCATCTGCTGCTCGCCGCCGGAGAGCGTCCCGCTCTTCTGCGTCAGGCGCTCGCGCAGCCGGGGGAAGATCGCGAGCACGCGCTCGAAGTCCTCGGCAAACTCGGCCCCAGACGTGCGCGTGAACGCGCCGAGCTCGAGGTTTTCGCGGACGGTCATTCGCGCGAACACGCGCCGGCCTTCGGGCGAGTGGCCGATGCCGCGGCGCACGATCTCCGCCGGACCGAGCCGGCCGATGTCGTGGCCGTCGAAAACGATGTGACCTTTCGCCGCCCGCATCAAGCCGCTGATCGCGCGCAAGGTCGTCGTCTTTCCGGCTCCATTCGCGCCGATCAGCGCGACGATCTCGCCCTGCGCGACCCGAAGGCTGACACCTTCGAGCGCGCGGATGCGGCCGTAAAACGCATCGAGGCCGTCGACTTCGAGCAGCGCCATCTCAGGCGGCTCCATCGGCGCGGCCGAGATACGCCTCGATCACGCGCTCGTCGCGGCGCACGGCGTCCGGCGAGCCTTCGGCGATCTTCTCGCCGTGATCGAGGACCGTGACGCGCTCGCTGACGTTCATAACCAGATTCATGTCGTGCTCGATGAGAAACACCGTCACGCCCGAATCCCGGATCCGGCCGATCAACGCGATCAGCTCGTCCTTCTCGCGCGGGTTCATCCCGGCGGCGGGTTCGTCGAGCAGCAGCAGCTTCGGATCGCTCGCGAGCGCCCGCGCAATCTCGAGCCGGCGTTGGCTGCCGTATGGGAGGTTGCGGGCATAGCTGGCTCCGGCGCGTTCGAGATCGACGAACTTCAAGAGTTCGCGCGCCCGCTCGCGCACGCGGCGCTCTTCGGCGCGCTGGCGCGGCGTGTGGAGCAGCGAATCGAACATGCTCGCGCCCATCCGCGCGTGCCGGCCGGTCATCACGTTATCCAGCGCCGACATGAATGCGAACAAACGAATGTTTTGGAACGTCCGGGCGATTCCACGCGCGGCGATGCGGTTCGTGCGCAAGCCGCGCAACGACCGTCCGTCAAAATCGATCGAACCCGAACTCGGAGCGTAAATCCCGGTGATCAGGTTGAAGACGGTCGACTTGCCCGCGCCGTTTGGCCCGATCATCGCGGCGATCCCGCCCGCGTCGAGTTCGAACGTCAATTCCTTGACCGCGACGAGCCCGCCGAATGCTTTCGTGACGTTGTCGAGCGCCAAGAGTGCCATCAGCGCGCGACCCCTTCGTACTCCGACTGCTCCTGTGCCGCGAGCGCCGGGTCCAGAATCGCTTCGTGAAACTCCGCGGCGCGCTGGCGGCTCGGGATGAGCCCTTCGGGACGAAACAGCATCATCGTAACGAGAATGACCCCGTAGAGCATGAAGCGGTAGTTGGTGAAGTCCACGTTGACGAAGCCCGCCGCGTGAGCGAGGCTCGTCGATTGCGGCAAGAGAAAGCTGTTGATGAACGAGAGCACGAAGCTGCCGACGATCACGCCCCAAATGTTGCCCATCCCCCCGAGCACGAGCATCGAGAGCACGAGCACGCTGACGTTAAATCCGAACTCGTCGGGCGAGACCAGATCCAGTTTCGCCGCGTACACGACGCCGGCCAGCCCGCTGAACGAGGCGCCGAGCGCGAACGCCGCAAGCTTGGTCGCCGTCGTGTTGATGCCCATGTGGCGCGCCGCCAGTTCGTCTTCCCGAATCGCCATCCAGGCCCGCCCGAGCCGGCTGTTCTGCAGGTTGCGCGCCGCCAAGATGCCGAGCGCAATCAGGCCGAGCAGCACGTAGTAGTATGGCGTCGCACTGAAGCCGAACGCGTGACCGAAGAGCGACGGCTGGTCGAGCGAACTGATCCCGTTGGGGCCGTTCGTGTATTGGGAGAGGTTCAGAAACGTTTGCGGCACGATCTCCCCAAACCCGAGCGTCACGATTGCGAGGTAGTCGCCGCGCAAACGTAAGGTCGGCGCACCGAGGAGCAGCCCGAAGAGCGCTGCGACGACCGGTGCGATCAAGAGCATCAGCCAGAACGGAACGTGGATGCCGAATTGCTGGCTCGCGAGCATCGCGTAGCTGTACGATCCGATCGCGAAAAACGCAGCGTAGCCCAGATCGAGCAGCCCGGCGAACCCGACGACGATGTTCAGCCCGAGTGCCAGCAAAATGAAAGCGCCCGCATTGGCCAAGAAATCCACGTGCGAGTTGTTGCGGTCGACGAACGGATAAACCACAAGCGCAAGGCCCAAGAACCCCAGCGCCGCGTGCCGCCTTGTCATCCTGAGCGGAGCGCCGAAGAGCTTGTCCTGAGCTTGTCGAAGGGCGCGCAGTCGAAGGACCCCCGGAGCTCGGACTCCGTCGGCGCCCCTCGACAGGCTCGGGACAGGCTTTCGACAAGCTCAGCGCAACAAGACCGAAGCCGCAGCGTAAACACCTAGACCTTTTCGGGGAGCGACTCCCCAAGCAACCCCGACGGCCGGAAGATCAGCACCAGCACGAGCACGCTGAAGACGACGACGTTGGTCCACTGCGCGCCGCCGGGGATGTACTGCGTCGCGATCGCCTCGATCAGGCCGATCAGAAACCCGCCGAGCATCGCGCCCGCGACGTTGCCGATCCCTCCCAGCACCGCCGCGGTGAATGCTTTGAGCCCGGCCTCGAAGCCGTTGAAGAACCAGGTCGTACCGTAGTACACGCCGCTCACGAACCCGGCTGCCCCCGCGAGCGCGCTGCCGATCAAGAACGTCACGGCGATCGTCGTATTGATGTCGATCCCCATCAGTTGCGCGGCGTCGCGGTCCTGCGCCGTCGCGCGCATCGCCTTGCCCATTTTCGTCTTGTAAATGAACAGCTGCAGCGCGGCCATCATCACGATTGCAAGCCCGATGACCGCGATCTGTTTCGCCGATACCTCGACGCCGCCAAGGGCCCACGCCGGATTGGGGATTACCTCGGGGAACGAGATCGGCGAAGGTCCGTGCCACAGCTGCATGACGTTCTCGAGGATGAACGACATGCCGATCGCCGTGATCAGGGGCGCGAGCCGCGGCGCGTTGCGCAGCCGCCGATATGCCAGGCGCTCGATCAGCACGCCCGTCAGCCCGCACAGCAGCATCGCCGCGATCAGCGTGACGAGCACCACACCGACGAGCGGAAGGCCGTGCATCTCCCCCGAGACGCCGAGTCCCGTCAAAATCGCAAGCGAGAAAAACGTGCCGAGCGTGTAGACGTCACCGTGCGCGAAATTGATCAGCTCGATGATGCCGTACACCATCGTGTACCCAAGCGCGATGAGCGCGTAGATCCCTCCAAGCGAGAGACCGTTGACGATCTGCTGGAAGAAGACGTCCAAGCGATCAGGATTTCAGATTGATTTGGTCGACGAAGACACCCTTACCGTTTGCGAT
Organism: Vulcanimicrobiota bacterium; assembly: GCA_003158195.1. Lineage (GTDB taxonomy): Bacteria > Vulcanimicrobiota > Vulcanimicrobiia > Vulcanimicrobiales > Vulcanimicrobiaceae > Palsibacter > Palsibacter borealis. The sequence continues at coordinate 26,696 of PMHP01000153.1, read as the reverse complement.
CTTGTAGACGGTCAAGATTGGGTTGGTCGTGTCACCGTTCTTGTCGAACCCGATCGGGCCGATCGGCGATGGAAAGCCATTCGTCGCCGCGACGTTCTTCAAAACGTCGGCGCGCGCGGGCGTCTTTGCACCGCCGGCTACGATCGCTTTCTCGATCGCGGCGATCTCGATGTTGGCCGCGGCGTAGGCGTTTGCGCTGTACGGCCCGACGTCGGTAGACCAGCGCTTCTTGTAGGCGGCAACGAAGCCCGCCGCGCTCGGGAGCTTTGAGGTTTCCGGAGCAGCGACGGTATAGTAGACGCCGTTCGCCGCGTCGCCCGCGACCGTCTCGAACTCGGCATCGCTGATGCCGTCACCGCCAAGATACGCGGTCGCGGCCATCCCGGCGTCGCGCATTTGTTTGCGCAGCAGGCCGCCGCCGGTCGCGGTCGTCCCGCCGTAGAAAATCACGTCGGGGCCGAGCGCGTTCGCCTTGGTGAGCAGCGCCTTGTAATCGGTCTGACCCTTGGTGAGATGCTCGTGTCCGAGCACGGTGCCCCCGAGCGACCGAAACTGCGCATCGAAGACGTCGGCCAGGCCCTTCCCGTACGTCTCGTTGTCGTCGACGATAAAGGCCTTTTTCAACCCCAACTTGCGCGCGAACTGCGCGCCGGCCGCGCCCTGGCGGTCGTCGGTCGTGCAGACGCGGAAAAACGAATTGACGTCGGGATGCGAGGTGCGCAGGCTTGCCGCGTCCGGGCCTTTGGTCAGCCCGGGATTGGTCGCCGACGCGCTGATCTGTGCGAGCCCGGCGTCGTTGGTGATCGGGATCTCGGCTCGCGCGACGCTCGAGTTGAACGGCCCGATCATCGCGAGCACGGCGTCGTCGGAGACGAACGCACGCGTGTTCTGAGCGCCCTGCGCGGGATCGTGCACGCCCTGGACCGCGTCGTCGAGATCGTATGCCACGAACGTAAACCCGGCCGGCGCACCCTTGCGATCGGCTTCTTCGATCGCCTGAACCGCGCCGTTGCGCGTCGGGATCCCGGTCGACGCGTCGGCCCCGCTGACGGGCATGTCGATCCCGATCTTGATAACGGTCGCGCCGGCAACTGCGGACGCCGAACCCGAAGACGACTGCGAGGTCGTCGTGGTCGTCGTTCCGGAGCAACCCACAAGCCCCACGAGCGCCGCCAGGGCTGCGAGCCGGCTCGTCGCTGCGATAGTTTGCATGACACCTCCGCCAGATAGTACCGCACGCCGAGACGGCTCACTACGCCGACGGGAAAGCGTTCCCTGTGGCGCATCGGCCGAACGCGCGGATCGATCAACCTTCGGTGCGGCGGGGGGCGTGTTGCGCGCGGCGCTCGGTCCATAGGGAGAGCGTCCGTTCGTAGTCGGCCGGAGAATCGATCCAGCAGAGCTCCTCGGTCATTTTGTAGCCCGCGATCCGCTGACCGCGAGCGAGCAGTTCGGGCAGGACGTCGCGCCCGAAATCGCTCGGGCCCTCGAGCGGAACGGCGTCGAAAACGACCGGTTCGAGGACGAGGACGCCGGCGTTGACCCAGTTGCTGAAGACCTCTTCGGGCTTGGGCTTCTCGAGAAAGCGCGTGACGAATCCGGCGTCATCGAGGGCGACGATGCCGCTTGCCGTCGGGTCCTCTCGATGGAAAAGCGCAATCGTCGCGACGGCCTGCGTCGCACGGTGACGCGCGATCACCGCGGACAGGTCGCACGTCGTGAGGTTGTCGCCGTAGAGAACGGCGAACGTGGCTTCGGCGAAAAAAGCGCGAAACGGGTTGAGCGCGCCCGCCGTGCCCAGGAGTACCGGCTCGCGCGAATAGCGGATCGCGACCCCGAAGTTCGATCCGTCGCCAAAATGATCGACGATCGCTTCGGGCCGGTAGTGCACGTTGATGACGAGGTCCGTTATCCCGTGTTTTGCCGCGAGGCGGACGTTGTACTCGAGGATCGGCAAACCGCCGACCTCGAGCATCGGTTTCGCAACGCGCTCCGTAAACGGCCGCAGCCGGCTACCTTCGCCTGCCGCCAGGATCAGCGCTCTCACGGCGCGCCCGCTCCGATCAGAGAACGAACCCCGCTTTCGCGGCATCGTTCGCGAACATTTTGACCGTGTCGAGCGAAAAATCGTCGAGATTCTTGCCGACGAGTTCGAGTTTCGCGAGCAAGTCGTTGGTGACCGTAATGATGTGGGCTCCAATCGAATCGGCGTGAAAAACGTTCAGCACCTCGCGCGGGCTTGCCCAAATCAGTTCGACCCCGGGATGCGCGGCGATCACCGCGAGTGCGTCGCTCACGATCGGCAGCGGATCGCGCCCCGTGTCGGCGATCCGTCCGGCGAAGATCGACACGCTCGCGGGCGCGCCGCCCTCGAGCGCAGCGCAGACCCTGCGAACCTGCGCCACGGTCATGATCGCGGTGACGTTGACCCTCGTCCCGGCTTGAGTGAGCGCGCGGATGACCGGCGCGGTCGTTTCACGCTTCGTGTTGGTGACCGGAATCTTCACGTAGACGTTCTCGCCCCAGGTCGCGATCTTACGGGCTTGACGGAGCATCTCGTCGTTGTCGTCGGCGAAGACCTCAAACGAAATCGGATAGCCCGGGATAACGGCGAGAAGATCGCGCGCGAAGGCTTCGTAATCCCTGATGCCCGCCTTGTTCATCAGCGTAGGATTCGTCGTGAAACCTTTGATTAGCGGATTCTGCGCCAGGGACACGATCGCCGCTCGGTCGGCGCCGTCCGCGAATATCTTCACGCGGAGGTTCGTTAGCGCCGGCGTTAGGCGAGCGGACTCCGTATCGATCAAATCGGGCCTCAACGTGTTTGCACAGAGTGCGCGACGATCCACTGTGCGGCCTGCAAAGTCGAGCGCACGGTTGCATCGGCGGGCGGATCCGGCCTCGGCTCGTCGTACCCCCGGTCGACGAAGATCGTCGCCACGCCCCCTGCCCGGCCGGCGGCAACATCGCGCCAGCGGTCACCGACAAGATAGGATGCACCAAGGTCCAGCCCGTGGCGTTCGGCGCCCTGGCGGAGCAGGCCCGCGGCGGGCTTTCGGCAGTCGCACCCGTCGCCGTCGTCGTGGAAGCACACGAGGAATTCGTCGATCGGCAATTGCGCGGCGAGCGCCGCCCCGATCGCCAACGCGACGTCGCGGCCGAGCGTACCGCGCGCCACGTCGGGTTGATTCGATGCCACCAAAAGCACGAAGCCATGCCGCTTCAGAAGGGCGAGCGCCTCGAGCGCGTCCGGTTCGAGTTCCAATTCGGCGAGCGTTTGCGGCGGATAGGGACGCCCGGCGCGTACGATCGCGCGACACAGGACGCCGTCACGATCGAGAAAGACCCCGGCGCGACGCGGCCGGCCTATGGCGCTATCGATTCCCACTTCGTCCGAGCAGCCTGCAGCCGTGGATGCGAAACCATGAGGTGCCAGACGACGGCTTGGAACGCCTCCGTGTGCGGCGTGACGTGGTCCGGCGAAACGGTCGGTACGATGACGGCGGCGTCGGCGACCGTAGCCGTGTAGCCACCGTCACGGCCTACCACGCCGACGATTTTACTGCCGACGCTCTTGGCGTATTGCAGACCGAGAACGAGATTCGGGCTCACGTTTCTCTCGAGATCACCGCCCCCGACAGAGAACACGAGGATCGCGTCCCGCTGCGTCAAGCGGCTCACCTTGAGCCACTCGGAGAAGACCGTCGCCCAACCCTCGTCGTTGGTCCGTGCCGTCAGTTCGCTCACGTTGTCGGTCGGAGCGTAGGCCTCCATTCCGACGATCTTGCGAAAATCGTTCACGGCGTGCGACGCATTTCCGGCGCTGCCGCCGACCCCGAGGATAAAGAGGCGGCCGCCTCCGGCTCTCGTCTGCGCGAGCACGTCGACCGCGCGTTCGATCGCATCGCGATCGAGCTCGGCCATCACCTGGGCCGCCTCGGCGAGAAAGTGCTCGCTAAACGTCGCGGCGGCCTCAGCCATCCCGCTCCATTCGCGCTAACGTCCCGCCGCCCCGCCGCATTTTTTTCTAGCTACGGTCGATTTGAAAGGTGATAGTGTACCGAGCGGCCGCCGAGCGCATTTAAGAGCACGCGGCTCCCTTCGAATTCCGCGTCGTAGGTCAGCCGGGACAATCCTTGCGCGGCCATGAACTCGGTGAGCGCCTTGCCGTCGCGCGGACAATAGAGCATTAAGAATCCGCCTCCGCCGGCACCGGCGACTTTCCCGCCAAGGACGCCGAAGCGCTCGCGAACGTGGTCGTAGAGCTGCTCCATCGCCGGGACGGTAACGCGGCCGGAGAGACGTTTCTTGGATAGCCAGTGGTCATGCATCAACCGTCCGAACCCCTCAAAATCTTGCGCCTTGATCGCGCGGCCGATGCGCCGGCCGATTTCAAGAATCTCGCCGAGCGACTCTTCCACGCTGCCGGTGCCGCGCTCAAGCGAGCGTCGCTGCTCCGCCAGGATCTCCGTCGTCACCCGCGGCACGTTCGTGTAGTAGAGATGCGTTTTTGAAACGAGCTCGGTCACGGCGTAGCCCGGGAGTGCGATCGGTTCTAACCGCACGCTCCCATCGCGGCTTATGTGCAGTTCGGTGAGCCCGCCTACCGCTGCCATGTACTGATCCTGCTTGCCGATCGGCTTTCGAAGGATGTCGAGTTCGATTCGGCACGCCTCATCCGCGAGTAGTTCGCCCGAGGTAGGAATGCCGAGATAGGCGCGCACGGCCGAAAGAAGGCCGACGAGGTAGGCGCTCGAGGAACCGAGTCCCGTGCCCGCCGGCAAATCTGCCAGCGACGAGATCTCGATCGCATCGTGAATGTTGTGGAGGCGAAGCGCTTCGCGCGCGAGCTCGTGTTTGAGCTCTTCGGTCCGATCGACCGTTTCGCTCTCGGTATAATGTAAGCGCACCTTTCGGTCAGCGAACGGAACGTTGAGCGCGACGTACATATACTTGTCGATACCAAGCGCCAAGACGTAGCCGCCGTGTTTCGCGTAAAAATCCGGAAGGTCGGTACCGCCTCCTCCGAGCGTAATGCGAAACGGCGTTCTCGTAACGATCACTGGCTCGGAACGCCGATTCCAAAGTACGTACTTCTCGCTCTGAGCGTCGCTTCGAGGAATCGCCGCGGATCGATGACGATCGGGCGGGCGAGAACGCTCAGGACGGCGTCCACATCGATAAGTTTGAATGCCGGCCACTCGGTGCAGATGATCAGAGCATCGGCGCGGCGGCACGCCTCGACCGGGTTCGATGCGAGTTCGATCTTCGCGCTTAGCTCGCCGGGTAATGAGTCGAGCGAAGGATCGGATGCGACGACACGCGCACCGGCGCCGGCCGCATCCAGACAGAATTCGACCGCGGTAGAACGCCGCAGCGTGTTGGTACCCGGCTTATACGTGAGACCCCAGCAGGCGATCGTCTTGCCGTGCAAGTCGGCTCCGAATAGGGCCGCCACTTTTCTCTTCATCCATCCCCGATGGACCTCGTTACTGAGGTTGGCGGAGCCGATCAGGGTATGGGTCGTGCCTTCGCGTTCTGCGGCCGCCTCGAGGTAGAGAATGTCCCGCGCGAGCGTTCCGCCCGCGTAACCGGGCCCCGGCGAAAGATACGCCTTGGGGCCGATGCGGCTTTCGCTGCGAAGGCCGCGCTCGACCTCGCGCGCGTCGGCGCCCGTTCGTTCGCACAAGGCCGCAATTTCGTTAATGAATGAAAGCGATAGCGCGAGGAAGGCGTTAATGGCGTGTTTTGTCATCTCGGCCGAAGAGATGGACATCCACTCGATCGGGATCGTCCCGAAGGGCGCGAAAATCGCCTCGATTTGCGACCGCGTCTGGGGCGAATCGACACCGGCTACGATTCGGTCGGGCGAGCGGAAAATTGCCATCGCTTGCCCGAGACGCAGATTCTCCGGAAGCGCAGCGAAGCGGATGTTCGCTTCGGGTCGCATGCGCTTGGCGGCTGCTTGGAGCCGCGCACCCGACCCGATCGGGACCTGCGATGACACGATGACGAGTGCGCCCGCTTTGAGCGAGGGGATCAATCGTTCGACGTGCCCTAAGACGAACTCGACGTCCGCCCGATCGCTCTCGTCGACCGGTGTGTCGAACGTACACCACACGACGTCCGCCCGCGCGGCCGCAGCTCTTGCATCCTCAACGAAAGAAAGCTTGCCGCTCGCGATACCCGCGCGAACCGCTTCGGTCATCCCCGGTTCCGAGATCGGTGGAATGCCGCGGCGTAACTGGGCGACGACGTGCGGATCGGGATCCCATGCAACCGTGGGATGAAACTCGCACACGGTCGAAGCGACCACGCAACCGAGATGCCAGAGACCGCAAACGAGCAGGGTCACACGGGAGGGAACTCCACGCCGCTATGAGCGATTCCTTGGGGGCCGCGCTGAAGGGCAAGAAGATTCTCGTAACGGGAGGCAGTGCCGGCCTCGGACTGGCATCCGCGCACGCATGCGTGGCTCGCGGAGCTCGGGTCGCAATCTGCGCTCGGCACGCGGCCGATCTCGAAGTTGCACGAGGCGAACTCGAGACCGCCGCGAACGCCGCGGTCCCGGCGATTCGTGCCGATGTCGGCGACGCTCTCGATGTCTCGCGAGCATTCGATGAACTCGATCGCTCCTTCGGCGGGGTCGACGGGGTCATTCATGCCGCCGGCGTTTACGGCCCGATCGGTCCGATTACCGAGGTCGACCCGGAAGCGTGGCTTGCGGCGATACGAATCAACCTTTTCGGTACGTTTCTCGTCGCTCGAGAAGCAGCGCATCGGCTCAAGCGCAGCGGCGGCGGCCGGATCGTTCTTTTTTCCGGGGGCGGGGCGGCAACGCCGTTTCCGAATTACACCGCGTATGCGTCCGGCAAGGCTGCAGTCGTTCGCTTCTGCGAAACGATCGCGATCGAGCTGGCCTCCTTCAACATCGAGGTCAACGCGCTCGCACCCGGTTTCGTCGCGACCCGGCTTCATCAACAAACCCTAGCCGCCGGCGCGGCTGCCGCAGGCGCGGACTTTCTCGCGAAGACGCAATCCGAACTTGCAAAGGGTGGCGTGCCGGCGACGATCGGAGCAGATTGTGCGGCGTTCCTCGTCTCCGACGCGGCCCGCGGCATCACGGGCAAGTTCGTCGCGGCTCCCTACGACCGCTATGCCGAATGGCCGCGCCACCTCGGCGAACTTCGCGGCTCGGACCTCTTTACGCTGCGGCGCATTTTGCCCAAAGAACGCGGTATGGACTGGCAGTGAGCTCGGCAAACCGCTTGCGCGTCGCCGTCGTCGGCTGCGGCCTCATCGGCAAGCGTCGCGCTCGCGAAGTTGCCGCGCACCCTCAAACGACCCTCGCCTGGGCTATCGACCTTGCCCCGGCCGCGGCCGCTGAAGTAACGGCGATTTGGGGTGGCAAGAGCGGCACGGACTGGAAGGAGGCCGTCGCCGACTCGAGCGTCGACATCGTCGTCGTCGCAACGCCGAACGGACTGTTATCGCAGATCGCGGCGTCGTCGTTGCGAGTTGGAAAGCACGTTCTGCTCGAAAAGCCGATGGGGCGCAATCTTCGGGAGGCACTCGAGATCCGAGACGCCGCCGCGGCGGCGGGTAAAGTGGTGAAGGTCGGCTTTAACCATCGCTTCCATCCCGCGATCTCCGAGGCGCATCGGCGTTTTTCCGCCGGCAAGATCGGATCGCTTATCAATATCCGCGCCTGTTACGGCCACGGCGGACGCCCCGGCTACGAAAAAGAGTGGCGCGGGAATGCCGAACTTGCCGGCGGCGGCGAGCTCACGGATCAGGGCGTTCACGTGCTGGATCTCGTGAATTGGTTTGCCGGGCAAGCCACCGAGGTATTTTGCCGAACGCAATCTGCCGTGTGGCCGATCGGACCCCTCGAGGATAACGGGTTCGCGATCCTGATGTATCCCGGGGTCGTCGTCAGTTTTCACACGTCGTGGACACAGTGGCGCAACGTTTTCTCGTTCGACGTTTTTGGAACGCTGGGCTCGCTTAGCGTTGAGGGACTCGGAAAAAGCTATGGGGAAGAGAAGCTGACGCAGGCCGTTCGAAAATCCGAGGGCGGTCCTCCCGAACTCGAAGAGATCGTGTACGCGAATGACGATGGGTCTTGGAAACGAGAATGGCAAGATTTTCTAGGCGCGATCCTCGACAACAAGCCGTATTTTGGGACGCCGGATGACGGCGTCGCGGTCATGCGTATGCTCGATGCCTGCTATCGCTCCGCCGGCAGCGCGGCACCGGTCCGCGTCCAGGAAGACGCATAGCGGTCGCGCCGTCGAGTCGTGACGACGGTGCACGCCGGCGCCGATGACCAACTCGATCTTACGATCGTTATTCCGGCCTTCAAAGAAGCGGCCAAGATCGAGCGCGACATCGAGGCGGCGCACCATTTTCTCTCATCGAGGCAAATGCGCGCGGAGATCATTGTCGTCGACGATGGATCGCCCGACGACACAACGGAGCGCGCGCTGCGCTACGCCGGAAGCATACCGAATCTTCGCGTCTTACGCTATCTTCCTAACCGCGGGAAAGGCCACGCGCTCAAATACGGCATCGCGCGCGCGCGCGGCCGGATCGTCATGTTTGCCGATGCCGGACTTTGCGTGCCATACGAAGTTGCCGACCTCGGACTGCTCCTGCTCGAGCTCGACATGTGCGACGTTGCCCACGGCTCGCGTCGCATGCGCGGCAGTATTTTGCGCGCCCAACCGCTGTTGCGTCGAATCGGTTCCACGGGTTTTGGGTTTCTGATCCACACCCTCATGGGCGTACCTGGATATATATCCGATACACAGTGCGGCTTCAAGTTCTATCGGCGCGAGGTCGCACAGAAGCTGTACGCCGAACTCGTCTGCAACGGCATGATGTTCGACATCGAGCTCGTTCTTCTGGCCCTGCGGCATCGCTACCGGATTCTCGAATTTCCGGTCCTGTGGAGCAACGATCCGGACTCGAGGTACGATCCAATTCGCGGCGGCGCCCTTGGGACGCTTCGCGAACTGTTCGACATCAAAACGCGCCTCATGGGGCTGCGCGAGCGCAAGCTCTCGCAACCGATCGTCGAAGCCCCCAACGCGACAACGATAGCGGTCGAGCAGCGCGCGTGACGACGATCGCCGTTACCGGCGTCGCGGGCTTTATCGGCAGCAATCTTTCGGAACGGCTTATCGCCGAAGGCTATCGCGTCGTCGGGATCGATAATCTCGCTTACGGCGTGCTCGAGCAGGTTCCCAAAGAGGTCGATTTCCGGCTCGCCGACATTCGCGACAGCGATCTTTGGAAGCATCTAACCGGGGTCGATACGGTTTTCCATCTCGCGGCAAAGAATTCGATTATTGATTGTCAGAGCGACCCGCTCGACACGGCCGACATCAACGTCCGCGGGACGGTCAACGTCTTCGAGGCTGCCCGGAAGTCGGGCGTGCGAAAGATCGTCTACGCAGAGTCGTCGGCGCTTTATGAAGGCAGTACGACGTTTCCGACGCCGGAAGCCGACGTCGCGCCCGAAAGCTTCTACGCCGTAAGCAAGCTCGCCGGGATGGCTTTCGCACAAGCCTATCAGCGGTTTTACCACGTCAACGCCACGGCTTTGCGCTATCTCTGCGTCTACGGACCTCGGCAGGATTACCGGCGAACCGTACCGCCGGTCATGAGCGCGTTCATCATAAGAATGCTCAACCGCCAGCACCCGATCATCTACGGCGATGGATCGAAACGGCGGGATTTCGTCTTTGTCGACGACGTCAACGACTTTCACATGATGTGCGTCCGGGACGCGCGAACAGACGGGCATACCTACAATCTCGGTGGCGGTGCGAACTACTCCGTGCTCGAAATCTACGAAACCATCGCCGAACTTCTGGGGAGCGACCTCAAACCGGAATTCGGGCCCAACCAGCCCGCGGAGGCCCAACAGAATCTCGGCGACATCGCGGCGGCGCGCGCCCTTGGATGGGAGCCGCGCGTTTCGCTGCGCGAAGGCCTCGATCGCTCGATTGCGTACATCCGCGAGCACGTCATGCCAAGAATTGCCGCCGCTCGCACCCCGCTCTAGCGCGCAACCTCTTCAACGAGCATCGCGTAGCCGGTTACGACGCGATCCCACCGGTAGTTTTGAGCGACGTACGTCTGCGCTCGGGCGCCAAGACTGCGCCGCATCGGCTCGTCGAGCATATCGAGAGCCGCAGCGAACTCCGCATAATTCTTATAGCAGATCGCACCTTGGGAGCGACGTGCCTGCCCGGCCAACGCGGCCGAGACGGCATTGACGAGCGCGGGACGGCCGACCGACCACGCTTCGAGCAGCGCGATCGAAAGGCTCTCGAAAGGCGAAGGCATGATCAGCAACTCGCAGGCTTCGAGGGCGTCCCACTTCGCGCGCTCGTCGAGCCGGCCGGCGAAAAGCGCTCCGCTGCCCCGGGGAATCGGCATGTGCTGCGGGCCCGCCAAGACGAACTTCGGTGCGCCGGGGCGGCGCTTGCGGTAACGCCGATAGCCATCGAGCAGCACGTCGCAGCCCTTGGCGGGTTCGATGCGTCCCAAATACAGCACGAACGGTCCGTGCAGATCGAAGCGATCGCGAAAACGCCCTCCGTCGCGGTCCGCCGGCGGATCGATGCCGAGACCGCCGATGTGCTCGCGCGCCGGAAGCCGCGCGAAACGCCCGCGCACGAGCTCCCGTTCTTCAGGCGTCAGGTAGACGATGGCGCGCGGCGCAGCAAAGATATCGTCCCACAGCGAGAGGCGGAGCATCCACTCGTCGTGTGCCAGCGGAACGAGAATCGCTCGCTCCGCGACCAGTGGGAGATTGAAGAACGTCGTCGCGTAGAGATAACTAAAGAAGAGGATGGCGTCGTAGCGCTCCGCCGAAGTTGCGAGAAAGTCCATTAAGGAACGCGAGAGCGGTCCTTGGGCGCGCATCCACGCGATCTGCGAATCGGCTGACGCCGACCGCAACCGCGAGCGAAGCGCTCGCGAGAGACCGTCGAAACCAAGCGTGCGCGGCTGGTCCACGTGGAATCGTCGCACGTCAACACCGCGCACCCTGGCGATCCCGGGCGGATACACGTTGTGCCACGTCTGATAGTCCACCGCGCAGGTCGTCAAGATCTCGACGTCCGCCTGCGCGCTGAGGTGCTCGGCCGTTTGCAACGCGAGAGATTCGGCACCGCCGACGACTTCCTCACCGCAGCGTTGAACGACGAACGCTACGCGCCGGCGCCCCTCGCTCAACCCAACTCCATCGTCATGCGTTTGCTCAAGCGCTCGGGCGGCGCCTTCGACATCAAGCTTGCCAGGGACGCAGCGCCCGTCCGCGAACCGGCGGCGATGATCCGGCGCCCCTGGACCGTTGCTGCGGCACTTGTCGCCGCCGCCCTTTACGCGATCGCGCTAAGCGACGCCGTCTACGAATTGACGTCGCCGGTCGCCCTATCGTGGCACGTCCTCTTACGCAAGACGTATAGCATTGGGGCCTTCACCTTGGTCGGCTATCTGCTGCGACGGGCATTGCGCGAAAACGGACGCAAAGGACGCCGCACCACGATCGTCGCCTGCATCGCCGGCGTCGCTGCCTACAGCGCAGCGATCGAATTCGGCCAATGGTTGGCCGGCTCGCACGAAGGCCTCGGTTGGAACGCGGTCGACACGATCTGCGGGGCCATCGGCGGCGGATTGGCCGTCGCCGACGCCATTATCGGCCGCCGGACACCTGCACCTTAGCGCGCGGGACCAAACGTAACGAAATCATGACATTTGTGGGGCTGAATTGCCGAAGCGGCGAGGAACCGAGCTTCCTCTCGCATTCCCGCCTGGAGAAACACTTTGAAGCGTTTGACCGTCGGCATTCTCGCCGTCGCATTTACCGGTGCCCTCGCCTGCGTTGCCGGCGCACAGCAAATGGAAACGACCCCAATTCCCATGCTGCCGAAACCCGATCTTTCGTCGATGACGTTCTTGGTCGGTACCTGGAAGTGCTCGAGCCAGAGCGCTCGCCGGCCGTCGCCCTCGATGTCGACCCTTACGTACGCGCTCGACCCCTCCGGTTACTGGATCGTCGAGAATTGGACTTCACCGGGCGTGACGTGGTATCCGCACGCGACGGCCGGGAGCGATCACATCAGTTACGACGCGAGCAACAAACGCTGGATTGACACGGAGACCGACGACAACGGCGGTTACGACTTATCTGCTTCCGACGGCTGGACCGGCAACGCGATGGTCTGGCACGACCTCACCTATCCGAAGGGCGCCGACCTCGCGTCGAACGGCGACACAACTCAAACGAAGCTGAGTGATACGAAGTACACGGCCGTCAGCACGTTCAAAACGACGAAAGGCCGCGTCGTCGGCGTCACCACCACCTGCACGAAAACCTAGCGTAGCGGCCGCCGCCGATCGCTATACTGCCGTCAATTCGCGCACCGCGGCCGCGTTGAAGTAGGCCGCTTGCGGATGGTGGATGATGATCGCGGCGGTCGATTGTTCGGGGACGATTTGGAACGCCTCGGTGAGTTCCGCGCCAAGCGCGCGTTCCACGTCGAGAAGTTCCCAGACGAGCGCGTGCTGCGAGAGATCGGGGCACGCGCCGTAGCCCCACGAGTAACGCTTGCCGCGGCCCTCGTCGAGGCGGAGTTCGGTGCGGATGCGGCGGTGCGTGTGCTCGGCGAGCGCCTCGGCGGATTGCACGGAGAAACCGTGGAGGAAGTAACTCTCGCTGTAGTCGCCGGCCGCTTGGAACGCGTCGATCCGCCTTGAGACGTCGCGCCCGACGGTGACGACTTGCAGCGCGATCACGTCGGACGCAGCACCGTCCTCGGGCTCGCGCAAATAGTCGGCTAGGCAGAGGTGCTCGCCGCCGAGCTGGCGGCTGAAGCGGAAACGCGCGATCTCGCGCGATCGATCGGCTGGATCGTACAGAACGACGTCGTCACCCACCCCCGCTGCGCGAAAATATCCGTAGACGACTCGCGGGGCGATGACGTCCTCGCGTTCGGCAAGCGATTGATAGCGGCGCAGACGCGGTTCGAACTCCTCGCGCACGACGCGGTCCCACTCGGCGCCTTTGAGATTCGCTCCGCCCCACGAAAGCCGGTACAAACTCTTGAGGTCGAAGTGCGCCCACAGCTCGCGCGGGTCGACGCGCTCGAGCGTGCGCGCTCCGTAGAACGGCGCGGGCGGCGGCTCGACGCGCATGAGATGCTCGCGGCCGGTCCTTCCGCTCGGCGCGGCCGGGGCCGTGCCCGATCTGGCGGCATCGCGCGCACGTTGCGCGCTCTCTTGAATTTCACGGACGAACCCTTCGCGGCGATCTCCCTCGGAGGTCAGTTTGTCCATGATGTCGAGGCCTTCGAACGCGTCCTTCGCATAGTACACGCCCGGCTCGAAATAGCGCGCACCGTCATCGAGAAACCCGATGCGCTTACCGAAGTCGCGGTTGATCGCAGCGCCGCCGATGAGGATCGGGTACGCGAGCCGGCGCGAGTCTTGTTCGGCGACGCAGATCGGCATCTGTTTGGACGTCGAGACTAAGAGCGCCGAAAGCCCGATTGCGTCGGCGTCGACTTCGATCGCCTTCTCGAGGATCGTGTTCATCGGTACCTGTTTGCCGAGATCGAAAACCGTGTAGCCGTTGTTGGTCAAGATCGTGTTGACCAGGTTCTTGCCGATGTCGTGCACGTCCCCGAACACCGTCGCGAGCACGACCTTGCCCTTGGTGACGCCTTCTTTCTTCTCGAGAAACTGCTCGAGGTGCGCGACGGCCTTCTTCATCACTTCCGCCGACTGCAAAACGAAGGGCAGGATCAGTTCGCCCGAACCGAACTTGTCGCCGACCTCTTTCATCGCCGGCAAGAGAACGTTGTTGAGCACGTCGACCGGATCGCGGCGCACGAGGACCTCGTCGATCTTCGCTTCGATGCCGTCTTTGCGGCGGCGCAAGATCGCATTGTGGATGCGGGTCTCGACCGGAGCATCCGCGTCGTCGTCGACCGTCGCGGCCGCACCGCTCTTGCCCGGACCCGCGTTTTCGTAACGTTCGATCAGGCGCTGGAGCGCGTCCGGCCGGCGATTGAGCACGAGGTCGTCGCCCAGCTCACGCTCGACCGGATCGAGTTCGCCGTAGGGCGTGATCTCCTTGGCGTGGACGAGCGCCATGTCGAGGCCTGCGTTCACGCAGTGATGGAGCATGACCGAGTTGAGCGCGGCCCGGGCCGCGGGTTTGAGACCGAACGAGACGTTCGAGACGCCAAGCGACGTGAGCACGCCGGGCAGATGTTCCTTGATCAGCCGGATGCCCTCGATCGTCTCCACGGCAGAGGGAAAGAATTCCGGGTCGCCGGTTGCCAGCGTAAAGGTGAGCGCATCGAAGATCAGCGCGCCCGGCGGGATGCCGTATTCGTTGACCACGATGTCGTAGATGCGCTGGGCGATCTCGAGCTTGCGCTCGGCGGTTTTCGCCATCCCGGTCTCGTCGATCGTCAGCGCGACGACCGCGGCGCCGCTTTCCTTCACGAGCGGCAGAATCGCCTCGACTTTCGTGCGGCCGTTCTCGAGGTGGACCGAGTTCACGACGGCGCGGCCCGCGTAGATTTTCAGCGCGGCTTCGATCACCTTCGCTTCGGTCGAATCGATCATCAGCGGCGTCTCGACCGACTGNNCTTCGACCTGCTCGCGCGCGACCAGCACGATCTCGTCGTAGTTTTCTTCGAGCAGCAGGCGCTTGATCCGCCGCGATCCCTGCGCGTTGATGCGCTCGCCGACGAGCAGCGGGCTACCGTCTTGTTTGAGCGCGGTCGCCGTCATCGAGGACGCGGCGAATTGGAGCGGCTTCGGTTCGGGAGTTCGGCCCCGCTTGCCGGCGGAGACTGCCGCGAACGCGCGGATGTGCGCGGGCGTCGTGCCGCAGCAGCCGCCGATCGCGTTCACGCCGAAGTCGTGCACGAACGCACCGAGTTCGCGGGCCATCTCGTCGGGACGCTCGGGATAGATCGTCTCCCCCTTGGGGCCCATGAGGGGGAGGCCGGCGTTCGGAATCACCGCGACGTAGCAACGCGAGTTATCGACGAGATAGCGGACGGCATCGCGCATGTGGGTCGGGCCGGTCGAACAGTTGAGGCCGATGACGTCGATCGCAAGCGCGTCGAGGGTCGCGGTGACCGCACGGATGTCGGTGCCCAGCAGCATCCGCCCGGTGACGTCGAGGGTCGCTTGCGCTTGGATCGGAACGCGCCGCAGCCCGCGCGCGAACTCACGCGTGATCCCGGCGATCGCGGCCTTCATCTCCAAGAGATCTTGACTCGTCTCGATCAGAAGCAGATCGACGCCGCCCGCGACGAGATGGCGCGCTTGTTCGCCGTAGAGGTCCGCAAGTTCGTCGAAGGTGATCTTCGAGAGCGTCGGGTCCGAGGACGAAATCAACATTCCCGTGGGCCCGAGCGCACCCGCGACGAAACGCGGCCGCGACGGCGTCGAGAACGCGTCGCAGGCGGCGCGCGCGATCTCGGCGGCCTTACGATTGACTTCCGGGGTTTTTTCGCCGAGTCCGTACTCGTCGAGCTTGAGGCGCGAGGCGGTGAACGAATCGGTCTCGACGACGTCGGCGCCGGCTTCGAGATAGGCCTCGTGGACGCGGCGGATTAGGTCGGGTCGCGTCAGCACCAGGGCTTCGTTGCAGCCGTGGTAGCGGGCGCCGCCGAAGTCCTCGTTGGTCAGCTCGAGCGCCATCAGTTCCGTCCCCATCGCCCCGTCGAACACGAGGACCCGGTCGCTGAGCGCGGCGAGGTAGTTGTCCATCTCCCCCGGGTTCGCCGGAAAGCGACAAATTGCATGGCGGGCATTGTCAAAATGTCCCATTTCCGATCAAAATGGACAATGCCGATTTGTCGCCGAGAGCGGAGCGCCGTAAGGCGCGCAGTCGAACGGCAGCCGGGGGATGGCCTCCCTCGACGGGCTCGGGACAGGCTCTCGACAAGCTCGGGGTGACAAGCGTGGAATTTGCGGCATTGGCCGCCGCCGTGGACGACGAGCGCGTCCGGCTCGGCTCTTCGGGCCCACGGGTCCGGGCCGAGGCTCGGAGGCTGGTCCTCGAAGAGATTTGGTGTTCGGCGCGGCTGGCCGGCTCCGGCCTCGAACTCGACGAGGTCGTCGCGCTGGTCGAACGCGGGATCGCCGCCGGCGAGCGGCGCCTCGAGGACTACGTGCTCGTAGCCGACTACGCTGCGGCCGCGCAGTTCGCCGCCGAAGCCGCACTCCCGGGACGAAAGCAAAGCTATCTCCGGCTCGAAGAGGTCGTGCAATTACACGCGCTTGCGGCCCGGCGCGAACCGGCGGCGCACCCCGGCGCGTGGCGTTCGACGACCGTCGCGGCGTTTCCGAGCGGCATGGTTGCGCCGCCGGCGTGGCTCGTGCCGCGGCAAATGAACGCGTTCGTCGAGCGCGTCGCGTCCGGTCCCCCGCCACAAACCCACCCACTGCTTTGGGTCGCCGACGCGCACGAGCGGTTCTCGCGCATCCATCCGTTCGCGAAAGCAAACGGCCGGGTCGCGCGACTCCTTGCAAACCTCCTGTTGCGACGGGTCGAGTTGCCGCCGTTCGCGGTGCGCGGCCGGACCGCCGAACGGTATCTTGCGGCGCTGCGCCGGGCCGATTCTCGCGACCCCTGGCCGCTCGCGACGGTGCTCGCCCGCGCCGTTCTCGCAAGCCTCCGCCGGCTCGTCGCCGCAAGCGAAGGACCGGCTGAACTCCTTCCGCTCGCAGCATTCGCCGCCGGAGCGGCGCGCGCGCGCCTCTACAAAGCCGCCCAACGCGGACGTCTGCGCTCGGTCCGCCGCGGCGGTCAGCTGCTGACGAGCGCCCCATGGATCGCCGAGTACGAAGCTTCTCGCGTCTCGCGAAGAAGCGCGCGGTAGTGTCGCACGTCGTTCTCTCCGTGCCCGCGCACGTGCGGTTAGATCCCGCTTCGGCCGTGTTCTTCGTTGCGCTCGCGCTCGCGACGCTCTTCGTGACCGCGCGCCGCCCGGCATATGGTATCGCTGCACTGGTCCTCGCCGACCCATACGGTGACGCGCACTATCTGTGGTGGACGACGATCACGATTCCGAAGGCCGTGCTGGCCGGTGTTGCGCTCGGCCTACTCGTGCGGCGCTCGTCCCCCGCGGTGCTGGGCGGCCGCGAGATCAGGCCGCTGCTCGCCGGCGGCGTTGCGATCGCATTCGTAACGATCCTGACGGTTTTTCCGGCTGTGTACGTCGATGTGGTAGCGCGGGAATCGCTCAAAGCGCTCGAGTACCTCGCGATCTTCGTTGTGGCCGCGATTGCGTTCGCGAACGACCCGGATGAGACGCCGGTATGGATGGCGCTCGGCATCGTGACCGTCACCGTGATCGGCTCGGCGCTCGTGCAAGAGTTTACCGTTGCGCCTTCCGGGCTGATGCTCTTCGGGCGCGTCGTGCCGCGCATTGCCGGGCTGCTCGAAGGGCCCAACCAACTGGCGGGATTTTTCGACATCGTCGTCCCCCTGCTGCTCGCGCGCGCGCTTGCCCCCAGCGGGCGCGTGTTTGCGGTACTCGTAGCGCTCGCGGTCGCGACCGACGTCTTGACGTTCTCGCGCGCGGGAATGATCGGCGCGCTCGCCGGGATTCTCGCGGTCGCACTGCGCGAAGCGGATCCACGCGCGCGCCGCAATCTCGCACTCGGCGGCGCCGTCGCGGGCGTCGCGGCGGCGGCGGCGCTCGTGAAGGCGGGACTGTTTTCACGCTTTCTTTCGACGAGCGACGTCGATACGGCGAGCGGGCTCGGTTCGCGCGGCGAATTGTGGTCGGCAGCGGTGAGTTTCTGGCGCGCTCATCCGTGGCTCGGCATCGGCGCCGGGAACTTCGAACTCGAACTGCCGGACGCCGGCCTGGGCGGCGTGCGGACGCACGCGAACAGCCTGTATCTGCAATCGCTGGCCGAGGGCGGCGTCGCGCTCTTCGCCGCGAACCTGTTCGCGCTCGGCGCGGCGATTCGTGCCTTCTACGTGCGCGCGCCGAAAACACCGCTCTTCATCGGCGCCGGCGCCGCGACGATCGCCCTCGGCGCACACCAAGTCCTCGATCTGCTGTTCTTCTTCCCGAAGATCGGCGGCTTCTGGTGGCTGTGGCTCGGGATCGCAGCCGGCGCGCTGTTCGCGCGCGCGAATTCGCAGCAGTGAGCCGGACCCGGCGCATTCGCGCACTCGCGCTGTTGCTTGTGCCGATCGCGCTCGCCGGGTGCCTTGCGGGCAAAAAGATCAGCGACATCGATGCACCGAGTTCTGCCGCAGCGACGGCCTCCGGCACCTTGTGGGCGCTCCCGTCGGGCGTTGTCGTCTCGAACGCGCGCCGCGGGACGCGTCTCGTCGACGGCCTCTATCCGTCGGTCGATGCAGCCGAGCGCTGCTGCTGGATTGCGCCGTCCGCAACAATCGTTGCCGTGAGGAGCGGCCCCGCCGCCGTTGCCATCCTCACCGTGCTCGTGCCCGACTATCCGTTTTTTGAAGCCCACCCGCAGGGGCTCGGGATCTCGGTCGCCGGACACGCCCGGCACTTCGCGGCACTCGACCCCGGAGTCCATCGATTGCGTGTCGATCTACCGCCACTGCGGTCCAACCGCACAGACGTTGCGTTCGCGTTGCGGACCGACGAGACGTTCGTCCCCGCGAACGAAGGCGTCAACACCGACCGCCGCGCACTCGGTTTGATCTTGCTCGGCATCACGGTCGGCGCGGCACGATGAACGCCTCCAGGCGCGCGATTTCCGCCTCGAGTTCTCGCTGAAACGCGCGGCTCGTGGGCTCTCTTTCAACGTAGCCAAGTTGCACGTCCAAAACGCCCTCAACAACGCGCGCATTTGCCCAGCCGATCATCTTGTCGTGCCACAATAGCGGCAGCGCGTAGTAGCCGCGGATGCGCTTGGCCACGGGCGTGTAGCCCTCAAAGCGGTACGACCACTTCCAAAGGTGCTCGAAGCGCGCGCGGTCCCACACGACGGGATCGAATGGAGCGAGCAATCGCACGCGCCGCAGCGGTTCGCCGTAGGTCGTCGCGGCCGGCCAAACGTACGAGATGCCGTCGACGACACCGCTCTCGAGCTCGCCCGAGTCGAGCATGGCGCGCAAGGCGCTACGATGTTCCCGCGGCGCGAGCGACCGGCGAAATTTGGCGGCAATCGCTTGCAGCGTCTTCTGCGAGACCGGCGCCAGCAGATTCGCGAACACGAGCACGATGCGCTCGAGCCGCCGCTCGGGCGTTCGCGCGGCCGGCGGTGGGGGCGCCGCTTCGTAGATCCGAACGCCGGCTTCGCGCCGGACGATCCGGGCAAGACCGAGGTGATGGAGCCGCTCGAGCGCGCGCGTCGTCGCCTTCGAGTAGCCGCCCCACGCGTTGACGACGCGCTCGCGACCGAAATGTGCCTCCAAGTCTCTGGGGTGAACGTCGCCGCCTTCGCGAACGACCGCGAGGATCTTCGTTTCCAAAGCCGAGAGCGTGCGCGTCGCGCGCGGATGCAAGAGCTCCCACGTTCGGCGCGGCAGAAAGCCGTACACGTAGAGGTAATCCTCTTCGATGTCGAGCGATGGATAAAGGCGCTCGAGGTCGCCCGCGCGATAGCCCTTGACCCGGTGGCGCAGGATCAGATCCTGCGCTCTGGCCGGAGCACGAATCGGATCCGCTTGCACGAAGCCGAGACGTTCGATCGCGGCCTTCAGGTTGGTCGGGCGAAAGAACGAATGCCCGATCGCGCGCGCGCGCAGTTCCCGTACGCCGAGTTTGTTCACCGGACGCTCTCCTATCGCAGGTGTCCTTCGACTGCGGCGCGGAGCCTGCCCTGAGCCTGCGAAAAGCGCCTCCGCTGAGGTGAAAATACCAGCTTTGTCNNCTACGCTCAGGATGACAAATTTTCATCCGCTTCCATGTGGCTCCATGGGCCATGTACAGCTCAGGATGACAAACCTCGCAATTGTCGCGGCCCACAGGAGTGGGGCGGCCGGCGCGCAAGCAGAACGGCGTGTCGAGCGCGTTGCCGATTCTCGAGACCAGAGACCTGTCGAAGTCGTTCGCGGGGTACTGCGCCGTGGACGGCGTATCGCTTTCGATTGCGCCGGGGACGATCCACGCGATTATCGGGCCCAACGGTGCCGGGAAAACGACGCTCTTCAACTTGCTCTCCGGGTTCGTCGTGCCGACGAGCGGAAGCGTCGCGTTCGAAGGGCGCGACATCACGGGGCTTGCGCCGCACAAGATCGCGCGGCGCGGGATCGTGCGCAGCTTTCAGATCAACAGTATCTTCCCGCACCTCACGGTGCTCGATAACGTCAAGGTTTCGCTCGAATCGAAGACGGAGCTGCCGTCGCGGTTCTGGTTGCCGGGATCGGCGACGAATCGCCTCGATGAGCGCGCGCTCGAGCTGCTCGCGGATGTAGGGCTGGAGCCCGAGAAGGATCTGCTCGCCGCGCAGCTCTCCTACGGACGCAAACGCGCGCTCGAGCTCGCGATCTCGCTCGCGCAGGATCCTGCGCTGCTGCTACTCGACGAGCCGACTGCGGGGATGGGTCCCCAAGACGTCGGGCGCATCACGCAACTGATCGGGCGAATTCGGGCTGGGCGAACGATCGTGCTCGTCGAACACAACCTCAACGTCGTTGCCGACCTCTCCGACTGCATCACCGTGCTGCAACGGGGCAAAGTGCTCGTCGAAGGGACGTACGCAGACGTCCGGCGCGACCCGCGCGTGATCGACGCCTATTTGGGCGGCGGAGCCGGATCGCATGCTTGAGACGCGCGCGCTCAATGCGTATTACGACGAAAGCCACGTGCTGCGCGGGGTCGACCTGCGCGTCGAGCGCGGTGAAGTCGCGACGCTCGTCGGCCGAAACGGAGCCGGGAAGACGACGACGCTCAAGTCGATCATGGGCATGATCCGCAAGCACACCGGAGAGATCGAGTTCGACGGCCGTTCGATCTCGAGGCTGACGTCCGACAAGATCGCGCGCTGCGGGATCGGCTTCGTTCCCGAGGATCGCGGCATCTACGCGACGCTAACGGTCGCCGAGAACCTCACGATGCCGGCGATCGTCGGCGACAGCGCCTGGACGCTCGAGCGAATCTATGCGCTGTTTCCGCTTCTGCGGGAACGGCGTAAGGCGATGGGCACGACGCTCTCGGGCGGCGAGCAGCAAATGCTCGCGATCGCGCGGGTGCTGCGCAGCGGCGCGCGGATGATCCTCCTCGACGAACCGACCGAGGGACTCGCGCCCGTGATCGTCGACGCAATCGCGGACCTGCTCCTGGAAATCAAGAAATCCGGCGTCACCGTCCTTTTGGTCGAACAGAACCTGCGTTTCGCCACCCGCGTCGCGGACCGCCACTACCTAATGGTGCACGGCAAGATCGTCGATTCCATGAGCAACGCAGACGCCCTCGCGCGTGAGGACGAGCTGCTGGCGCACCTCGGCGTGTAACGCTCAGGCCGTTTCAGCGCTGATATCGGGCACGAGCAGGTCGGGATCGTCCTCGTCTTCGACGAGGCGCGGCGCGCGTGCCGAAAGATGGTGCAGAATCTCGCCGACGATGCCCCGCCGCGCGATCAGGATGACGATCGCGAAGACCAGACCCATGACGATGTTCGTCTTGTCGCCGATCGGGGTTTTCGAGACGAAGTAATCGAGCGACTGGAAGACCCCGGCACCGACCATCGGCCCGTAGATCGTACCGATCCCGCCCAAAATCGTCATCATGATGATCGCGCCGGAGGTGTGCCAATCGACCCCGTCGAGGCCCGACAGACGGTTCGCGATCGCATAAAGCGCCCCGGCGAGCCCGGCGAGGGTGCCGGAGAACACGAACGCCGCGAGCTTCAGACGATCGGTGTCGTAGCCCAAACTCTTCGCGCGGGTCTCGTTCTCGCGCATCGCGGCCAGCGCCGCTCCGTACGGCGAGGTAACGATCCGGACTGCGAGTGCCGTCGCGATCGCGGTAACGGCGAGGACCAGATAGTAATACACGTGGTCGTCCTCGAGCGAGAGCCCGAAGAACGTCCCGCGCGTCGCGACCGTGAGACCGTTGTCCCCGCCGGTGAGATCGATGAGTTGGTACGCGAGAAAGTACTGTATCTCGGCGATCCCTAAGGTGATCATGGTGAAGTAGATTCCGCTGCGGCGCACGGAGATCGCCCCGACCAGTGCGGACAGCACGAACGCGTACGCGACTGCCGCTAGCAGGGCAAGCGGAAACGACGTAATGCCATGCGCGATCAGGATCGTGGCCACATAGCCGGAGCCACCCCAGAAAAGCGCGTGGCCGAATGAGAGCAGCCGCGTGAAGCCTAGCAGCACGTCGAGGGCCATCGCAACCAGCGCAAAGCACACGAGATCGATTGCGAAGATGATGTAGACGCCCGGTAGGAACGGGAGGACCAGGCCCAGTGCCAGCAACGCGGCGCCGACGAGCGCCCCGCGCCGGCCCGCGATCACGCCGAGCGCTCCGGCGTGCCGAACAGGCCGGCCGGCCGGAAGAGTATCACGAGCACCATGACGATGAAGATCAACGTGTTCGAGATCGGCGGATACAGGACCGCGCCGACCGCCGCGATGACGCCGAGCGCGAACCCCGCGACGATCGACCCGAGGATCGAGCCGAGGCCTCCGATGACGACGATCGCAAACGTATTGATGATGATCGAGTCTCCCATGTTGGGTGCCACGTTCGTATTTGGGGCAGCCAGCACACCCGCGAACGCCGCAAGCGCCGCACCGAACGCGAACGTTCCGCTGACCAGGCGGCTCGTGTTGATGCCGAACGCCCGCGTGAGTTCCGGCTTCTCCGTGGCCGCCCGGATTCGCGCGCCGAGCCGCGAGCGCTCGATCCCAACGTAGACGGCGGCGCACACGATCAGACACACGACGATCACGAACAGCCGGTAGGTTGGATACACCGTGAAACCGAGGTTCGTCGCGCCGCTCAGGATATCGGGCGCTTGGTACGGCGAGCCGAGGGCGCCCGCGGCCAGCCGCATGAGGTCTTCGATCACGAGCACGAGCGCAAACGTCAACAGCAGGTTGTAAAGCGGATCGAGGCCGTACAGCCGGCGCAGCAGCGTCACCTCGATTCCGAGCCCAAATGCGCCGACGAGGATCGGCGCGACGATCAGCGCAGCGAAGAAAGGCAGGTGGAGCAGCTGCGCGCCGTAGTATGCCACGAACGCGCCGAGCATGTACATCNNAGCAGATAGTCGGGCGTCATCTGCCGCCCGCGCTTACCAGTCTTTGTTACACGTCGATTGCGATTCGGGCCGGAAAGCCTTATCGGCCGGAATCGTCTCGATGATCTTGTACCACGCGTGCGGTTCCTTGATCTGACTCTTGTCGAGCACGTCGACGACGATCATCGTATGGATCACGCGATGGTCGCGCGCGCGCCACTCACCGTCGTGCGCGTAGAAGTCGTTGAACTTCCGGCCGTCCAAGTACGTTTGCACCTTGTCGGCGTCGACCGAGCCGACGGCCTTGACCGCGTTTAGCCATTGCATCGTAGCCGAGTAGTTGGCCGCCTGGATCGACGTCGGGCGCAGGCCCCCGCCGACGCGCGCCGTGTAGCGGTCGGCCCACGCGCGTGCGGCCTTGTCTTGGTTCCAATACCAGGACGTCGTGATGTGGGAGCCCGCGAACACGTCGGGCAGCGCGTCGACGTCGGAGAGGAAGAGCAAGCCGACGGCGAGCTTCATCGTTTTATCGAGGCCGAATTGCTTCGCTTGCTTCGTGATGTTCACGGTGTCCGCGCCGGCGCTGAAGATGCCGAGTACCTGGGCTTTGGATTGCTTTGCCGCCAGCAAGTAAGACGAGAAGTCGGTCGTGCCCGGGAACGGATACATGTCGGAATGGACGAAGCTGCCGCCCTCGGCCGTGACCGCGGCGGTGAAGTCGCTCAGCATCGATTGCCCAAAGACGTAATTGGGAACGATGCCATACCACGTTTTTCCATCGGCCTCTTTTGCGATGTTGTGCCCAGTCGACGTGGCCAGCGAGTACGTGTCGTAGGCGTAGTGATACGTGTAGCGGCTGCAACTCGCGCCGGTCAACGCGGACGACGCGCCTCCGGTGACGATCTCGAGTTTGTGCTTCTGCTTTGCGACCGCGTCGACGGCGACGGCCGTCGCGGAATTCGTTAGATCGAGTGCGAGTTCGGCGCCGTTGTCGTACGCCTCCGCGGCCTTCGTCGCGGCTTCGGGGCCGTTGTTGCGGTGATCGATGGCATCGACCTCGATCGTCCGCCCGAGGACCTTGCCGCCGAAGTCTTCGACGGCCATCTTGGTTGCCTCGACCCCGCCCTGACCTGCGATCGCGGCATACGTTCCCGACATGTCCGTGATGACGGCAATTTTGATCGGACCGGCGTCGGCGCCGAGGCCCGTTGGTGCGAGCAGCGGGAGCGCTATTGCACCCGCAGTGACGAGGGAAAGCCAGAAGCGACTGGTGTTCAAGTGAACTCCTTTACGCGAGACGAAGACGTGCAACGGATTCATCGGTATGCGGGAGATTCCCGCGCCCGGCCCATTACAGGAGTTTCGCATCTATGTTCGTCGAGTACCGTGGAAAGGCGCCGCGAGTGGCGGCGAGTGCCTTCATCGCACCGACAGCCGTGTTAATCGGCGATGTCCTCGTCGGGGAGGAAGCCTCGATTTGGTTCGGCGTCGTGCTGCGCGCCGATAAGGGCACAATCCGCATCGGCGCGCGCAGCTCGATCCAAGACAATGCGGTCGTCCACGCCAGCGAACGCGGGTCGACGAGGATCGGCAACGACGTTACGGTCGGCCACTGCGCCGTTCTCGACGATTGCACGATTGAAGACGGCGCGTTAATCGGAAGCAACGCCGTCGTTCTCAACGGAGCGCTCGTGGGCACGGCAACGGTCGTCGCCGCCGGCAGCGTCGTCACCGCCGAAGAGCAGGTCGGCGACCGGATCGTCGTCGCCGGAGCGCCGGCCAAGGTTCGCAAGTTGCTCGGCGGCCGCGCCGCCGATTGGATCGCCCATCAAACCAGCGACGCGCTTGCCTCAGCTCGCGCGTACCGCCGCGACAACCTCGGCGACCCGCTCCATCACGAGCTCAAAACTTCAACCCGCGGACGCAAGGCAAGCACGGTGATCTAGACCTCGGAGGTTTGACATGGGGATTTCTACCTGCCGTTGTCCGCACGCGCCGTTTTCGGCGCGCGCATTTCACGAAGCGGAGACGCTCTTCGGACGCCGGACCTTCCTCTCGGGCGCGCTCGCTACGTTTGCCGGCATGACCCTGCTCGGCCGGCGCGCCGCCGCGGCCGAAAACGTCATCGTGCTGAAAGCGGCCCGGATGTTTGACGGCACGACGATCCACTCACCGGGGGTCTGCGTCGTTCGGGACGATCGGATCGTGTCGCTAAGCGCCGGCGACGCCGGATCCGACGCGCGCGTGCTCGACTTCGGGGATGCGACGCTCATGCCCGGCTTGATCGATGCGCACACGCACGTCTCGGCGGGAGCCGTGACGTCCTATTACTTGCATGTTTTTGACACGCCGGACCAGCCGTCCGGAGATTCGGTCGCCGAAGCCGCAATCCTGAGCGTGCGAAACGCCCAAGCGCTGCTGCGCAACGGGTTCACGACCGTTCGCGACGTCGGCGGCGGAAATGGCATCGACCTTGCGATGCGTAACGCGATTGCGCGCGGATTTGTGGTCGGACCGAGGATCCTCGCGGCGGGTACGGCATTGTCCATCACCGGCGGACATGGGGATCTCAACTCTTTGCCTGACGACGTGAAGGTCGAGCGGCCCACCGGCGTGGCCTACGGCCCGTACGGCTTTCGCGAACAGGTGCGCGAGCACATCAAGCATCACGTCGACGTTATCAAAATCCTGGCTACCGGCGGCGTGCTCTCGTACGGCGACGTCTGGAACGTGCCGCAGTTCAACCTCGACGAGATCCAAGCCGTCGTCGACGAGGCGACCAAATTCGGCCGCAGGGTTTCCGCGCACGCCCACGGCGACCCGGGGATCGCGCTGGCCGTCGAGGGCGGCTGTCATTCGATCGAACACGGTACGGGCGTCAGCGAGAAAACGCTGCACGCAATGGCGCAGCGGGGCACGTATCTCGTGCCGACGATTTGGGCCCTCGATTCGATTCTGCAGCCCGGCAACCCGAACAAGATTCCGGCCGATTCGCTCGCGAAGGCGCACGCGATCGGTGTGCTTCGCAACGAGGGCATGCAGCGCGCGCTAGCCGCGAGCGTGAAGTTCGCCTACGGTACCGACGCCGGCGTCTTCCCGCACAAAGAAAACAACAAGGACTTCGCCTTGCTGGCTTCGATGGGGATGAAGCCGGTCGACCTGCTGCGCTCGGCAACGTCCATGGCCGCGGATTTGCTCGGCACGACCGATCGCGGCAGGATCGCCGCCGGCAACCTCGCCGATATTGTCGCGTTCCACGGTGACCCCTCAACGAATATCAGCGCTCTCGAATCACGGCCGGCACTCGTAATGATCGGCGGAAAAGAGATCCCGCCCGACTTCAGCTAGCCCTCTGTCACCCCGAGCTTGTCGAGGGGCCGCCGGGACCTCGACTCGCTACCGTTCGCTCCGTTCGCCCTTCGACTACGCGCCTGCGGCGCTCCGCTCAGGATGACATGGCTGCG
>PMHP01000033.1:189-14982 GCA_003158195.1 Vulcanimicrobiota bacterium | reverse complement strand
CTGAGCTTGTCGAAGCGTCGACGGGATTTGGCCAAAATCCCGGCGGCCGTTCGACTGCGCGCCTGCGGCGCTCCGCTCACGGTGACATGCCCGAAGTCGTCGTAGACCCCGTGCGGCAGGCGTTCTCGTTGGCTGCCATCAATTTCCTCGAAGCGGGAAAGAATGTCGATGCCTACTTATATCAAGCCCTATGGTGACACGCGCGACGACGGCAAGGTGCAGTTGTCGTTTACGTTGCCGCTCGAGTGGAGCGAGGCTGCGGACGAAGCGGCGCGAGGGCTCGTTGCGAAGATGGGGTTCGTCGACGTTGCGGTCGCGGAGGGACGGAGCATCGCGACTGGATTCTCGTTCTTCGTCGTGTATGCGAGCACGCCCGTTGCGATCGATGCCGATGGGATCGCCGCGCCGTCGACGAAGCTGCGAGCGATGTCGATGGACGAGATCGATGCGTTCGTGCGCGCGCGGATCGGACGGAAGGTCCGAATCGCCGGGGCGTGCATCGGGACCGACGCACATACGGTCGGCATCGACGCGATCCTCAACATGAAAGGCTACAAGGGCGACTACGGGCTCGAGCGCTACAAGGAATTCGAGACGTTCAATCTGGGCAGTCAAGTCTCGGTCGAGGATCTCGCCGCGTTCGTTCGCGACGAAAGGATCGATGCCGTGCTCGCGTCGCAAGTCGTCACGCAAAAGGGCAGCGACGTTGCGAACTTTACGGCGCTGGCGGAACTGATCGAGGCGGAGGGCATCCGCGAACGCGTGCTCTTAATCGCGGGTGGTCCGCGGGTGACGAACCTGCTCGCGACGGAGCTCGGGTACGACGCAGGTTTCGGTCGCGGCACGCTGCCGAGCGAGGTTGCGGCATTCGTCGCGCACCGGCTCGCGGATCGCGTGGCGGCGTAAGATGGCGCGCGCGATCGCAGCTTGCGTTCTGGCGGCGTTCGCGCTGCTTGGCGCTTCCTCCCAAGCGGCTGTCGCGCCCGCGCCGATCGTTGCGCCCACGCTCGGCGGCACGCCGTGGACGGCGGACGAAATCGCAAAACTCGGCGCCGACCTCGACGCGCTGATCGCAGCGTCGCCCGCGCTGCGCGGCGCACATTACGGCATCCTCGCGGTGGACACGGCGACTGGAAGCACCTTGTACGATCGCAACTCGACCGTCGAATTTCAGCCCGCAAGCACGCTCAAGCTGGTCGCGGGGAGTTCCGCGCTCGAAAAATTAGGGGCCGCCTATCGCTTCCGGACGACGCTCGATCGTCTCGATCGCGACGGGACGCCGATTCCAAACGCCTTCGTCCTCGTCGCAGGCGGCGATCCGACGTTCGCGACGGCGGACCTCGCCGATGCGGCCGGCACCCTTGCGGCGCTTGGCATCAGCTCGGTGAGCGTCGCGATCGACGCGTCGCGCTACGACGAGCAGCCGTACGCGAACGGCTGGACGTGGGACGATTTCGGCCAGTCGTACGCTCCGAAAGTGTCGGCGATGACGCTCGATGAAAACGTCGTCTCGTGGCGCGTCGTGCCGGGCTCGGCGCCCGGACTGAGCGCCACGGTCTTTTTCCGGGATCCGCTGCGCCCGCTCGCCCCGGTCGACCGCTGTCACGCCGCCAACGCATCGCGGGCGCTCACCGGAGCCGCCGGTTCGCAGGACTCGATCGATCTCGAGACGCGCTTCAACGGCTGCGTCGATGTCGTCGGCTCGATCCCACTCGGTGCCGCGGAAGACACGGTTCTTGCGGCGGTCGCGGATCCGGTTTCGGCCGCGAGCGAGACGCTCGCAAATGCCCTTACGGCCAAAGGGGTGACGATCGGCCCGAGCCCGGCTCCGATCGATTTCTCGCACCCGCCGCCGGTTGTCCATGCGATCTCGACGGGAGCGGCCGTGTGGACACACGATTCGCAACCGCTCGGATCCTTGCTCGGCCCTCGTTTCTGGATTCCCTCGGACAATCTGTTTGCCGAGCTGCTCCTCAAAGAATTAGGCTTCGCAAACGGCAGCCGTCCGGGCTCGACCGCGAGCGGCATCGCGTATGAGAAGACCTGGCTGCAAAGCATCGGCGTCGATCCGGCGACCATGACGTTGGCGGACGGCTGCGGTATGTCGCAGTACGATCGGATCACGCCGCGCGACCTCGTTGCGGTCTTGCAGCACGATTGGTCCGGACCGAACCGGCAACTCGTGCTCGACTCGCTGCCGGTCGGCGGTGCGCGCGGGACGATCGAGGGAATCGCCGGGACGCCGGCCGCGGGACGCGTGTTCGCGAAGACCGGGAGCATGATGCACGTCCGCGGCCTCGCGGGCTACCTCGCGACCGAGCGGCACGGTGCCGTCACGTTCGCGTTCAACGTCGACGATTGGAACGGTGAGTACCCGTCCCTGGCCGCGCTGCGCGCGCAAGTCTTGTCGCGTATCGTCAACGACGGGACGTGAGCGCAAAGCTCGGCGTCCGGCTCGAAGCCGAGATTCGCGAGCAGCCCGGGGTTTGGCGGCGGCTTGCGGCAACCGCGCACGCGCGCGACTTCGCAAATGCCGTCGACGAACGCGAGGTCGTGCTCGTCGGCAGCGGCAGCTCGCTTTTCGTCGCGATGCTCGGCGCGCTTGCTTTGCGCCGCCGCGGCATTCGTGCGGCGGCCCTCGCGGCGAGTGAGGCGAATTTCGAGCGCGGCGCGTATTGCGGCCAAACCGTCGTCGCGCTCTCGCAGAGCGGGCGTTCCGCCGATGTGTTGCGCGCCGTCGAGGTGCTGCAGCCCGAACGCCTCATCGCGCTGACCAACGACCCGAGCGCACCACTTGCGGAGCGGGCCGACACGGTCATCGACGTTGAAGCGGGGCCCGAACACGCCGTGCCCGCCACCAAGAGCGTAACGGCGATGGTTGCCGTTGTCCTGTGGGGCGCAGCCCTGGTCGGTGGAAAGACCGAACGTAGCGCGACGACCTTAAAGCGTACCGCAGGCGAGGTCGAGGGGTGGCTCGAGGGCGAGGGTGTCACGCAGACGAGGCTCGCATCCGAGCGCATCGCACGTCGCGGAAGCGTCGCCGTCGTCGGGGCCGGCTACGGCGTGCCGATCGCGCTCGAACTCGCTCTCAAGCTAAAAGAAGCGAGTTATCTGCACGCCGAGGGTTTTGCCGCCGGCGAATTCCGCCATGGCAGCGCCGCGATCCTCGACGCGACGACGACGCTCGTGGGCATCGTCGACGTCGCATCGCGCGAAATCGTGCGTCGCCCACTCGACGAAGCCGCACGCACCGAGTCGTTGCGCTACACGATCGGCGAGTCGATCGAAGGCGTCGCGCGTCTCGGAGCAGAGACCTCCGAAGCATTCAACACGCTCGCATGGCTCGTCGCCGGTCAACTTCTCGCGCTCGAAGTCGGCCGCGCACGTGGCATCGACAGCGACGCTCCGCGGGGCCTGACGAAGTTCGTCCTGTAAGCAGATTTTCGCAGCTGGGTTTCAGCATCGTGCTGCTCGCGAATGCCGCCTGCAATCGCGCGCCGCACGGCGCAAGCTCGCCGTCCTCGGCGACGTTATTCGCTTCGCCGTTGCCGCGGGGCATGACGCTCTTTGCAGGGGCGGTGCCGGCTCGGATGGTGCTCGATGGGCGCCCGCTCGACGTTAGTCCCGACGGCGCGGCGCGCTGGCTCGTTCGCGCTCGTTTTGTCGATGCGCACGCCCGGCCGACCGAACTTTTGGGCGGCGGTAACGTTACGTTCGTGCCGTCGCGGGGCACGGCGCAGTGGCAGACGCGTTTGCGTTTCGGCGGACCGGCGGCGATTGTTGCGACCGTCGATGACGGGCCACTTAGCGTTCGTGTAACGGCGGACGTCGGACCGCCGCTACGGCCGGCGCGAGCCGCCACCGATACGCGCAGTTGGCGCGTGCCGCGCGTCGTTGCAAGCGCGCTCGGGCCGCACGCGGCCGTGCTCGGTTGGTTTCCCCGCGTCACCGCAGGCGCGGTCAGCATCGCGCGCGGCGACGGCGATTCCGGCGCGCTGTCCGCGCCTGCGACCGTCGCGGCACCGTCTTCGAGCTTTCGCGACGCGAGCGTCACGCCGGGCGCATCCTATCGTTATCGGATCGTTCTGCCGAGCGGAGCAGGCACGACGTTGCGCGTTACAATTCCACCCGAGCCGCGGCACGGCAATCTGGCGGCGATCGGCGGAAAAGGGATGTGGCTTTCGTTTTCACCTTCAACGCTCGACGCGGATCGTTACGACCACCTCGTCCCGGCAGACGTCGTAGCGAAAGCGAACGCGGCCGAACTGCATTCGCTCGAGCTGCGCACGGCGTACGGTCCGTTCGAGGAGATCACTCCCGCCGCAAAACCCACGATCGACGCGCTGATCGATGCCGCCGCCGCGCACGGCATCGCGGTCGTCGCCTGGACGGTGCCGCGCAGTACGAGCTTCGAGGATCTCGCGGCGGCCGTCGCGGCCGCACGCTACACGACGCCAAACGGCAACGGCTTCGCAGCGCTGGCAGTCGATCTCGAGCGCGGTGACTTCTTCCTCGGAAACGGCGCGGCCGGCTACGCTGCGCTCGGTACGTATCTGCGCCTGTTGCGGGGCGCGCTCGGACGAGGCTACCCACTGATCGCAACCGTCGAAGATCCGTATCTCGAACATCTCGATCGCGCGAGCTACCCCTACGATGCGATCGCGGCAAGCGCCGACGCATTGCAACCGATGACGTACTGGCGCATGCTCTCGCGGCACGCGGCCGGGGCGGAAGCGGTCCGCGCGGCGTTGCGCGGCTCGTACGCGGCGACCTTGCGCGCGGCCGGGCGCAATTTGCCGATCGATCTCGGCCTTCAGAGTTCGGCCGAAGGCCCGCGCGGCGCCCCACCGGCCGGCGAAATCGCTGCGAGCATCGTCGAGGCGCGCGCCCTCGGCGCGCTCGGGGTCACGTTCTTCGATTGGAGCGGGACGCGCCCAGACGGCTGGCAGGCCCTCGCGCAAACGCCGTGGTGAGGCCTCACTGCGACGTGGAAAGCTCGCTCCGCGTGTCGTCCGACTCCACGCGCAGAAGATGAACGACCACAGCCCAATCGTTCGAGAGCCGGTCCAGCGCAGCCGACGCGCCCGCCCCGGCGGTATCCGCCGCAGCGAACTCGCTCTGCGCGAGCGCCGAACCCGAAGCCGCGATCGGACCGGATCGTTGGAGGTCGATCGCCCGCCTCCAGTGCCGCGTCTGGGCGTGAACGCCGGCAACGGCGCCGGCCAGATCTCGCCGGGCCACGGCTACCGCCCCCGCGCTGTACCGGTCGCCGAATTGATCGAGCACGCGGGATTCTTCAACCTCCGCATCGCTAGCGAACTCGTCCAGACGATCGACCAGCTCGCGCTCGCGCCGCAGCAGCGCCCCGACGCGCGCCCGAGGTCCGCGAGCGGGCAAACCGAGGGTACGCACCCGATCGCGCACCACGTCCGCGCGTCCTCGAGCCGAGGCGACGGCGTCCCAGCACGCGCCGCTCTGCGCGAGCCCTTGCATCGCGTAAATGGCGAGCGCCCGCTGATCCGCCGAGCGCGCGGTAAGTCGCGTAATCTGCTGCTGCCGCGTACCGCCCGAAGCGCGCACCCCGGAAGCGACGACCCAGCCCGTCGCGACAGCAAGCGCGATCGCCGCGAGCTGCACCGGCACGGCGCGATGTCTCATGGCAGAGAAAACGACGGCGAGCGTGCGCGTTCATGCCCTGCATCAACGCCTTGCCCGAAAGCCCTAGGCCGTCCCGACGAAAGACCCATCGAGGCCATACGCCGAAGGCTCGTTTCGTTTCCGCGTCCGCAATCGGGTAGGACTCCCGCTCGTGTCGCAGGACGCGGCCCCAGAACCCGCGCAACCCGCGCTAAGAGCTCTTAAAAGGACGGTCATTGGGATCTAAGACGGCACTGATCACCGGCATCACCGGGCAAGACGGTTCGTACCTCGCCGAACTGCTCTTGGCCGAGGGCTACCGCGTGGTCGGGATGACCCGCCGCACGAGCACCGAGGTTCACGAGCGGATCGAGCATCTCGTCGATCGCGTCGAGATCGTTTCGGGTGATCTGCTCGACCAAAGCTCGATGACGCAACTGATCGGCGACGTTCGTCCGGACGAGATCTATAATCTCGCCGCGCAGTCTTTCGTACCGACGTCGTGGACGCAGCCCGTGCTCACGGGCGAGTTCACGGCCCTCGGCGTCACGCGCGTGCTCGAAGCGATCCGGCACGTCGATCGCGGGATTCGCTTCTATCAAGCCTCGAGTTCGGAGATGTTCGGCAAAGTCCAGGAGACGCCGCAGCGCGNNATCACGGTCAACTACCGCGAGTCGTATGGGATATTTGCCGTCAGCGGCATCTTGTTCAACCACGAGAGCGAGCGCCGCGGCAAGGAGTTCGTCACCCGCAAGATCTCCGACGGCGTCGCGCGGATCAAGCTCGGCCTGCAAAAGCGCTTGCACTTAGGCAACCTCGAGGCGCGGCGCGACTGGGGTTTTGCGGGCGACTACGTGCGCGCGATGTGGCTGATGCTCAAATATCCGGAGCCCGACGATTACGTGATCGCGACCGGTCGAACCCACACGGTGCGCGATTTCTGCCGGCTCGCGTTCGAGGTCGCCGGGCTCAATTACGAGGAGTACGTCGTCGAGGATCAGCGTTTCGTGCGCCCGGCCGAGGTCGATCTGCTGATCGGCGATGCCTCGAAGGCGAAGCGCGTGCTCGGCTGGACGCCCGAGGTGACGTTCGAGGAGCTCGTCCGGCGGATGGTCGAGGCGGATCTCGCTCGGCTTCGTCCGCTCGCGCGCGTGTAGTGTCGACGCGAGCGCTCGTTACCGGAGGGAACGGCTTCGTCGGGCGCTATCTAACGGCCGAATTGCGCGCGCGCGGGTTCGAAACCGTCGTTGCGGGGCACTCGCCCGACGGCGGCGACTACGACGTCGCCGTGGACATGCGCGATCTTGCGGGGATGCGCCGCGTCGTCGAGGAGGCGCAGGCGAGCGTGATCTTTCACCTGGCGGCGCAAGCCTTCGTCCCGCGCGCCACGAGCGATCCGCTTGAGACCTATGACGTCAACGCACTCGGAACCGCGCGCCTGATCGAAGCCTTGCGCCGGCTGCCCGAGGGTTCGCGGCCAACGCTGCTCTACGTC
The DNA here is from genome assembly GCA_003158195.1 of Vulcanimicrobiota bacterium. Taxonomy (GTDB): domain Bacteria; phylum Vulcanimicrobiota; class Vulcanimicrobiia; order Vulcanimicrobiales; family Vulcanimicrobiaceae; genus Palsibacter; species Palsibacter borealis. Next base: position 7,850 of record PMHP01000033.1, on the reverse strand, counting down.
AGCTCGGCCGAAGTCTACGGCGCGCACGAGCCGAGCGATCTGCCGTTGCGCGAGACGTCACTTCCGCAACCCGCAACCCCGTATGCGGCGAGCAAACTGGCCGGCGAAGCGATCGTCCTTGCGTCGGCGCGGACGTACGGTTTTCCGGCGCTCGTGACGCGCGCCTTCAATCACATCGGCCCGGGACAAAGCGACCGTTTTTCCGTGGCGGGGTTCGCGCGCCGGCTCGCAACGATTGCGGCCGGCGGTCCGCCGCTGCTTCCGGTCGGAAATCTCGAAACGATGCGCGATTTTCTCGACGTGCGCGACGTCGTGCGCGCGTATGTCGATCTCGCCCAGAACGGAACGTCCGGCGAGATATACAATGTCTGCAGTGGGGTGCCGACGCGCATGGCCGACGTGTTGCGCCGGCTCGTGTTGGTCGCGCGCGTCGCCGTCGAGATCCGCGAGGATCCGGCGCTGATGCGGCCGTCGGACGTTCGCGTCGTGTATGGCGACAATGCGAAACTCAAGGCGGCGACCGGCTGGGAGCAGACGTATCCGCTCGCGCAATCGCTCCGCGACGTTTACGAGGCCGCGCGGGCGAGCGCCGGCGTCGCGTAACATGTGAAGATCGCGTATTTCGAGATGATCGGCGGCGCGAGCGGCAACATGCTGCTCGGCGCGCTGATCGATGCGGGCGCCTCCCCTAGCGCCATCGAGAGCGCGCTACGGACCCTCCCCCTCGAGGGCTGGTCGATCGAACGGCGACGCGTCGAGCGGCGCGGGATTGCTGCGACGTTCTTCGACTTCGTCGTGCCGGGGGACCATAACAGCGCCTCGCATTATCTTTCCGACGTTCTGAACGTGCTCGAGCGCAGCGGGCTGACGCAAGCGCAGCGCGCGCGAGCCGCTTCGATCTACACGCGATTGGCCGAGGCGGAGGCGAAGGTTCACGGCAGCACCCCCGAGCGCATCCACTTCCACGAGGTCGGCGCTGCCGATGCGATCCTCGACGTCGCCGGTTTCTGCGTCGCACTCGATCTGCTCGGGATCGAGCGTTCGTACTGTTCGGCCTATCCGCTCGGCCGGGGCACGATTTCGATCCACCACGGGCGCTATCCAAATCCGCCGCCTGCAACCGCGGAGTTGCTGCGCGGCGCCCCGACCTACGATGCGGCCATCGAAGCCGAGATGGTCACGACGACGGGCGCGGCCATCCTTTCGACCGTCGTCGCCGAACCGGGCCTGCGCCCCGCGATGCGCGCAGAGTCGATCGGGTACGGCGCGGGCAGCTCCGATTTTGCGATTCCCAACGTCTTGCGCGTATCGGTGGGCACGCCGGCCGGCGAGCGGCTGCCGGTTGAGGCGGACGACGTCGTCGTGCTCGAGGCGACGATCGACGACATGTCGCCGCAACATTTCGAGCTGGCGTTCGAACGGGTGCTCGCGGCGGGCGCATTCGACGTGTGGCTGCTGCCGGTGACGATGAAGAAGCTCCGCCCCGCCGTCCTGTTCGGGGCCGTCGCCCCGCCCGAGCGCGAAGCCGAGGTCGCGCGGGCGATGCTGGTCGAGACCTCGACCCTCGGCGTGCGGGTGCGTTCCGAGCGCCGCCACACGCTCGGGCGCCGGATCGAAACCGTTGAAACCCCGCTCGGTCCCGTGCGGGTCAAGACAGCGACGGTCGACGGACAACCCCGCCGCACGCTCGAATACGACGACGTCGCGCGCATCGCTCGCGAACTCGGGCGCCCGATCGCCGAGACCGCCGCGCGCCTTGAGGAACACCTGCGCTCATGAACGTCGCACCGCAGACCATCGTCGCAAAAGAAGCCGCGTTGCGCGCGTTGCTGCGTTCCTTGGGAAGTGCGATCGTGGCGTTTTCCGGGGGCGTCGATTCGGCTCTGGTCTTGGCGGTAGCGACCGAAGAACTCGGGTCGCGCGCCTACGGCGTCACCGGCAGCTCCGCGAGTTTAGCCGGCGGAGAGCTCGACGGGGCGCTTGAATTCGCGCGCGCCCGCGGCGCGGTGCACGACGTCATCGAGACCCACGAAATCAACGACCCGAACTACGCAGCGAATCCTGCGAATCGCTGCTATTACTGTAAGAAAGAATTGTACGGGACGCTCGCCGCGATCGCGCGCGAACGGGGCGCAGCAGCGATCGTCGACGGATTCAACCTCGACGACGCGGCCGACTACCGGCCCGGGCGCAAAGCCGCCGCCGAATTCGGCGTGCGCAGTCCGCTTGCGGAGTGCGGCTTCACGAAAGCCGACGTGCGGGCGCTTGCGAAACGGATGGGGCTCGAGGTGTGGGAGAAGCCCGCGCTCGCGTGCCTGTCGTCGCGTTTCCCCTACGGTACGCCGATCACGCTCGAGCTGCTGCGCCAAGTCGACGCCGCCGAGAGCGCCGTGCACGATGCGGGGATCGCGATCTGCCGCGTGCGGCACCACGGTGACGTCGCGCGCATCGAGGTTCCGCTCGAGGCGCTCGCACGATTAACCGAACCCGGCGTCCGCGAACGCATCGTCGCCGGCGTGCGCGCCGCGGGCTACCGCTACGTCGCGCTCGATCTCGGCGGGTACGTCCTTGGAAACCTCAACGGGGCGCTGCATGCCCGCTGAACGCGAGCCGTCGTGGCGCGACCGCGTCTTTGCGAACCGCGGGGCGTTGCTCGCACTGCCCGCGGTTTCGCTTGCGCTCTTCGGAAAGCCGAGCGCGGCATCGATTGCGCTCGGCGTGCCGCTCGCGCTCGCCGGTGAAGGGCTGCGCTGCTGGGCCGTCGGCTACTCGGGCGTCACGACCCGCTCGAACCGCGTCGTCGCGCCGCAGCTGACGACGGCCGGACCGTACGCGTTCGTGCGAAATCCACTCTACGTCGGCAACTTCGTCACGGCGCTCGGCTTTACGATTGCGTTCACCGGCGACGCTTCGCCGCCGAAGCGCGCCGCGCTCGCGGTCGTCGGGCTCGGGACGATGCTTGCGGTCTACGCGGCGATCGTACCGCTCGAGGAAGCGTACCTGCGTGAAACCTTCGGTCCTGATTTTGACGCCTACACGCAGCGCGTGCCGCGGATCGTGCCGCGCGCGACGCCGGCGCATCCGCAAGCGGGCACCTACGATTCCTCCGTGATCGCCCGGGCCGAGACGCGAACCTTCCTCACGTTCGCGGCGATGTTGGGCGCACTCGCCCTCAAGGTGCTGCTGTGAGCGTTCGCGGCGCGCCGCTGCGGACGGCGTTGGGACTGACCCTCGCGGTCGCGTTGGTCGAGCTCTGCGGGGGACTGTTCGCGCAGAGCTTGGCGCTGGTCGCCGATTCCGCGCACGTCTTCATGGATGCGGTGGCGCTCGGGATCGCGGTCGTCGCGGCGATCGGCGCGCGCCGCCCGGCAAACGAACGCCAAAGCTACGGCTTCGCGCGGTTCGAGATTCTCGCCGCGCTCGCGAACGGCGGGTTGCTGTTTGCCGTTGCGATTCTGATCGCGGTTGAGGCCGTGGCGCGCTTCGCGTCGCCCGAGCTTCCGAAGGGCGGCTTGATGGCTGCGTTCGCCGCGGGCGCCTTCGTCGTCAACGCCGGCATCGGATGGTCGCTGCACCGCGGCTCGCGCAGCGATCTCAACGTCAAGGCCGCATTTTGGCACGTTTTCAGCGACGTCTTCGGGACGGCCGCCGTGGCCCTCGGCGGCGTGCTGATCCTGGCTACCCGCGCGGCCTGGATCGACCCGGCGCTCTCGCTCGTGGTCGCCGCCGTCATCGTCTTCGGCGTCATCGCCATCGTGCGCGAATCTGCCGACGTGCTGCTGCAAAGCGTCCCCGCACATGCGTCGATCCCAAGCGTGCGCCGGCGGCTGCGCGAACTGGACGGCGTCGTCGACGTGCACGACCTCCACATTTGGACGATCGGCAGCGGATCGTTCGTGCTCTCCGCGCACGTGCTGCTGGCCGACGCACGGATCAGCGAGGCGACGGCGATCCTTCGCCGCATTGAAGAGCGCCTTCACGAAGCGTTCGCAATCGATCACGTCACGATACAGTTCGAGTGCGAATCGTGCGGGGCGAGCGATCGCATCATCTGCACGCAATCCGCGGCGCCGTCGAGGGGCGCGCCCAGCGCATCCGGAAAAGGAAAGTCCTAAAAACCCGAGCGGAAACCGGGAAACTACGAAAGGCAAGCCATGAAATCCAAGACCGTCGTTCTGTCAGCAGCGCGCACCCCGTTCGGGAGACTCGGAGGGGCGCTTGCGTCGCTCTCGGCGACGACCCTCGGCGGCGAGGCGATTCGCGTCGCGGTCGAGCGCAGCGGAATCGACCCCAGTGAGATCGAGCACGTGGTGTTCGGCAACGTCGTGCAGGGCGGCAACGGGCAGGCCCCCGCCCGGCAGGCCATGTTCAAGGCCGGTCTGGCCAAGACGACGACCTTCGAGACGATCAACAAAGTTTGCGCCTCGGGTCTGGTGTCGATCGCAATGGCGGCCCGGCTCATTAACGACGATTCGCGCACGGTTGCGGTTGCAGGCGGGATGGAGTCGATGAGCAACGGTCCGTACGCGCTGCCGAATGCGCGCTTCGGGTATCGATTCGGCGACGGCGTCCTCATCGACTTGATGAATTACGATGCGCTGGTCGACCCCTTCTCCGGTTGGACGATGGCGCAAGCGCAAGCGAAAGTGAATGCGGATCTGGGGATCACCCGCGAAGTCCAGGACGAGTTTGCGGCGCTCTCGCATCAGCGCGCGGCGAAGGCAACTGCCGACGGCTTGCTCGGCGAGGAGATCGTCGCGCTTAAGGTCGCGACCAAGGCGAAGGGTAAGCTCGTCGTCGACAAGCTCCCCGAGCCCGCGCGCGCGCGCGTTCCAGTTCACGCCGGCGCGAACGGTGCGGCCGGCAAGCTGTTCCACGCTCCACCCGAAAACATGCAGGCGCAGCTCGCGCGCTACAACTCGTACGTCACGGGCGACGCCCCATTCACGCTGGTCGAGCGGGACGAACCGATTCGTCCCGAGACGACCGTCGAGAGCCTCGCGAAATTGCCGCCGCTCGAGAAGGACGGCACCGTTACGGCCGGCAACGCGCCGGGAGTCAACGACGGCGCGGCTGCCGTCGTGATCGCGAGCGAGGACTACGCGCGCGCGCACGGGCTCGAAGTACTCGCAACGGTGGTCGACCATGCCGACGCCTCGTGGGATCCGGCCTATCTCGCGCTGACGCCGGCGATGGCGACGCAGCTCGTACTCGAGCGCAACGGATTGAAGCCAAGCGACATCGCGATCTGGGAAGTCAACGAAGCGTTCGCCGCCGTCGCATGGAGCACGGCCAACCTGCTCGGGATCGACCCGCGCGCGATCAATCTGCTCGGCGGCGCGGTTGCGCTCGGTCATCCCGTCGGTGCCTCAGGCGCACGGATCGCGGGCTCCGTGATCCGCCAGCTCCGGCGTCGCGGCGGCGGATACGGGATCGCCACGATTTGCAGCGGCGGCGGCCAGGGGGACGCCCTCCTCATCAAAGTCGAGTGATCGAAACGCCGGCTGCGCTCTTCGAGGTCACGCCCGAGCAGCGCGCCGTCGGGGATCTCGCGCGCGACATCGCCGCGCGCGAGATTGCGCCGCACATCGCGCAGTGGGATCGCGACCACCGCTTCCCGCGCGAACTTTTCACCAAGCTCAACGACGCCGGCATCATGGGAATCATCGTCCCGGAACGCTACGGGGGAGCCGGCTCCGACTACCTATCGTATGCGCTTGCGATCGAAGAACTCGCGCGCGTCGATGCCGGCACTGCCGTAACCGTCTCGGTACACGCGATGATCGCATCCGCGATCGCGCGGCTCGGCAACGAGGCGCAGCGGGAGCGCTATCTCCCGCAACTCGCGGCATCCGACGCGATCGCCGGCTTCGCGCTCACCGAGCCCGGCGCCGGCTCGGATGCGGCGGCGCTCGCGAGCACCGCGCGCCGCGACGGCGACGCCTACGTCCTCAACGGCCGCAAGCAGTGGTGCACGAACGGTAGTTACGCTGCCGTCACGATGGGCATGTTCCGCACCGGCGGCGACGGAGCGCACGGCATTTCCGCATTTCTCATCGACAACGAACTCGAGGGAATCGTCGTCGAGAGGGTGACCGAAAAGCTCGGCATCCACACGAGCAACACCTGCGATCTCGCGTTCGACGACGTGCGCGTTCCGGCATCGGCCTTGCTCGGCGACGAAGGGACGGGTCTCTCGATGGCGCTCTCCGCGTTGACCGCGGGCCGCATCGGCATCGCCGCGCAAGCCACCGGGATCCTCGCCGCCTGCCTCGACGCTTCGGTTGCATTCGCAAAGGAGCGCGAGGCCTTCGGCAAACCGATCGGCGCGTTCGAGGGCGTCTCATTTAAGATCGCTCAGATGGCAACCGACCTCGACGCCGCGCGCCTGCTGGCCTACCGCGCCGCGGCACTCTGCGATAGCGGTCAGCCGTTCGCGCTCGCAGCGAGCAAAGCCAAACTCTTCGCCTCGACCGCCGCCCGCAAACACGCCGCCGAAGCCGTCCAAATCCACGGCGGCTACGGCTACACGACCGAGTTTCCGGTCGAGCGTTACTACCGCGACGCCAAGATCACCGAGATCTATGAAGGAACGAGCGAAATCCAGCAAGTGATCATCGCCCGCGCGCTGCTCGGGCGGCTGGCGTAGCTCGCCGAGGTTTTGGCTCCCGAACGGACAACCTGTGCAGGTCGTGTTCCCTATGGAGACTCGCTCGTGAAACTGATGGAATACCAGGGCAAAGAGCTGTTCCGCCGCGCCGGCATCCCCACGCCGCGCGGCGTGCATGCTTCGAGTGCCGCCGACGTGCGAGCGTTCATCGAGCAGAATCCCGGGTCGTGGGTCATCAAGAGCCAAGTGATGATGGGTGGACGCGGTAAGGCCGGCGGCATCAAATTCGCCGAGACGCCGGCCGAAGGCGAAGCCTTCGCGCGCGAGCTGATCGGCAAGGTCCTGCGCAACGTCCAAAACCCCGACGGTGAGGAAGTCAAATCGCTCCTGGTCGAGGAGAAGGTTCACATCGAAAGCGAGGCCTACGTCTCGATCGCGATCGACCGCTCCGCGAAGAAGCCGGTCGTCATCGTCACCGCGCAAGGCGGGATGGACGTCGAAGAAGTCGCCGAATCGAATCCGGGCGCGATCAGCAAGTACTGGATCGATCCCGCGATCGGCTTCCAGCCGTTCGAGGCGCGCCAATTGGCGTTCGCGGCGAAGCTGCCGCCCGGCTATCAGAAAGCCTTCCCGAAGATTCTCGCCGGCCTCTACGACGTCTTCATGAACTACGGCGCNNTCGTCGAGATCAACCCGCTCGTGCTCACCAAAGACGGCCAAGTCATCGCAAGCGACGCGAAGGTCGAGCTCGACGACAACGGCCTCTACAAACATCCGGAACTCGCCAAGTGGCGCAGCGACGGCCCGGCCGACGCGGACCAAGCCGCTGCCGTCGAGATCGGCCTCGGCATCTCGAACTACGCGAAGCTCGACGGCAACATCGGGGTGATCGCGAACGGCGCGGGCCTCGGCATGGGGACGATGGACGCGATCCGCAACGCCGGCGGCGAAGCCGCGAACTTCCTCGACATCGGCGGCGGCGCCCAGGCCGAACTCGTCAAGAAGAGCTACAACCTCGTTACGAGCGACCCCAAAGTCAAAGCGATGTTCA
>PMHP01000033.1:0-158 GCA_003158195.1 Vulcanimicrobiota bacterium | reverse complement strand
GCGGCGGCCGGAATGAACCCGGTCGAAACGATGGACGAAGGCGCGCGCCGTGCGGTCGAGCTGGCCGCGAATGGATCCGTATGATTGCGTTTGTGCTGCTGAGCCTGCTGGCGAGCCTGCCTACTGCGAGCCCCAGCCCGAGTGCGAGCGCCACGCCA
>PMHP01000105.1 GCA_003158195.1 Vulcanimicrobiota bacterium | reverse complement strand
CGCGCAGACGTGCCGGCGAGGTCCTCGTCAAAAGTTTCCTGACCGCAACTGACCCCGGGGAACGACGGCAAAGGCCGGTGGTCTTGCAGAGATGACGTCGAGACACATCCGACCGGTTATAAATCGGTAGTGCTGAAGGCCCGGGAAATTTGTCTTAAAAACGTCGGATTGAGTCCTCCCCGTTGGCGAACTCTCTCCCGTCGAACTCGATGCGATTTGCTACGAGCTTCTCATTGTCACGGAAGCAGCGTTGCGCGCCTGCGAATTGGACGTTATGCCACAATCGACCACGTGATCATTTACCGCGTGGTCGAAGGTGGCGACCTCNNCCGCTCGGCACGACGGCGGGTGACGCATATGAATTCGTGCTGAGTCGCGCGCTCCAGAGCACGTTGCCGGTACCGGGATCGATGATGACGAGCTTCTTCGCGAACGTCGTGAAGCCGAGGCCGTCGGCAATGGCGACGTAGCCCCACATTGGGAAGGGCGTGCGGATCGTCCACTTCACGTTGAGGTTGCGATCGAAACCGACGAGCGTTCCCTTGACGTGCGGGACTTCGGGCGAGGCCGATGAGCCGCCGGTGACGACGAGGGTCGTGCCGTCGGTTGAGGGGGCGCCGATGCCGCCGAAGCCCATCGTCGCGGTGGGCAGCCTGCGGCGCGCGATTGGTTTGCCGTTGCGCGCGTCGATGGCGTAGATCGTCGCATCCTTGCTCGTGACGATCGCGACGTTTCCGTAGAGTTGCGTCGCGCCGCCGAGATCGACGTCGTTGCGCGAATCGCTCGTGGTGTAGAGCCACTGCAGGGCCCCGTTGAGCGACATGGAGACGAGCGCATCGGCTGCACGCGCCGGATGATGGCAGGTGTTGCCCGTCCCAAAGATCAGGCGGCGGCCATCGTAGGTGAGCGGCGACCACACGCTGCCGCCGTCATCAGTGCGTTCGGAGACGTTCCACGTCCACGTCACGGTGCCGGTCCGTACGTCGAACGCGTTGATGCCGCCGCGCACGCACGCCGGCCCATCGCCGCCGGCTTGGCCCTCGATCACTTCGTCGCCGACGACGACGGGCTCGCCTCGCATCACCCCCGGCAGCACCACCTTCCAAAGCAGTTTCCCACTCTTCGCATCGAGCGCCGCGAACGTGCCGCTCTGCGTGCCGACGTAGAGTTTCCCGCCTGCGAGCGTCGGCGTCATCGCGATATCGTCGCCGTTTGCAACCGTTATCGTCCAACGCCGCGCGCCCGTCTTTGCGACGAGCGCGACGACGGTGCCCGTCCGTGTCACAAAATACGCGCTGCCGCCCGCGATGAGCGGCGACGATTTCACCGGACCCGGCAACCTGACGTGCCACGCGAGTTTCAGCTTCGCAAGCGTAGCGCGCTCGATCCCGACGTCTTGCGGCTGATACGCCGTGCGAAAGGCGTCGTGCGCGTACATCGTCCAGTCGTCCGTCGGAACCGGCGGCAGGTGCCCGGCGAAGCGCCGCTTCGTTGCGCCGAGATCGAGGGTCACCCGTCCGTAGGTCCGCAGGTCGACGGGGGGTACGTCGGACTTATGATAGTGGTTGCAGGACGCGAGCGCCGCGCCGAGGACCGCAGCGAGCGCCCCTGCGGAAAAACGGCGCGAGAGCGAAACGAGCACCACTCCTGGTTTAGATGCCCGCGGTCGCGACTACCTCCGCATGCGTGCCGTGACCGTCGAGCGGCGGCAGATCGGGGGTGTGCCGCCGCTTTCCGCGGTCACGAATGTTTGAGATGACCACGTAGATAACCGGTACGAGCACGAGGTTGAGCACGGTCGAGAGGATCATCCCGCCGAAGACCGGTGTCCCGAGGCTGTGCCGGCTCGAGCTTCCCGCGCCCGAGGCGATGACGAGCGGCAGGATGCCGAGGATGAACGCGAGCGAGGTCATCAGGATCGGCCGCAAGCGCGTTTCGGCAGCGCGTTTCGCGGCGGAGAGCGCATCGAGTCCCTGATCGCGTAACTGGTTGGCGAATTCCACGATGAGGATCGCGTTCTTGCTCGCAAGGCCGATCAGCATCAGGTAGCCCACCTGCGCGTAGACGTCGGATTGCACGATCCCGAAGAAATCGTGAAACACGAAGATCGCGAACATGTTGCGCAAGAAGACGAACACGAGCGCGCCGAGGATCGCGAGCGGCACAGACATGAGGATCACGAGCGGATCCGTCCAGCTCTCGTACTGCGCCGCGAGCACAAGGAACACGACGATGATGCCCAGGCCAAAGATCAGCACGGACTGGCTTCCGGCTTCGATTTCATCGAGCGAGATGCCCGACCACTCGTGGCCGACGCCGGACGGCTCGATTTGCTTGGCAAGCCCTTCCATCGCCGCGATCGCGTCGCCGGTTCCGGAACCCTGCGCGGCTTGACCGTTGAGTTCGATCGCGCGGAACAGATTGTAGTGGAAGATGATCGGCGCGGTGAGCTGCTGGTTGTACGTAATTAAGGTCGAGAGCGGCATGATCGGGCCCGGACTGCCGTCGGGGTTCGGGTTGGCGCGCACGTATATCTTCGAGAGGTCGGCGATCGAGGACCGGTAAGGCGCGTCCGCCTGCACGTACACGTGGTACGAGCGGTTGAGGTAGTCGAAATCGTTCACGTAGAGCGAGCCGAGATAGATCTGCATCGTCGAGAAGATGTTCTGGAGCGGGACGTTCAGCGACTCGGCCTTGAGCCGGTCCGGATCGACGACCAGTTGCGGGTTGTCGTTGCGGAACGTCGTGAAAACGCCTGAGAGCTTGGGATTCTGAAAGGCCGCATACTCAAAGTGCTGCGCGACTTTATTGAGGTTCGCGAGCCCGACGTCTCCCTGGTCCTCCAGTTCGTACTGGAAGCCGCCCACGTTGCCGACGCCTTGGATCGAGGGCGGGTTGAACGCGAAGACCTGGGCGCCCGTGATCTGCGCGAAGTCCGCCGACAAACCGTGCGGCCCGTAGAGCATCGAGCTGATCGAATGTTCGAAGCCCGGGCGTTGCGACCAGTCTTTGACGAGCACGAAAATCAGGGCTGCGTTGGGCGTGGTTCCGTTGAACGAGAATCCGTTGACCGTGAAGACGCGCAGAACTTCGGGGTGCTTGTGAATGAGGTCTTCGACTTGCGTCGTGACCTTCTCGGTCTGATCGAGCGACGAGCCTTCCGGAAGCTGCACGGTCGCGATGAAGTAGCCTTGGTCCTCGGGCGGTGTGAAGCCGGTCGGCGTCTTCGTGTAGAGTAACGCCGTCAGGCCGAGTGCCACAAAGAACAAAACGATGATGACCGGCCAAGCCCGGAAGATGCCCCCGAGCGACGAGTGGTACGTTCGGCGCAGCCACGCCACCCACGCGTTGAAGGCGCGGAAAAACGCATTGCGCGGACGCTCGCCGCGGCCCAGCAGCAGTGCGGAGAGGGTCGGCGTCAACGTCAGGGCGTTGAACAGCGAGATCGTGATCGAGCACGCGATCGTCAGCGCAAATTGCTTGTAGAGCTGCCCCGTCGTTCCGGGGAAGAACGCAACCGGAATGAAGACCGCGAGCAGGACGAGCGAGGTCGCAACGACGGCGCTCGTGATCTCGGCCATCGCGGCCGACGCACCTGCCAGCGGGGACATCTTCTTCTCTTGAATGAAGCGCGCGATGTTCTCGATGACGACGATCGCGTCGTCGACGACGAGTCCGGTCGCGAGCGTCAGCCCGAAGAGGGTCAGCGTGTTGATCGAAAAGCCGAGCGCCTTCATCAACGCGAACGTGCCGATCAGCGAAACCGGGATCGTGATCGCCGGGATCAACGTCGTCCGCCAATCTTGCAAGAACAGGTAGATGACGATGACGACCAGCAGGATCGCGATGAACAGCGTTTGCACGACCTCTTTGATCGACTCGTCGACAAAGGTCGTCGCGTCGAAGGCGACGTCGTACTGGAGTCCCGCGGGGAACTTCGGAGCGAGCTTCGCCAGTTCTTCGCGAACCTCGCGCGAGACGTCGAGGGCATTCGCGGTCGGGAGCGTTTCGACGCCGATGCCGGTCGCCGGCCGGTGATTGAACGTCAGCAGGCTCGAATAGTCCTCGGCGCCGAGTTCGACGCGGCCTACATCGCGCAGCAGCACGTGGCCGCCGTTGGGCGTGTTCTTCAGAACGAGCGCCGCGAATTGGTCGGGCGACGTGAGGCGCCCGAGCGCGCGGATGCTGTACTGATAGGGCTGGTTCCCGGTCGTCGGCGGGGCACCGATCGCCCCGGCCGCGACCTGAACGTTTTGGTCGAGCAAGGCCGTCTGCACGTCGGTCGCGGCCAAGCCGTTGTCGGCAAGTTTCTTCGGGTCGAGCCACAACCGCATCGCGTATCTGCGCTCGCCGAAGATGATGACGTCGGAAACGCCTTTGAGGCGCTTGATGTCATTGCGGATGTGGAGATCGAGGAAGTTCGACATCAAGAGCGGCGTGAGCTGAGGATTGGTCGAGACGAAACCGACTCCCATCACAAAGGAGCCCGCGTTCTTGCTGACCGTGATCCCATATTGGTTTACCTCGGGAGGTAAAACGCCGGTCGCGCTTTGAATCGCATTCTGGACGTCGCTCGTCGCCGCATCGAGGTTGCGCTCGAGATCGAACGTGCAGGTGATCGTGCTCTGGCCGTTGTTGCCCGAGTTCGAGGTCATGTAGCGCAGGCCCTGAACGCCGTTGATCGCGTTCTCGAGCGGAACCGTCACCGACGACTCGACCGCTTGCGAGCTCGCGCCGATGTAGGTTGAGGAAACCGTGACGACGGGCGGCGCGACCTTCGGGAACTGGGCGATCGGCAACGTCGGGATCGAGACGAGCCCGGCGAGCACGATGATCATGGAACAGACGGCTGCGAAGATCGGCCGCCGCAGAAAGAACTCGATCACGCTGGTTAGGACGCTCCCCCGCTTATGATTGTTTCGGGGGCAACTTGGCTGCCGCGGACCGTCCGTCCCGCGACGAGCACCCGCTCGCGTTCCCAAGGAACCCGAGGAAGCCCGCGCGGCGCACCGAAGGCCTGATCCCCTGCCACGGAGAGACCTTCAATCTCCCCACGTACGCCGGTGCCCCACTAGCCTTTACCGTGCGCTTCGGGCGCGACTTGGATGCGTCCGACGGCGCGTCCGGCGACGTTACGCACCTCCGGGAAGGCGAACTCGGCGAGACGGTGCGTTTCTGCTTCATCCAAGGCTCCGAGGCGAGACAGCAAGGCGATAACGGCGGGCGAGGCGGCGCGGCGCGTGCCGTCGACGACCTTCAGCGCGGTCCCAACGCCTTCGCGCAGCAGGGCGCTCCCGTGCACGCCTTCGGCACCGGCCTTGCAGACGATCCGGCCGTGCGTCGCTTCCATCAAGGCTGTGTCGAGCCGCCCGGTGCCGGCGACATAACGCGGGTGAGCGGCCATCGCGTCGCGCACGATTCGCAGCGGCTCGCGGTCGCGCTCGTCGAGTGCATCGAGCGTCGCGAGCCGCGCAAACGCCCGGGCCGCGCGGCGCAGCGGCGTCGCGAAGACCGGGATGCCGCATCCGTCGACGCCGAGCCGCAACGCCGCCGGATCCTCGTCGACCATGCGCGCGCAAAAAGCCAAGATCAGCTGCTGCGCCGGGTTGGCCGGCTCGAGGTACGTCGCCGCCTCGAATCCGAGGTGCACGCAGATCGCAAGGATGCCCGCGTGCTTGCCCGAGCAATTGTTATGGATCGCGGCCGGCGGCTCGCCGGCGAGCGCGAGCGCCGCCGCAGCCGGATCGTAGACGGGCGGATGTGCGCCGCAGCGAAGGTCCGCAACCGAAAGACCGATCTTGGCAAGGATGCCGAGCACGGCTTCGACGTGATACGGCTCGGCGTTGTGCGACGCGGCGATGACGGCGAGTTCGCGCGAATCAAAGCCGAAGCGCTCCGCGGCGCCCGAAGCCACGATCGCAGCGGCGATAAACGGCTTGGCGGCCGAGCGAAGGTAGACGGGCACGTCGACGTCGCCGAGCGCCAGTCGGACGGTGCCATGCGCATCGACGACGCACGCGTTGACGACGTGGCGCGACTCGACGAGCGCGCCGCGCGTCACCTCAACTCGGATTCGGGCCCTCCACGACCTGAACGAAGCCGCTCGGCCGGATGTACTTCGCGAATGCCGCCCGGACTTGCGCCGCCGTCAGCTTCGCATAGATGGTCGCGGCGCGATGGGCTTCGTCGAGGGGCAGACCCGCAAGCGACCGCGCCGCCAACGCCTCGGCAACGGCGTCCTCACTCCCCTCGCCGAGCGGCAGCTGGCGCAACAGGATCGCTTTTGCCTGCTCGAGTTCGGCCGGGGTGACGTCCGTCGTCGCCATCGCATGCAGATCGCGGGTAATCAGCCGGCGCGCCTTCGAGACGTTCGGCGGATCGCAGCCGTACGAGACCGTGTAGCTCGAACGCGACTTCCCCGCACTGAGGTTGTTGCCGACGTTGTAGACGAGACCGGTGATTTGACGCAGATCGTGGTAGAGCCGGGTCGCGTAGAATCCGCCGCCGAGCACGTGATCGCCGAGCTCCAGCGCGTAGTAGTCGGGACTCTGGCGCGTCACGCCGACCATCTCGACGAGCGATGTTTGATCCTGGACGCGGCTCGCGTCGGGGACGACCGCAGCCGACGGCGCGTTCGGCTTCAGCGGCGGCAGGTCGACTGCGGGCTTCGGCGCGGCGACGCTCCAATCGCCGAAGTACTTTGCAATCGTCGCCTGGGCGTCGGCCGGCGTGATGTTCCCGATCACGACGATCGTCGTCAAGTCGGGCCGGTATACGGCGGCGTGAAACGCCTTCACGTCGTCGAGCCCGAGCGCCGAAACGGACTGCGGCGTCGGTTCGCGCAACGTCGGGTCGCCGGGCGGCACGAGCGCTTTCACGATCGCGCGCTGCGTCAAGTAGGACGGGCTCTTCTGTTCGCCGGCGATGCCCTGGGCCGTCTGCTGCCGGACGATCGCAAACGCAGCGGACGGAAGGGCGGGATGCAGTTCGTTATCGGCGAGGAGTTGGACACCGCGATCGAAATCGGACCGCAGCACGTGCAAGCTGAATTCAGGTCCGGCCGATTCTTGTGCCGAGATGTCGTCGAGCGCCTTTTGAAAGGCGAGCCGGTCGAGCGACGTCGTACCGTACGAAAAGAGCCCGTCGAGCACCTCATCGACGCCGTCCTTACCGGCGGGCGTCTGCAAGTCGTCCTGATGTTTGATGTCACCGACGACCGTCACCGTATCGCTCGCGCTTTCGGGCTGAACGATCAGCCGCAGGCCGCTCGGCAGCGTCGTGTCCGTGGGAGCCAATGTTGAAGGCGCGATGTCGAGCTGTGCGAGCTTCGCCTGAGCGAAAGCGGGCAGCGGGACGGGTTTGCGCGGCTGCGACGTCAAGGTCTCGCCACCGCCGAATCCTTTTGCCGCGACGGCTTTGCCGGACGGTTTCGGAATCAGATTGGCCGTCACGCCGAGGCTCGCGTCGAGATACTTCTTCGCGACGCGGTTGACGTCGCCGACCGTCACCTTGGCGATCGCATTGACGTCGTCGTCGGGCGATTGGCGCCCCTCCCCGGCGAGTGCCTCCGACCACGTTCCGGCCAGGTCGGCGATCGAGTTGCGATTGAATTCGTTCTGTGCGATCTCGCTGCGCTTGGCCGCGTCGACGAGCTCCGCCGGAACGCCGTTCTTGGCGTAGTCGGCGACCACCGCGGCCAAGGTCGCCGCGAACGACGTCACGTCGGCATCCGCCGAGAGCGCACCGTAGACCAGCATCAAGCTCGATTTCGGATAGCTCGCCGCGAGCTCGGCGCCGGTCCCCAGCGCCTTCCCTTGCACCGTCAAATCGTAGACGTTCGCGCGCTGGCTCGCGAGCACGTCGGCGAGGACCTGCGCGGCCGCGAAATCGGCGTCGTCCGAGCCCGGCATGCGATAGCCCGTGAACGTGAGTGCGTACGGCAGATCGCTATCGAGGGTGAACGATTCCGATTTGACCGGCTCGAGCGCAACGTCGGGGTGGGCCGGCACCGCGCGAGACGGGATCGAGCCGTAGAGGCGGGTGACCGTCGCGAGCGCTCGCTGTGGATCGACGTCTCCCGCGATTACGAGGATCGCGTTGTTCGGTGCGTACCAGGTCTGGTAGAACCTCTTGAGCAGGGCCCCGGTCGTCTTGTCGAACGACGGGCGCGTTCCGAGCGCGTCGTGCACGTAGGGGGTTCCCGCGTAGAGGTCGGCCGTCAAGCGCACGAAGGCTTTGTACGTCGGGTTGGAGTTGTCCATCGCAACTTCTTGCTCGATTGCGCCGCGCTCTTGGTTCCACTGCGCGTCTTGGTCCTCGATGTCGCGCATGCAGCCCGCATCGACGTTCAGTTCGACGTCGAGATCGTCGGCCGGTACCGTCGCGAAGTACTGCGTTATCGTTTGTTGCGTATCGGCATCTTCGTCGCCGCCCAGTTGCGCGAGAACCGCCGAGATCTGGTCCGCATTCACGCCCGAGCAGCCGCGAAAGGCCATGTGTTCCTGGGCGTGCGCCATCCCCGGGAAGTCCTGCGGCGTGTCGTCGGCTCCGACGAGGTAATTGTCATAGACCGTCACGACCGGCGCGAGCGGATCGCGCACGATGACGACGCGCAAACCGTTGTCGAGGGTGGCGCGCGTGACCGACGTCTCGCCGGCCGGCGAAGGCGCGCTTGCCGGTGGCGGCACGGGCCCCGCGCCGAGCAAGGCGACAAGGGCGGCCGCCGCAGCGACCCGCTGAAAAGGAACGGTCATCGATCGGAACTCCAAAGAACGGAAAAAGGCGCGTACCCAATTTGGTACGCGCCCGAAAGTTCCGTGTTTCGCGCGACCCCTTGTCATCCTGAGCGAAGCGAGCGCAGCGAGCGCAGTCGAAGGACAGCCGTGGCTTCGCGATTCCCGTCGGCCCTTCGACTGCGCGCCTGCGGCGCTCCGCTCAGGGTGACAGGGCGTTAGACGAGGGCGGGCTCGACGATTTGGGCTTCCTGATCGGCGAAGACGGGGTTGGAGAGGTAGCGCTCGCCTGTGTCGCAGCCGATCGTAACGATCGTCTTGCCGGCGGATTCCGGACGGGCAGCAACCTGCAGGGCGATCCAGATGTTGGCGCCGGACGAGATGCCGAGCAGCATTCCCTCCTCGCGGGCGGCGCGGCGCGCGACGGCGATTGCGTCGTCGTTCGTCACGCGGACGACTTCGTCGTAGATCTTCGTGTCGAGGACCGCTGGGACGAATCCGGTACCGGTCCCTTGGATCTTGTGGGCGCCCGGTTGGCCGCCCGAAAGCACGGGCGACGCGTCCGGTTCGCCCGCGATGATCTTTACCCCGGGCTTGCGCGCGCGCAGGACCTCGCCGACGCCGGTGATCGTGCCGCCGGTGCCGACCATCGCGATGAAGATATCGACGTTGCCGTCGGTGTCGCGCCAGATTTCCTCGGCCGTCGTGCGCCGGTGAATCTCGGGATTCGCGGGGTTCTCGAACTGCTGCGGCATGAAATACTTGGCGGGGTCCGAGTCGTGGATTTCCTTGGCTTTGGCGATCGCGCCCTTCATGCCGTCGGCTCCAGGCGTCAGCACGAGCTGGGCGCCGTAGGCCTTGAGCAGATTGCGCCGCTCGATCGTCATTGTGTCCGGCATCGTCAGCACGATCGGGTAGCCTTTTGCCGCCGCCACGAACGCAAGCGCGATTCCGGTATTGCCGCTCGTCGGCTCGATGATGATCGTGTCGGGCCGCAGCCGTCCCTCGCGCTCGGCCGCCTCGATCATCGAGACGCCGATGCGGTCCTTTACGCTGCCGGCCGGGTTGAACGACTCAAGTTTCACGAGGATCGTCGCGTGCAGCCCCTTGTTCAGCCGCGGGATCTTGACCAGCGGCGTGTTGCCGAACGTGTCGGCCAAATTATCGTAAATCCGTGCCACAATAAGCTCTCCCGTGTGCTGTGTGTCGCTTCTAACCGTCCTGCGAACGCAACGGCTGCAGTTGCGCACATCGAACGCGTGTTCCCCCTCTTGTCACCCCGAGCTTGTCGAGGGACCGCCGGGACTCGCGCCACGTCAGCCGCCGACGTCCCAGGTGAGGCCGGGGTCGCGTTTGGAGTAGGCGCGGAACGCGATGAGCGTCTCGGTGCGAATTACGCCGTCGAGCTGGGCGATGTGTTGGGTCACGAGATCGGCCAGCTCTTCGTGATGCTTGACGCGCACGACGGCCACGAGATCGAACGGGCCGGAGACGCTATAGACCTCGCTGACGCCATCGACGTCTAAAAGCCGTTCCGCGAACTGTTTGACCTGTCCGGGTTGGATCGTAAACATCACGAACGCGGTAATCATGGGCTTGCGCGTGAAAGGTTTGGTGGGATGATTGCCTTCGCCTCCGCGAGCGACGACATCGCCGCGGCGGCGGCCACGACGGCGAAAATCGAGCGGCTCGCCGCGTATTTCCGAACGCTCGACCCCGAGAACTTGCGTGCCGCGGCCCGGTTCGCAACCGGAAATCCGCTGGCCGCACGTGACGACCGGCGTCTTGCGATCGGTGGCCGCACGCTGGTCGCGGCGGCGCGCAACGTCTGGGGGTTCGACGACGCCGCGCTGACGGCGGCGTATCGCGAGACGGGCGATCTCGGGGAAGCCCTCGCGCGCATTTGGGATCGGCCCGCAATGCCGGGCTTATTCGCCGAGACCTTGACGCCCGCGAGTTTCGCTGCGCTGCTCGACGAACTTGCCTCAACTGATGGGGGCCATCGGGGGGCACGCCGCCCCGATTTTAAAGGTAAAACTGCGGGCAAGCGTCGCGAACGCTTTTGCGAGCGCGTTTTTCGCGCGTGCGGCTCGCCGCGCGAAGTCGCCTACGTCGCGAAGATTCTGACCGGGGACTTGCGGATCGGATTGCGCGAGGGCCTCGTCCTCGACGCGATCGCGCGCGCCTTCGAGCGCGATCCGCGGACGGTCCGGCGGGCGGCGTCGGCCGCCGGGGACGTCGGGGCCGTCGCCCTCGCGGCGCGCGACGGAGTCCTCGAGCAGATTGCGATCCGCTATTTCGCGCCGATCGGTTTCATGCTGGCCACCCCGGTTACGTTCGGCTCGTCGTATCGCGAACTTGCGACCGGGGAATGGCTCGCCGAAGACAAGTACGACGGCATTCGCGCGCAGGCGCACGTGCGTCACGGCGAGGTGCGCCTCTTCTCGCGGACGTTCAGCGACATCTCTCGCTCCTTTCCGGAGGTCGTCCGTGCGCTTAGCGGCGCCCAACGCGACCTGATCGTGGACGGCGAGATCGTCGCCCGGCGCGACGGCGCCGTGTTGCCGTTCCGCTATTTGCAGCCGCGCCTGCAGCGCATCGACCCCACGCCGGAATTGCAGGCGGAGATCCCCGTTCAATTCGTTGCGTTCGACCTGCTCGCGGCCGGCGAAGAATTTCTGCTCGACGAACCGCTCCTCGAGCGGCGTGCACAGCTCGCCCTGCCGGCGTGCGCGGGCGAAGCGTTCGCGCTGGCGCCGTGGCATGCGCTCGATCCGGGCGTCTCGCCGGACGTCATCGCCGGCCTCTTCGAGGCCGCTCGCGCGCGCGGCAACGAAGGGCTCATGCTCAAGCGCGCGGACGCCCCGTACGTACCGGGCCGGCGCGGCAAGTGGTGGATCAAGCTCAAGCGCGAGCTCTCGACGCTCGACGTCGTCGTGGTCGCCGTCGAATGGGGCCACGGCAAACGCAATCGCGTCCTCTCCGACTATACGTTCGCCGTGCGCCGTTCCGCCGGCGACCCGGAGCTGCTCGCGCTTGGGAAAGCGTACAGCGGCTTGACCGATACCGAGATAGCCGAAATGACGACGTGGTTTCTGGCCCACACGACGTCACCCGCCGGAGGACACGCGCTGCCCGTCGAGCCGAAGATCGTCATTGAAGTCGCCTTCGACATTATCCAGAAAAGCACGCTTCACCCCAGTGGCTACGCGCTGCGCTTCCCGCGCATCGTGCGCTTGCGCCCCGACAAAGCGCCGCACGAGATCGACACGCTCGCGGACGTCGAGCGGATCTATCGCGAGATGCTCGACCGCGAGGGCGTAACCCGCTAATCGTCGCCCAGGGTAAACGAGAACGTCGCCCCGTTGCCGGGCGAGGACTCGCCCCAAATCTTTCCCCCGTGACGTTGGATGATGCGCGCGACGGTCGCGAGGCCGATACCCGTGCCTTCGAAGTTCCCGCCGTGCAACTGCTTGAACGGCGTAAATAAATCGTCGGGCTGCTCGGTCGCAAAACCGATCCCGTTGTCCGTCACCACGTAGACGGTCTTGCCGCCCTCGACGTGCGATTCGAACCGGATTACCGCGGGGTCTCTTTCGCGGGTGAACTTCCAGGCGTTACTGAGCAAGTTCGTGAGCACGTCGCCGAGCAACGGCGCATCACCCGTGACGACGAGCCCGTCCGCGATAATCGCCGTTACGTTGCGGGCCGGATCGCTTGCCCGCATTTCGGCGATGATCGCGCGCGCCTTCATGGTTAAGTCGACGCTGCCCGTGGACAGTTCTTTGCGCGACAACCGGGCAAGGCCGAGCAGCGCGTCGATCAGGCCCCCCATCTGGTCCGCGCCCTTCACGATCAGACCGATGTAGCGCTGGGCATCGTCGTTGAGAGCGGTCCCGTAGTCCTCTTCGAGCGCATTTGCGAAGCCGGCGACCGTGCGCAGCGGCGCGCGCAAGTCGTGCGCGACCGAGTAACTGAAGGTCTCGAGTTCCGCGTAACGGTGCTGTAACTCGGCGTTGAGCTGCTTGATGCGTCCTTCGCGGCGATCGCGATCGATCGCCATGCCGATGATCGTGCCGATGTTTACAAGAAAGGTCACGTCGTCTTCAGAGAAGACGTGCAATTCGCGCAGACCGACGTGCAGCAAGCCCACGACGGCGTCCTTCCCACGAATCGGGATCGTCGCCGACGCGACGATCCCAAGCGCGGTTGCCTCCTGCGACGGCCGCAAGGAATCGGCAGCGTCGATGCGTTCGAGAAAGACCGGCCGCCCCGAGCGGAGGCTCTCTCCAGCCTGCGGGCTTGCTGCGACCGGGAAGTAGTGGTCGTCGATCAGGTGCGCGGGCCAGCCGACGCCGGCAGTGAACACGATCGCGGTCCCGGCCGCGTCGAGTTCGCCCAACCGCACGAGCGGCGCTTCGAGCGTGCCGGCCACGAGCTCGACGGCCTGCTGCTTGAGTTGGGCGAGGCCGGCTGTCGCGAGCGCTCGCTGACCGAACTCGGCATTGAGCTGGCGCAACTTTTCGGCCCGCTTGCGCTCGGTGATGTCGCGCGTCGTGCCCAACATGCGAGCCGGCGCGCCGGCGGCGTCGCGTTCGACCTTCGCTTCGGCGCAGAGCCAGCGCACCGTTCCGTTCGGAAGCGCGACGCGGTAGTCGAGGGCGAGCGGTTCGCCGCTCGAGCGCGACTCGCGAACGATCTGGTCGACCCGCGGTGTGTCCTCCGGATGAACGAAGCGAATAAAGCGAGCGTGGGAAAGCTCGCCATTCGAAGGTACATCGTGTAGGCGGCAAACTTCTTTCGACCAGGAGAGCGCGTCGCTTGCAAAGTTCCAATCCCAGACGCCAATGTGCGCTACCCGCTGCGCTTCCCGCAGGCTCGCTTCGCTCGCTGCAACGGCGGCCTCGGCGCGCCGGCGTTCGCGCTCGAGGTCGGTCGTCATCGTGTTGAACGACTCGGCGAGCTTGCCGATCTCGTCCTTACGGCGATCGTCGAGCGCGACGCTGAAGTCGCCCTGGGCGACGCGTTTGGAGGCAACCAGCATCGCTTTCAGACGCAAAGAGATGCCGCGCGTGATCGTGGCGGTCAGCAGCAAGCCGGTGAATTCGACGATGAGTGCCGCGCCGAGAAGCACTTTGAGCACGAGATCGGTGAGCCAGCGGGAGCCTTCACCCAGTGCTTCCGAAAAGCGCCCTTCGAGGACGGTCAGGCGCGCGTTGGCTGCGCCGATCTGCTCGAGTGTGCGGCCGATAACGATATCGGACTTACCCGACTCCACTTCGCCATGAAGCTGCGAGCCAAGCCCGACGAACCGAGCCATCTCCGCGCTTGCCACCGTCCAGGCGGTGAGCGCGCGTGCGACGTAGCTGACCTTGTTGAAGCGGAGAAACAGCGCGCTGACGCCCGGGATGTCTTCGGGGTCGATGCCCCCTCGCGCGAAGCCCGCGCTCATGCGATTCGTATCGGGGTTCGGCTTCGCCAGCTCCGCGTTCGCTTCGAGATCGCCAAGGTAAACGTTGAGATTTCCGAGGTAGGCCTGATACTCTTTGGGATCGCGCGTGCGCCCGTAGGCTTCCAAGTGATACGCGGCGTCCTTTTCGGCTTTCGACCAGATGCCTTCACCCGCGACGGAGGCGCGGACCGCGGATAACGTGTGAATCGTAAACCAAAGCGCGGACAACTCGGCGGTGATGAGCAAGACCATGATGCCCAGCACCAAGTACAGGCGGCGCGCGATCGTCAATTGCAGCCTTCCCGAAGGTGGCCGTCCGTTGACGAACCGGGCGCACGCCTACAGAAACCATCGCGACGTGCGAAAGCGCACATGAACACCTACCTCCTCTTGTGTTGTCGGCCCGCTGCTTTCCCCGCCCCGGATTCGTCAAGAACCCTTAACGGCTATAGCTCAGTAGAGGGCCAGGCGGCCTAACCCGCGGCGGCAGGCGCCCGCTCGAGGTCGAGCCGAAGACCGTCGTCACCGTGGCCTTCGAGATCGCCCAAGAGAAGACGACGCGCCCCAGTCGTGGTGCGCCCAGCCTCGCGTCGGTGGAGCGGTGATCGCTTCGGCCCGGGTCGCGGTCGACAGCGAGCTGACGCTCGTACCGCGGCATCCGTCCGACGCCCCGGAGCTATTTGCACTCGTCGAGCGGCATCGCACGGTGCTGCGCGAGTGGCTGACCTGGATCGACGCGACGCTTACCGTCGGCGACGCGCGCCGCTACGCGCAATTTGCCGAGGCCCAATTCGAGAGCCGCGTTGCGTTCGACTATCTCGTGCGCGCGGGCGGCAGGCTCGTCGGTGCGATCGGCTTGCACGGAATCGAATGGGCCGGGCAAAGCGCCCAGATCGGTTACTGGCTCTCGCCCGAGGCCCAGGGGCGCGGCATCGCGACGCGGGCCGCGCGCGCACTGGTCTCGCACGCCTTCGCGAAACTCGACCTGCACCGCCTCGAAATCCGCTGCGTCGTGGAAAACACGCGCAGTCGTGCCGTCGCGGAGCGGCTCGCTTTCCAGTTCGAAGGCACCCTCACCGAGGCGTATCTCCTCCACGGCGCTTTTCGCGACATCGCCCTGTACGCGATGACCGTGACCCGCTGGCGCCGGCACTAGCTTTTGTCACCTTTTAAAGCAGTTCACTGCCGCGCTTGCGGCCGCGGGACTTCCTGATCGGTTTGCAACGTGACGAGCGAGTTGCGCGGGACAACGAAATCGGATTTGTGGTTGCTCGCGTAGACGAAGCCACCGACCGCGCCGGCGAATCCGCCAAGACCGGTTCCGAGTTTCTTGCCGATAAAATTGCCGACGAGCATCCCGATCCCGGCGCCTGCCGCCTGGGTGAGAGCGGCGCTCTTCTTCTTCGGCTGTACCGTCAGCACGTGACCGGTGAGCGGCGAAGACGAGCCGTCGGCGAGCACGATGCTGTCGAATGCGAGATCGATCTCGGGCTTGCGGCCCTGGCCCGCTTTGATGACCCGTGCGACATGGCCGCGCACGACGGCGCCGGCGTACGATGGATCGCCGTTCGGATACGGGCGAACGATCTGCAGCGAGAAGCCGTCGCCGGCTTGCGTCTTCCCGCTATCGAGGTCGGTCGAGAGGTAACCGGCGATCGTCGCGCCTTCAGGGATGGCGTCGGCGGCGGAGGCAGACGGCGACCCGAGCGGCGCAACGATTGCGAGCGCGAACAATCCGGCGAGCAGGCCGGTTACGCGACGCACGTTCATGTCCTTTCAACGGACGAGACCGGACGCCCGTTCCCCTGATGCGCGGTCCGTTTCGCAAGTTCGATCTTCGCGACCGTAACGCGGTGGACTTCGTCGGGGCCGTCGGCCAGACGCAGGGTCCGCGACCCGGCCCACGCGTGCGCTAAGCCCGCGTCGGCATTGACGCCCGCACCGCCGAACGCTTGGATCGCGCGGTCGAGCACGCGCAGGGCCATGCTGGGCGCGACGACCTTGATCATCGCGATCTCGGCGCGCGCGGCTTTGTTGCCTTCGCGATCCATCATCTCCGCCGCGTGCAGTGTCAAGAGGCGCGCCTGATCGATCTCGATCCGCGAGTCGGCGATCCACTCGAGGATTACGCCTTGTTCTGCGAGCGGCTTGCCGAACGCGACCCGCCCGCTCACGCGGTCACACATTTTCTCGAGCGCGCGCTCGGCCGCGCCGATCAGGCGCATGCAGTGATGGATGCGGCCCGGCCCGAGCCGCCCTTGCGCGATCTCAAAACCACGCCCCTCGCCGAGCAGCACGTTTGAGGCCGGGACCCGCACGTTCTCGAAAACCATCTCGGCGTGGCCGTGCGGCGCGTCGTCGTATCCGAAGACGGTGAGCGGCCGAACGACGCCGACGCCGGGTGTCTCCATCGGCACGAGGACCATCGATTGCTGCAAGTGACGCGGCGCCGCGGGGTCGGTCTTACCCATGAAGATCAGGATCTTGCAGCGCGGGTCCATCGCACCGCTCGTCCACCATTTTCGCCCGTTGATGACGTAGTCGTCGCCCTCGCGCTCGATGCGTGCTTGGATGTTCGTCGCATCCGAGGATGCGACGTCGGGTTCGGTCATCGCGAACGCCGAACGTATCTCGCCTGCAAGGAGCGGCTCGAGCCACTGCTTCTTTTGCTCGGCCGAACCGTAACGCGCGAGCACCTCCATGTTCCCCGTGTCCGGGGCATTGCAGTTGCAAACTTCGGGTCCGATCGTCGAGCGGCCCATAATTTCGCACAGCGGCGCGTACTCGCGATTCGTCAGGCCGGCGCCGTATTCGCTCTCGGGTAAGAACAGATTCCACAGCCCGGCAGCGCGCGCTTTTGCCTTGAGTTCGTCGAGCACGGGCGGAATCGACCAACGGTTCCCAAGCGCGGCGTGCTGCTCCCAATACGTGCGCTCGCCCGGCTCGACGACGTCGCGCGTGAACTCGCGTAAGCGGGCTTGGAGCGCCGCGACCTCGGGACGAAGTTCCATCGACATGATTTTCGCGTTCGCCCTGCGCCTGGAGGGTCCATCCCCCGGCCGGCCCGGCAAAGACTTACCCGGCCGGAGGAGGTCTGCGTTCGATCCCAGGCGCGTCTTGCGCCAACTGCGCCTGCGCCTGGCGCCGCGATTCCGGCGAGCCGAGATCGAGGTAGATCCCGACGTCGCGGCACGCAATCGCTAGTTGCGCGAGCGACTCGTCGGCGCGCACCGCGCGCAAGAGGTCCCCGTCCGGCATAGAGGCGAGGCGTTCGCGCCCAGCGGGCGACAGGTAGACCGGATATCCCGCCTGGCCGCCGGCAGCCGGGTAGCCCGCATCCTTTCCCGATGCATCGAATTCGCGCTCGCACTTGTCGAGGGTCTCCTTGCGAACGCCGGCCTGATCGACCGAAAGCACGCCGATTGTCTTGTCGGATTCGATCGAACGGCTTGCGAGCGCCACGGACGCCACCATGCCGGCTAACGGGTTCGCGGCGGTAAGGAGCACGTGCGCCATCGGGATCGCCTGCTGCACCGCGACGTGCCCGACGTGTTCGGCGACCGCGAAAACGGCATGGTCCTCGACGAGCTTTCCGACGCGCTCGAGGCCGGTCGGACCCTGGTTTTTCTCCCGCTCCTGCGGGAGGACGCGAATCGTTTTTCCGTCGACCAGAACGACGTAGACCACCTCACGCATCGCGACGCTCGCTGCGCCGGTCGTAAACGCGGCGGGCCTTCCCCGCGGAGGGTTCGATCGTGCCGCGCGGCACGACGCGAACGATCGCGCTGATCCCGACGAGGGTCTTGATCCGGGCTCGCAGGCCGGCCGCCGCGGCGCTGCCGTCGAGGGCATCGGCCGCGGGCTCGACCTCGACGGTCATCTCGTCGAGGCTTCCGCTGCGTTCGAGCACGATCCGATACTGCGGGGCTAACGCGTCCTCGCGCAGGACCAGTTCCTCGATCTGCGTCGGATAGACGTTGACGCCGCGCACGATCAGCATGTCGTCGCAGCGCCCAGTGATCTTCTCGATGCGGCGCATCGGGCGAACGCTCCCGGGCAGGAGCCGGGTTAGATCGCGCGTGCGATAGCGGATCACCGGGAGCGCTTCTTTCGTGAGCGAGGTAAAGACCAGCTCGCCGCGCACCCCGTCGGGCAAGACCTCGCCGGTCTTGGGATCGACGATCTCCGGATAAAAATGATCCTCCCAGACGTGCAAGCCGTCTTTGCTCTCGATGCACTCTTGCGCGACGCCTGGGCCGATCACTTCGGAGAGCCCGTAGATGTCGACGGCATCCATTGCAGCGCGTGCTTCGATGTGGGCGCGCATTTCGTTCGTCCACGGCTCGGCGCCGAAGATGCCGATCTCCAGGCTGCAGGCGCGCGGATCGATTCCTTGGCGTTCCATCTCGTCGATCAGCGCCAGCATGTAACTCGGCGTCACCATGATGACCCGAGGTTTGAAATCGCAAATGAGTTGGACTTGCTTTTCGGTTTGTCCACCCGACATCGGGACGACGGTGCAGCCGAGCCGTTCGGCGCCGTAGTGTGCGCCGAGGCCACCCGTGAACAGCCCGTACCCATAGGCGACGTGGACGATGTCGCCCGGCCTGCCGCCGGCGGCACGAATGCTCCGCGCCACAACGCTTGCCCACATGTCGATGTCGTTTTGGGTGTAGGCGACGACGGTCGGCTTGCCGGTCGTCCCGCTTGAAGCGTGCAGGCGGACGACGCGCTCGCGCGGCACCGCGAGTAATCCAAACGGATAGTTCTCGCGAAACGCGGCTTTGTCGAGGAACGGAAACTTCGCAAGATCGGCGAGTTCGCGAAGATCTTCGGGACGGACCCCGCGTTCGTCGAAGGCCTTGCGGTAATGCGGTACGTTCTCGTACGCATGGCGAAGCGACCACGTCAGCCGCTCGAGTTGCAGCGCACGAAGCTCGTCGCGACCGGCCATTTCGATTGGCTCGAGCTGAGCCGCAAGGCTAGAAGGCATCTCGCTACAAGCGCGGTTCCGGAGCCTAACGGCGGCTCCTGCGCCGGGCGAGGGACGATCGTACGACTGCTCTTAACCGCGCTTTGGGAGATAGATGACGTCGCCGGCATAGATCTCGTTCGGATCGCAGATGTGGCTCGCGTTGAGCGCTATGGTCGCGAGCGGGTTTGCACCGTTTTGTACGGCGATCCCCCACATCGTCGCGCCGCGCTGCACCGTTACGGCTTTGTATCCTTCACGCGCTAAAGCCGGATCGGTGCGTCCAGCCGGCGCCGCCGACTTCGGGGGTGTGGCCGGCGCCGGCCGGTGGACGTGCGCCGGCGGGGCCGGTTTTGTGCCCGGCTCCGGCCGCTGATTCGCGGACGGCGGCTTCGGAGGCGCCGGCGGTGCGGGCGCTATCGGCGGGTAGCTACCGGTCTCATCCTTGTAGTATCCTAGCGGGTCGTAGGTGTTGAAGAACGGCGCAACGTTGTATTGTTCGCCCGCGGTCGTAGCGGCGGACGCACCGATGCTCGCGCCGTCGGTGATGCTCTGACCTTCGAGGCCACCGGGGTCAAGCTGGCTGATTTTCGAGAACCAGCCGTCGTACATCGCGTTCATGAGACTTAGCGGCGCCGAGTCGGCCGATCGCTGTTGGCCTTCGAATTCCTGATATTGTTTTGCCGCGTCGGCTGGGTCGGCAACTGCGTCCAAGATCAACGTCCCGGCTGAGCCGCTGAAAAGCCCGACGCGCCCAAGAGCGCCGACGAGCGCACCATTGGTCGCGGTCGCGCCAAGCCCGATCGCGAAGGGCGCATCCGTGCCGCCGGTCACCCAAACGGAGGCGAGCAACAGTCCGGTCCCGACGCCGCGCGCAATGTCCGTTGCAATCCGTTCGTGATAGGCCGCCTGACTAACGGCGCCCGCTTTGCCCGCTTCCTTTTGGAGCGAAATGTCATTTTGGTTGTAACCCGCGATGAAGCTTTGCGTCGCCGCCGCGTAGATTTCGGCTGCCGCGTGACGCGGGTCGCCTGCATTTGCGAGTAGCTTCGTCAGATCGGCCGTCCCCGGGGTACTCTGGCCGGCGGCAAATGCCGCAAACTGCACCGCGTGCGTGTAGAACATCCCCGCATAATTGCCGGCTCCGGCCACGTCGAATGGGGCCCCGAGCCCAACACCGGAAAGGACTTGCAAATCAGCTATCGGTTGCGGTTGCAGCGAGCGCAGAACCGTGGCATTCGGATCGGAGGGATCGAGCGCAACGAGCTGATTGAAGGACTGATTCATCAAGTTTGTGAGCGCTGCGCGATAGCCCGTTCCACCGATGCCGTCTTGCGCGGCCAAGACTTGTGCTTGCGCAGGCTGTGCGATCGACCATTGGGCGACGTTGTCGAGTACGCCCGCCCCCAGTTCGGGATCGCCGCTGCCCGATAGGCCGTTCAGCAGGCTCGTGACGCCGCGCGGGACTTCGGCGAGCGGATCGGTCGAATTGAGCGCCCCGAAACCAATCTGCGCTTGACCGCTCAGCGCCGCGTGCAGGAACGAATCGAGACCCGATCCCGGGGTGATGTAACCATCTTTCGTCACGCCGCCAAGCGCCGCGAGCGTCTTGGCAATCTGCGCTTTATTGCTCAGCGTTCCAAGGACGTTCGCGGCATACGCGTGCAAGACGCTCGACGTTACCGCAGCCTCGGGTCCGCTCAACTCTTTTGCGTCGCTCAGATACTGCGCGAATATCTGCATTTTCGCAGAATCGTTCCCGGTAGCGCCGGCGGCTGCATCCGAGGCTTGCTGGTAAAGTGAGTTGCGCGCCGTCACGAGTTGCCCGCGCTCGAGACCCGACACCTTTCCGCTGCCGATCACACCGTTGAGCTCTTGGGCTTGGGAAAGGCAGGCCTCGGCATAGCCGATCTTCACGTTCGATCCGCCGCTCGGCAGGCCGTCCACGAGATCCGAAACGTTATTGTCGTTGACGTTTCCGCTAGCGTACGGATCGTCTGATTTCGCGGCCTGCGCTTGGGCCCGGGCGAGCTTCGCGGCATCGCTCGGCGTGAAGTTCCCAGACGCAACGACGCTATCGAACGCGCCCTGGAGGCGTGTTATCTCCGATGAGGGCAGGCCCGCGAGCAACGCGTACGAGTTGCCCGAACCAAGGACGCTGAGGACGTCTTGCAAGCGTTGGGACGCCGGTTGGCTAGCGTTCCCGTCCTTCCCGGCGAGGTACTGCTGCGCGTCGTAGAGCGTACTGTTGTTGACGATGCCGCTCGGAACGGCGGAGCGCTCGGTTGGCGGTCCGAAAACCTCGTTTTGGATCTGAAGCTTGAGCCCGTTTAAGAAATTGCGGTCGCCGGCGGGTATTGCAGGCCCATTCGGCGCGCCTGATGGGGGCGCGGGCATCAAATAGCTGGTCAGGGTGTAGCGGCCCGCCACCGCGTGCAGCGGTGTCTTCGCGAGGGCCTGCTGCGCCACGCTCTTCATCACGGTAGAGGCTTGCGAAAGCGCCTCTTGGATCCGCTGTCGCAGGAGCTGAAGCGACGCCGGAAGCTTTCCCGGCGCGGCGGCATTCAATTTTTCAACGGCGTCGAGGAGCGTCGCGGCTTCCGCTTTTTCAACGTTGTCCGGCGGCATCGCCGGATGTGCTCGGGGGCGCGGAGGAGGAGGCGGCGGTGGTGGGGGCGGGGATGGGGGCCGTGGGCCGAAGATTCCGTCGATGCCCAATAGCATTCGTGTTACCTCGAAGTCTTGCCACGCGCAGACCGAATGCGTGTTCTCGCAAGCCCAATCGCTCGTCAGGCTCAAAAGTCAAGGACGAAGAAGCTACCCGGCCACGCCGCGGCGACCGCTTAGCCGCCGCGGACGTCGCAGGCTTACGCCGGCCAGCGGACCGAGGATGGCACCGAGCCCGCGATGGCATCCGCGAAGTCAGGAAGCGTCGCTTGCAAGCCGATGCCTTCACCGTTGGACGAGCAGTACCGGCGCCCCGGTGCCGCTCGACCAGTATGCGACGGATCCCGCCGCCGAGTCGAACGCGTCGCTCCGTTCGTAGCGAAAGCTCGAGACCGATGTCTTTTGCCGCTGCGGCGTCAAGAGCATCTCGGCTGCCGCGCGCAGCCGCGCGCCGTCGTCCAAGACCGCTGACATTCGTCTCTTGCTATTCTGCCGCGACCGGCACGGCGGGTAGGGCGAGTTTCGCGCGTTTTAAGAGGATGGCCATCAACACGCCGAGACACGCGAGCGGCGCGAGCGTCAGGATCGAGTCGGCAAACCCGCCGTTGGCGGCCTGCTGCCACAACACCCGTACGAGCCTGCGCAGTCCGATGTGCGTGTTGTCGAGCACGGTCTTGTGCGCCAAGGTCACGGCGCCGCGCAGGACGTCCGAGTGGAAG
>PMHP01000070.1 GCA_003158195.1 Vulcanimicrobiota bacterium | reverse complement strand
GATGGACAACCAAACGTACGGCCTGACCAAAGGCCAGTCGTCACCGACGAGCGCAACCGGCTACGTGACGGGCACTTCACCGCAAGGCAACCCCGACGCGCCGCTCAACGGCCTCGCTGTAGCGCTCGCCGCCGGCGGTTCGTTTCTGGCGCGCGGTTTCTCGGCGCATCCCAAGAAGCTCGTCGAGCTGCTCAAGATCGCAATCGAGCACGACGGGTTCTCGATCGTCGAAGTGATGTCGCCGTGCGTCACCTACAACAAGATCAACACGTATGCGTGGTTCAAGGAAAACACCTACTATGTCGATGAGGCTCCCGGATATGACCCCGGTGACCGCTCGCACGCGTTCGACGTGCTGCTCGATGAAGGCAAGATCCCGCTCGGCATCCTTTATCGCGACGGACGCCCGACCTTAGAAGCGCTGATGAACTTACCGGAACGGCCGCTCGCCGCGCTCGATCTGAATTCGTCGAAAGCCGATTTCGCTTCGCTCCTGCGCGCGTACCGCTAGCCGGCCATGGCCTCGGACTTCGACGTCGCCGCGGAGGACGCGCAAGAGGCTGCCGAGTTGGCGGAGCAAGCGCGCGACGCATTCGGCGAGGACCGCGCTGCGGCGGCGTTGCCGCTGATCGACCGCTCGCTCGAACTCGATCCCACGTCGTTCGACGCCTGGTCGCTGAAGGCAAAGATTCTCGTGCACCTCGAGCGCGGTCCCGAAGCGCTCGAAGCCGTCGACCGGGCGCTTGCGATCGTCCCGAACGACTACGACGCGCTCGCCGAAAAATCGGGAATCCTGAGCATGTTCGCGAACGATCTCGAGGGCGGCCTCAACGTCGCGCAGCAGGCCTACGCGGCAATGACCGCGGCGGTCGCGCCGGCGCAGCGCTCCGACCCGGACGGCCCCGACTTCTGGGCCGTCGAGAGCGTGTACGACAACTTGTACTACGCGCTCTACCGTCTAGGCCGTCGCGAAGAGGCCGCAAATATCCGCGCGGAGGCCTCGTCGTTCGGTCACGAGTTCGCCGAGGGCGTCGACGACGACGACCCCACGCTGTCAATGTGAACGTTACTTGCGCTGGATCGGCGCTTTCGATTGCATGGCTGCGGAATAGGTTAGCGCCGACGAGCTGGGTTGGTATCCGTTCTTGCTGAGAATGAAGGCCATGATCGCGACGTATTGATCGTGCGTGAGGCTTGCCGGCGCGTTCATCGGCATGTTGCTCGTCATGTAGCTGAAGATGTCGCCGACCGTCGCATGGACTTTCGAACTGAGGGTCTTAAAGTTGGCGCCGCTCAGCGGCGGCCCCGCTCCGCCCTCGAGCGCCGCGCCGTGACAGCTCGCGCAGTTTTGCGCGAATGCTTTGCTTCCGCTGCTCACCTGAGCAGCGCTTAGGGAGACCCCATTGCCGGCGTTCACGTCGCGCGAAACGAACGCGAAGCAAGCTAGCAACGATGCGGCGGCTACGAGGGCAAATGTGGAGCGGCGATCGTTCACGCGGTGACTTTTCCGGTGACCTCCCGGTGAATCTCGTCGAGATCTTCGACCGTGTTGAGCGTGACGGCGTCTTTGATGCTCGAGTCCTTGATGCCCGCGGCCGAGCGCATCTTCGCGGCCAACTCGTCCGAATGGTTGTAGCCGCGGATCGCCGCGTTGTGCGCTTCGACCTTGGCGGGATCGATCCGGCCGCCGTTCTGGGCGACGACCCATTCTTCGAACTGGATGTACGTCGGCTTCGTGCGCTTTACGAAATCGATGACCTTATCGCGGTCGAGGCCGAGCGCAGATATCGTCATCGCGTCGAACCCGGCGCCGCACTCGTCGTAACCTTCGGGAAGCTTGCCCGCTGCGGACAGGGTCAGCTTGAGCCAGAGCCGTGGAAGGTGGATCGCTTTGAGCGGGCCGGCAGTGCCGGAGCTGACCAACGGAACGGTTGTCGCCATGGTTTCCTCCAATAGTGTGGTGTGCCTAGTGATGGGCGCCGAGCGTTTGCCCGTGGCGGTTCTTGAAGGTAAGCTCGGATACGCCGGATTTGTCGAGTTGGCCGAGTCCGAGCCGCTTCATCGCTTCGTACTGCTCGTACGTTGCGCGTGCGAGCGGTAGCGAGAGATCGACGTCGCGCGCGAGTCCGAGCGCGATCCCCGAATCCTTGGCAGCGTGATCGGCGGAGAAGTATACCTCGTGGTCGCGGTTTTGCATGTCGGCGCCGTCGGTTTCCAGGACGCGCGAGTTGGCGCCGGTTTGCGAGAAGACGTTGCGGACGAGCTCGAGGTCGAGGCCAAGCGCGTCGGCCAAGCCGAGGCCCTCGGCGAGCCCGGCCGTGTTGATGTTCATGACCATGTTGACCAGCGCTTTAAGCTGGGCCGCCCGCCCGGCCTCGCCGACGTAGGTCAGCGATGCACTGAGCCGTTCGAGCAGAGGCCGCACGGCTTCGAACGCCTCTTTACGTCCGCCGACCATCAAGTACAGCGTGCCGTTGCGGGCCTGCGGTATCGAACTCGCCATGCACGCTTCGAGCGAGTGTGCGCCGCGCTCTTCCGCGAGCTCTTGAATGCGTTCGTGGACCTTCGGCGTCACGGTCGCACAATTCACGAACGTCTTTCCGGCCGCGTTTTGGAGCAAGCTGTCGCCCGTGGTCGCGAACACGGCATACATCGCGTCGTCGTCGCTGA
>PMHP01000167.1:192-23263 GCA_003158195.1 Vulcanimicrobiota bacterium | reverse complement strand
GAGCTTGTCGAAGCGCCAACGGCTGCGCCCCTCCGCTCAGACAAGATTTTCGTCCGTTTCCATGGGGCCTTCGGGCTGGAACGGTTCTATGGGGACGGCGCCTGTGAGGCCTCCACCGAACGCTTCATGATAGCGAGCGCATTCTGCATGCTTTCGCGCATCAGGTTCGCGAACGTGTTTGGCAATACGTCAATGACCCAAGTCACGCGACACCGATTCTCGCCTTCGGTAAAAACCTGAAGCGCTGCGTTACGTGTGATGAAAGGCTCCGTCGGCTCGGCGTAGACGAGCCGGCGCGTCTTGTCGTCGATATCGACGAGCAGTTCGCGCGCTACTCTGCCATTGGCGAATGTCACGATGCGGGCGTCTCCGTCGAGCTGACAGTCGACAAGAAACCCAGGCACGAGGCGCTGGGCGCCGCCAAAATCCCGAATCATCGCCCACGCGATTTCTGCCGGCGCAGAAATCACGATCTCCTCTGTGATGGAAGCCATAACGTCGTTCCCTTAACAGCCCCTACTGCTCTAAGCTCCAACCACCCTTATGCGCCGGACGTTTGCGCGACATCTGGTCGTCCCCTGCGAGTATCTCGAGGCCTCTTTACTCGCTTGGCGGTAGTGCCGCATTCTCGCGCACTCGGCGGCAGCACGCGCCATTCGCGGATTTTAGTGTTGTGAATCGCACATCCAACATCGGCCGTGGCGCGTATTAGAGACAACACCCTCCAAATAACGTCTCTTCCAGCGAAGGATTGCCTCAGTGAATAAGGTTCTCATCGCGACCGCCGCCGCCATGGTCATTTCCGCGAGCGCGTCGATTCCCGTTAACGCCAACTCGAGCGTCGCGTATACCAACGATCCGATTAAAGTCGTACGCTACGCCGTACATCCGGCGTTCGCAGCTTACGTACCCGGCTGGGGCACCTCGTATCAAAACGCCGCAGCGACCGGGAACGTCACGGTCTCATTCGTCAACGCCGGGAACGTACCGGTGACGAGCGTGCGATTCCTCATTCGCAACGGAACACAAACCTCGACCGTCACCGATAACGGCACGTTCTCGGCCGGCATCCCGATCACGCACGATTTCGCCGTAGGCCCGGAATTCGAGGGCGCCTCGGCGATCGAAGTCGAAAAGGTCACGCTCGCCGACGGAACGTCCTGGCAGCGCGCGTAACGGCGGCGGCTCCGGCGCCGGCTTCAACGACTCGCTAGCGAACGAATCCCGGTTAGCCTGCCGCCGGCTTTCGTTCGGCGCGCTGCTTCGGCAGGAAGCGGCAATATTCGACGCGTTCGAGGGTGACGGTTCCTTCGCTCACCATTTCCTCGATGGCGGGGATGAGGCGCGCGATCTTCTCCTCCTCGTCGACGACTTCGATCAGGATTGGGAGCTTTGCGCGTGGCGCGAAGAACTTCGCCAAGTGAATCTCGTGGTGGGCTCCGAAGCCCTCCACGCCGCGAAAGACCGATGCGCCGGCGATGCCCTCGCGACGCAGGAGATTGACGAGCGCGGTGTAGAGAGAGGTGCCATGCCAGGTGTCTTGCTCGCCGATGAAGATGCGCAGGAGCTGCCCGACCTTAAACTCCGCCATGGCGATACTCTACCACGAGTCGCGAAGGCGGGCGAGTGAAGATCGCGCATAATGCGACCCTAATGCGCATCTACGTCTCCGAGAGCGCGCGGCACGGGCGCGAGCCGATGTCCGACGCGATCGTCGCGGCGCTCGCCACGGCATCGCTCGCCGGGGTTACCGTCTTCAAGGGCATCGAGGGCTACGGCAGCCACCGGCGCGTTTCGTCCGCTAACCTCATCGACGCTTTCGTCGATCTTCCGGTCCTCCTGGAAGTCGTCGACGAGGACGACAAGGTCCGCGCGTTTCTTCCGGTGCTCGAAGCGATTCTCGACGACGGCCTGGTGACGCTCGAGCGGGTCCAAACGAT
The DNA here is from genome assembly GCA_003158195.1 of Vulcanimicrobiota bacterium. GTDB lineage: Bacteria > Vulcanimicrobiota > Vulcanimicrobiia > Vulcanimicrobiales > Vulcanimicrobiaceae > Palsibacter > Palsibacter borealis. The sequence continues at coordinate 21,323 of PMHP01000167.1, read as the reverse complement.
CGTGTACCGGCCGTAGAGAGAGATGCGCTGACATGCTGAAACGTGTCCGCGCCCTCGCCCGCGACATCGGTCCGGGGATCGTCTCGGGATTTTCCGACAACGATCCGACGACGGTTGCGACGCTTGCGGTGATCGGCGCGTCGACGATGTACGGACTGACGTGGCTCGTGCTCCTCGTGATCCCGATGCTGGCCGTTGTGCAGAGCATCGCGGCGCGGATCGGCGCCGTGAGCCACCACGGCCTCGAACACTGCATCCGCTTCCGCTACGGACGGCTCGTCGCGCTCGTGGCACTGCTCGCGGTGCTCGGCGTCAATTTGATCACCCTCGCTGCGGATCTCGAAGGCGGCGGCGCGGCGCTCGCGCTCCTGACGGGGATCGATTACCGCTGGTGGATCGTCCCCTTCGCCGTTCTCACCGCGCTCCTGCTCGTGTTCGCGCGATACAAGGCGATCTCGAAATTCCTCGAATTGCTCGCGCTGATCTTCGTCGCGTATATCTTCGCGGCGTTTCTTGCGCATCCCAATTGGGCCGATGTCTTGCGCGGATCGCTCGTTCCCCATTTCGAGTACACAGACGACTACATCTCCGGCACGCTCGCGCTGCTCGGCACGACGCTTACCGCGTACGCCTACGTGTGGGAGTCCATTGAGACGAGCGTGATGGGGCGCGGGCTGCACCGGATCGGCCTCCTTCAGGTCGATGCTGCGATCGGGATCGTCCTCGCCGGCATCAGTTTCTGGTTCATCGTCGTGGCGACCGGAGCCACGCTCGGCGTTCACCACCGGCACGTTGAAACGGCGCAGGATGCGGCAAGTGCCCTCGCGCCGATCGCCGGACGCTACGCGTCAATTGTTTTCGGCGTCGGATTGCTCGGCTCGGCGCTCCTTGCCGTTCCGGTGCTGGCCGGCACGAGCGCGTACGTCCTCTCCGAAGCGCTCAACTGGCAGGGCAGTCTCGACGCAGATTTCCGCAACGCACGCCGCTTCTATTCGGCGCTCCTCGCCTCGCTCGTGATTGGCGCGGCGATCGCCTTTGCGGGAGCGTCGCCGATCAAGCTGCTGTTCGCCAGCGGCATCGCCGGCGGAATCGCTACGCCGCTGACGCTCGGGCTGATGATGCTGGTCGCCCGCGACCGCAAGATCATGGGCCGCCACCGCGTCGGCAACGCGTTCGCGTTCACCGGCTGGGCCACGACCGCCGTCGTCCTCGTGGCCAGCGGCGTCTACCTCTACCGCACCATCACGACGTGAGTGCGCGGCATGCGCGGAGAAGTCGTAGACGAAAGGCTTGGGGTCGGAGCAACAATTTGAAATGAAAACGGCACTGACGGAAATGCTCGGCGCGCGTTATCCGGTGCTGAACGCGCCGATGACCCCGCAAGCCGGCGGGGCGCTGGCCCGGGCCGTGGCGCAGAGCGGGGCGATCGGAATGCTGGGATTTGACGAAAGCGAATCCGCCGAAAGCCTGCGCAACGAAATTCGTTTGGTTCGCGAGGGTGGGCCGCCCGCGATCTTCGGGATCGGGCTTGTGCGCTGGGTTATCGACGCTCGGCCGGAACTCGTGGAGCTGGCGTTCGAGGCACGGCCGGCGCTCGTTTCGATCTCGTTCGGCGATCCCGAACCGTTCGTCGCGGGTTTTCACGCCGCGGGCATCTTGGTTGCGTCGCAAGTTCAATCGAAAGCTTGGGCCGAAGTGGCGCTCGCGGCGGGCGTCGATATCCTCGTCGCGCAAGGGACCGAAGCGGGCGGCCACACGGGCGCCGTCGGGACGCTTCCGCTGCTGCAGATCGTGCTCGAAATCGCGGGCGACACGCCGGTCGTCGCAGCGGGCGGGATCGCGACCGGTCGCGGCCTCGCCGCGGTCTTGGCCGCGGGCGCGTGCGGCGCGTGGATCGGAACGCCGTTCCTGGCGGCGAGCGAAGCTCGCACGAATCCAGCCGCGCAAGAACGCCTGGTCAGCGCCAATGAAACCGAAACGATCCTCACGAACGTCTTCGACCGCGTGCAGCACAAGGCGTGGCCGGCGGAGTTTTCAGGGCGGGCACTGCGCAACCGTTTCACCGACGCATGGCACGATCGGGTCGATGAGATGACGCCCGATGCGGAACACCAATTCGGCGAGGCGCGTTCGAACCGCGATTACTCGGTCGCACACCTCTATGCCGGTCAGACCGTCGGCCTCGTTCGCGAGGTTACGAGCGCAGCCCAGATCGTACGAAGCATCGTCGACGAAGCCGAGACCCGTCTACGTTCGGTTGCGTCGCTCGTAAACACCGGCGAATGACGGAGCCGACACCCGAACGCAGGCAGGCCGTCGAGGCGGAGACAAAGCGCATCGGTCGCGGGATGTCGCGCGATTTCATTCGCGACATCTTCATTTCCGGCGTCTTGCCGTGGATTTCGGTCTTCGTCCTGCAACATTACGGCGTCCCGATCGTGCGAGCGCTCGCGATCTCGACGATATTCCCACTCGCGGACGGCGCGTATTCGCTGCTGCGACACCACCGTCTCGACGCGATCGGCGCGATCAACCTTGGATTCTTGCTCGCGAGCATTGGCGCTACATTCCTTACGGGCGACGTTCATTTCTTGCTGCTCAAAGGCGCGTTTCTCACCGGCATCTTCAGCCTGATCTGTCTCGGTTCGCTCCTAGCGCCGAAGCCCCTGATGTTCTACCTCGGGCGGCAGGTCTCGACGCGCGACGATCCGGTGGCCGAAGCGGAGTGGAATGCGCGCTGGGAGCTGCCGCGGTTCCGCAGGATCATGCGCCTGATCACGGCGGTGTGGGGCATCGGTTACATGCTCGAGGTCGTCGCTCGCGTCATCACGGCGTACACCCTGCCGCCGCTCACCGTCATCGGGATCGCTCCGATCATTACCTACGGCATGCTCGCGGCGTTGATGACGTGGACGATCGCGTACAGCAGCGCGATGCGGCGCAAATACGCCGCCTACGATTCCGTTCCCCAGACGACAGCCGAGGCATCCGCGTAGCGGCTATTTCGGGCGCGGGTACTGACTTGCCATCATGCCGTCCCACATCGCGTCGGGGAGGGCGCGGCGCAGCCCGATCAGGAGATCGGCCGACAAGGTGACGGTGTAGCGGGCACGCGGATGACCCGAGCCGATCGCGCGAGCGATCGTGCGCGCCACCGTTTCGGGACCGCCGCCGAGGTGCGCGAGCGGCCCGTTTTCGTAGACTTCCTTTGTTGCCTTAGCTGTCGCCGCATTGAATCGCGCATACGGACCGTCACTCGGCGCGCCATCGGCCGCTGCACCGTCGATCGAGCCGGCGGCCGTTTCGCCGAACTGCGTGCGAATCAATCCCGGCTCGATCAGGATCGCGTCGATGCCGAAGCCTTTGACCTCGAAGCGCAGCGCGTCCGTGATCGCTTCGATCGCGTACTTCGTCGCGTGATAAAATCCGCCACCGGGAAAGGTCAGCTTGCCGCCCATCGATCCGATGTTGACGATCTTGCCCCAGCGTTGCCGCCGCATGCCGGGCAGCACGAGTTGGCACATCCGCACCGTCCCGAAAACGTTGGTCGCGAATTGCCGTTCGACGCGTTCCATCGGGACCGACTCGATCGCACCGCTCTGACTGTAGCCGGCGTTGTTGACGAGCACGCCGACGGCGCCCTCGTTCCGCTCGACTTCGCTCACCGCGCCCGCCATCGACGTCTCGTTCGTAACGTCGAGCTCGAGTAGCGAGCACCCCGCCTTCGAGAGCTCGTCCAAGCCGGCGAGACGCCGCGCCGTCGCGTACACGCGCCAACCGCACCCGGCAAGATGCAGCGCCGTCGCCCTTCCAATTCCCGACGAGCATCCGGTGATGAGGACGGTCTTGGAAACACGCTCATTGGGCATGGATGCGCGGATTCGCAGAGAACGCTCGGGTTCCATCGTCGTTGGATCACCGATTTCGGGCCGCTGCCGTCTTTGACCACGACGCTTTAGGAGCTGCGGGCCAGAATCCAATCCGCCATCCCGTCGACGAGTTTGTCGCCACCCGGATCGTTGAAGAGCTCGTGATAACCGCCGGGGATGACGCTGTACGTAAGGTCCTCGCTCTTCGCTGCTTCGGCGAAACGTCGCGCGCCGATCGGGAAGACGATCGTGTCGGCATCGCCTTGCAAGAGCAACGTCGGCAGCTCGTAATTGGGCGCTTCGGCAACCGCTGCTTCTCCGGCCGCGACGATTTCGATACCCGTGCACAACGGGACGCCGCCGTGGTAGGTCAGCGGATCGACCCGGTACGCCTCGCCGACGGCCGGATCGCGCGAGAGCCGGCTGAACGTTAGGCGCGACAGCGGCAGCGCGGGCGCAACCTTCCGAACACCGCGAAGCACGCGTTGCACCGGGTGCGGGATGTTCTCCGCTGCCGCGAACGCGGGTGAGAGCAGCACGACGCCGCGCAAACCGTCGGGACGACGCTGCGCGCTGCGCGTGGCCACGACGCCGCCCATGGAGGCGCCGAAAAGAATGACCGCCAGCCCCGGATGCTCGGCTGCGGCCCGCTCGCGGATCGCAATCGCGTCGTCGACGAGATCGTCGAAGCGTTCCACGATCGCGCGTTTCCCCGGCGATTGACCGTGACCGCGATGGTCGTAGGCGTAGCTCGCGATGCGGCGCTCCGCAAGCCGCTCCATCGTTTTGAAGTGCCGCCCGGCGTACTCTCCGAAGCCGTGGACGACCACGACCACGGCGACCGGATCGTCTGGGACCAAGCGATACCCGCGCAGATCGCTGCCCGTCGTCCAATCGACGACGCCGGAACGTGTTTCAATTGCCATGCGCGCTCGGTTCCGCGCCGGCGCCGCCGCGTCCCCCGGGAGGTATCTTTCGGTCCACCGTATAGCGCTTCATGTTGAAGTGGGCCGCGTGAACCGGCTGCTGGTGGCCAATCGCGGCGAGATCGCGATCCGCATCGCGCGCGCCGCCGCCGAAGAGCGCGTCACGAGCGTTGCGATCTTCTCGGAAGACGACGCAGCCTCACTGCACGTCCGGCGCTGCGATGAATCCCGCCCGCTCGCCGGAACCGGCGCCGCCGCCTATCTCGACGGCGCGCAGATCTTGCACATCGCGCGCGACACCGAGTGCGACGCGATCCACCCGGGCTACGGTTTCCTGAGCGAAAACGCGGATTTCGCGCGTGCGTGCAAGGCGGCCGGCATCACCTTTGTCGGACCGCCGGCCGACACGCTCAAACTCTTCGGCGACAAAGGCCGTGCCCGGGAACTCGCGATGCAGCACGACGTCCCCATACCGGACGGAACATTCGGCCCGACGAGCCTCGACGAGGTGCGCGACTTCGTTCAAGCCCTCGGCGACGATGCGGCCGTGATGCTCAAAGCCATTGCCGGCGGCGGCGGCCGCGGGATGCGCATCGTGCGCCGGGTCGAGGACCTCGAAGAAGCGTACGCGCGGGCGAGTTCCGAGGCGTCGGCGGCTTTCGGCAACCCAGACCTCTACGTCGAATTGTTGATTCCGAATCCGCGCCACATCGAAGTGCAAATCGTCGGTGACGGTTCGGGTAACATCGCGCACCTCTTCGAACGCGAGTGCTCGCTCCAACGCCGCAATCAAAAACTGATCGAGATTGCGCCGGCTCCGCGTCTCTCCGACGCGCTCCGCCAGCACATGTACGCTGCCGCTACGCGCCTGGCTCACGCAGCCGGATTTCGAAGCCTCGGGACGTTTGAATTTCTTCTGCACGCAAGCGCCAGCGGCGAGCGCACGTTCGTCTTCATCGAAGCGAACCCGCGCCTGCAAGTCGAGCACACGGTAACGGAAGAGGTGACGGGCGTCGATCTCGTGCGCGCGCAACTGCGCATCGCAGGAGGTGCTTCGCTCGGCCAACTAGGCCTCGCCGGCGCGCACGCCAAGAAACCGCGCGGCTTCGCCTTGCAGGCGCGTGTCAACACCGAGACGATGCAACCGGGCGGCGAAGCGTACCCCGCTTCGGGAACGCTGACGGCGTTCGACATTCCGTCGGGGCCGGGCGTGCGCATCGATACCGCTGCGTACACCGGCTGCGCGACCAATCCAAATTTCGATTCGCTACTGGCAAAAGTCGTCGTCACGAGCGACTCGCCGCGATTCGAAGACGTCGTCGCCAAAGCGCGACGGACGCTCGGAGAGTTTCGCATCGAAGGGGTCGCGACCAACCGCGATTTTCTTCTCGCCCTGTTGGCGCATCCCGACGTCGAGGCCGGCCGCTTCACGACACGCTTCGTGGAGGATCACATGTCGGGGTTTACCGCGGAGCCGGAAGAAGCCGCGGCGCCTGCCGCGGCCGAAGTTCCGCCCGACGCGGAAGGGACGCTGACCGTGCGCGCACCGCTCGGCGGGCGCGTGGTCAGCGTCGACGTGTCCGAAGGCGACGCGATCGGTAGCGGCGCGCAAATCGCGGTGATCGATGCGATGAAGATGGAACACGTCGTCGTCGCTGCGGCCGCAGGAATCGTACAAGAAGTTTGCGTCGCGCGCGACGAGATCGTCGCCGCGAATCGTCCGCTCGCCGTCGTCGCGCTCGGCGCAGGCAACGGCGCGGTAAGCGGCGGCGTGCTTGCCGTCGACCCCACGGCCGTGCGTCCCGATCTTGCCGAGGTGATCGAGCGTCACGCGGTCACGCTCGACGAGGCGCGTCCGGCCGCCGTCGCCCGGCGCCGCAAGAAAAGCCAACGGACCGCCCGCGAGAACGTCGCGGCGCTTTGCGATCCCGGCACGTTCGTCGAATACGGCGCGCTCGCGCTCCCCGCGCAGCGCCGGCGCCGCAAGATGCAGGATCTCATCGAAAGCGGCGCCGCCGACGGACTCGTCGCCGGAACAGGCGACGTCAACGGCGCATCGTTTAGCACGGCGCGTTCGCGTTGCTTGGTCATGGCATACGACTACACCGTACTCGCCGGCACCCAGGGCGCCGCCAACCATCGCAAGATGGACCGGCTCCTCGGCCTCGCCGAGCGGCACGGCCTGCCGATCGTGCTGTTCGCCGAAGGCGGCGGCGGGCGCCCGGGCGATGTCGACGTGCTCGGTGTCGCGCATCTCGACGTGATGACGTTCTCCTCGTGGGCGCGACTCAGTGGCCTCGTGCCCCGAATCGGCATCGTCTCCGGGCGATGCTTTGCGGGCAACGCCGCGCTGCTCGGAGCGTCGGATGTCATCATCGCGACGGCGGACGCGTCGATCGGCATGGGCGGTCCGGCGATGATCGAGGGCGGCGGCCTCGGCGTGTTCGCACCCGATGAGGTCGGACCGCTTTCGATTCAAGTACCCAACGGCGTCGTCGACATCGCGGTCGACGACGAACCGCAAGCCGTCGTGGCCGCAAAGAAATACCTCTCGTACTTTCAAGGACCGCTCGCAGACTGGTCGTGCTCCGACCAGGAGCGCTTGCGCGGCGCGATCCCGGAGAATCGGTTGCGCGTCTACGACGTGCGCGACGTTCTGCACACGCTTGCGGACACGGAGTCGGTACTCGAGCTGCGTCCCGAGTTCGGCCGCGGCATGGTGACGGCGCTCGCGCGCGTCGAAGGAGTCCCGCTTGGCGTGATCGCGAGCAACCCGCTGCACCTCGGCGGCGCGATCGATTCCGACGGCGCCGACAAAGCGGCCCGCTTCATGCAGCTGTGCGACGCGTTTTCGCTGCCGCTCCTGTTCCTGTGCGATACGCCGGGGATCATGGTCGGCCCCGACGCGGAGAAGACCGGGCTCGTGCGCCACGCGGCGCGTTTGTTTGTCAACGCCGCGAGCCTCAGCGTTCCATTTTTCACGATCGTCCTGCGCAAGGGCTACGGGCTTGGCGCGCAGACGATGGCGGGCGGAAGTTTTCACGCCGGCTTCTTTACGATCTCGTGGCCGACCGGCGAGTTCGGCGCGATGGGGTTCGAAGGCGCAATTCGTCTGGGCTATCGCAAGGAGTTAGAAGCCGCGCAAGATCCTGCCGAACGGCAAGCGCTCTACGAGCGTATGGTCGCCGCCGCCTACGAGGACGGTAAAGCGCTCAATACCGCGTCGTATCTCGAACTCGACGACGTCATCGATCCGGCCGACTCGCGCCGCTGGATTCGCAACGGACTGCAGATGACCGATCTGAAGTTCGGCGCCGGCCGCCCGAAGCGGCGAAGCGTCGTCGACACGTGGTAAGAGGGGACGAAATAGCTCTCGCTCGCTAAGGTGCACGCCCAAGCTCGGTATGTTTCGCCGGCGCGCGACTGCGGAATTAGGGTGGGCGTACGTGGTAATGCCGGTCCTGTGGGGCCGCGGCCGCGAGAAAGGGATCAGCAGTGATACGACAATTGGAGGGTGCGGCGCTCGCGCTCGGCCTAGCTGCCATCGCGCTGCCGGGTTCGGCGCAGCCGCTCCCCGTTCAGCAATTTCCGTATAAGTCGGGTCCCGTCACGATCACGTCGTGTACGGTAAACGAGAACAAAAGCGACAGTACCGTCAGCCCAAATAGCCTGCGCATCAATTACTACGATAACGAGGACAACTCGACGCTCACGTCGATCACGTTTCGCGTCCGCTACGCGCAAACGTCGGTCACCGTGACCGACACCGGCAACTACGCTTACAAAGCCCCGATCACGCATCAATTCAACCTGCTCGGCGGCGTTGCGTGGGCCGGCCCGAGCCCGGAAGTCTGCCGCGTCGTCACCGCGACGTTTGCCGACGGCCACACCGTCAATCCGGTCTACGACGGTCCCGACGGCTCGAACATGACGCCCGCGAACCCTCTGCCCGCGAACCCTCCACCCGCGAACCCTCCCGCGCCCTCAAGCACCTAGCGGCTAACCTCGGCATTCGCGACCACGCGGCCGTCGCGCACGGCAGCGACAAGCTCCGCGTGGTCGCGTTCGTTTTGGTCGGCATACGCGTTGGCGAACTCCGCGAGCGCTGCGTCGAAAGCGGCGGTCTTGCCGAGATAACCCGCGATCTTGGCCGGCGCTTCGCAAGCCTTCGCGTGCGCGCGGGCCAGAGCCCAGCCGCAGATGACGGCGTAGCGTTCGAGGTCTTGGTCGGTCATGTGGGCGACGTCGGCGCCCGTTTTGAGGTCGCGCAGCTGGCGGAAGTAATAATCGCGACCGTCCTCCGCCCGTGCCCAACCCAAGAAAAGATCGGTTGCCGCTTGCATCAACCGCTGCCCCACAACCACGCGTTCGCCGTGATCCTCGAATCCGCACTTGCCGACGTACCGCTCGTACACGGACGCGCGGGCTTCTTTGCCTTGTAAGAACAAGACGTCGCCGGGCGCCGCCAGCACCAGCACGATCGAGCAGCGCGTCCCGACGCTTCCGACCCCGACGACCTTGTAGGCCGCATCGACGAAGTGGTACCGGCTGACAAGTTGACGGCGATCGAGCGTCAGCGAGCGGCGATAGAGCCCGAAAGTGGATTCGACGCGGGCGACAAAGCCCGGATCGTCTGCCGGATGGAAGACAAGCGGCGGCTTCTCGACGATATGCGGCGCGCCCCCGCTCTCATCGACGAGCTTGGGATAGAGGTGCTCGCAGGTGTGCGACGGTTCGGCGAGTGCAGCAGCCGCTTCCCGCGCCTGCGCCATGCGCACGGCCTCTGCGAGAGCGTTTTCGTCAATGCGCGAGTACCAAATATCGAGTACGTGCATACCCGCATAATCGTTCATGTGCTCGCGATAGCTTCGCACGCAGGCGCGCACGGCGTTCGCGTTCGCGCGCGGCCGCATCTCGAGCGAGCGGCCGGCAACCGCGACGCTGGCCGCCAAGCGCTTCACATCCCACTCCCAGGCTCCGCCTTGCGTCGTCTCGTCGAAATCGTTGACGTCGAACACGAAGCGCCGCTCGGGCGACGCGTAGGCGCCGAAGTTCAGGAGATGCGCGTCACCGCATATCTGCGTTTTTATGCCGGAGTGCGGGGTCGACTGCAAATCGCTTGCCATGATCGAAGCCGCGCCGCGGTAGAACGTAAACGGCGAGCGCAGCATCCGCGCGTAGCGAATCGGCAAGAGTTCGGGCAGCCGGCCCTCGTCGTCGCGCCGCAAGAGATCGATCGGATCGGGACGGTCGGCCGGGGGCGCCCAGACGGCATGCGAGGAACGCGGCGCATGCTCGCGCGCGGCCTTCCCTTCGGCGCGCTGCTCGAGACTCACATCACTCCTTGTCGTGAAACGTGCCGCGCAGCGCGGCGGCGTCGAGCTCGAGGTCGTCCAGGAGATAATAGACGATTTTCCGATCGTCGAAGCCGACCTTCGCGAGCTGCTTCCCGCCGATCGTCACGACCTCGTGAATGTGCCCGACGACGCCCGAGTATCGATAATTAATCTCGGAATAGTCGCCGCGCCCGGCCGGTGGCCGCGGGGTCGCTTTGGTTCCCCGCAAAGGGGTCTGGTGCCGGTGCTCGCTCACGAGGGTCCTTTGAGGGTGCTGCGAAGTGCCAAGGTCCACACCCTTCGACCGGGGGCCCGCATGTTCATCGAATACAACGGTAAGACACCAAAGGTTCATCCGACCGCTTTCGTGGCCCCCACTGCCGTGCTCATCGGCGACGTCGAGGTCGGCGCCGAAGCGAGCATTTGGTTCGGCACCGTCATTCGCGGCGATAACGGCCCGATTCGGATCGGGGCGCGCGCGAACGTTCAGGACAACGCCGTGATCCACGTCAGCGAGAACAACCGCACGATCATCGGTGAGGACGTGACGATCGGGCACTGCGCGACGATGGAGGATTGCGTGATCGAAGACGGCGCGCTAATCGGAACCAACTCCGTCGTGCTCAACGGCGCGACGGTCGGGCGCCGGTCGCTGATCGCGGCCGGCGCCGTGGTCCCGACCGGTGCGAAGATCCCGCCCGAGTCGGTGGCCGCGGGCCAGCCGGCCGTCGTTAAAAAGAAGCTCGAAGGGGCCGCGATCGGTTGGGTCGAGCACGCCGGCCCCGAATACGTGCATCTGTCGCGGCGCTACCTGCAGCACGGGATCGGCGACCCGGACATCCACGAGGTCGCCGCCACCGCCACGAACGTTAGCTAGCCGACCGGCTCCGCGACCCCGTCGTAGGCGCGCCGCAAGCCCTCGATATCGAGCTTGACCATGTCGAACATCGCTCGCATGACGCGTTGGGTTTTCTCTTCGTCACCGTCGCTGAGCAGCTCGCCCATGATCGACGGAACGATCTGCCACGACATGCCGAATTTGTCTTTTAGCCAGCCGCATTGTACTTCTTCTCCACCATCGGTGAGCTTGGCCCACAATTCGTCAACTTCGGCTTGCGTTTCGCAGCTCACCGAGAACGAGATCGCCTCGGTAAACGTGTATTCCGGACCGCCGTTGAGGGCGATGAACTCCATCCCGTCGAGCGAGAACGACACCGTCATCGCGGTCCCCGGCGCTCCCGGGCCGGCGTCGCCGTAGCGAGTGACGTTTTCGATCTTCGAGTTCTTGAAAATGCTGGTGTAGAACTTCGCCGCTTCCTCGGCTTGCCCGTCGTACCACAAGAACGGCGTGATCTTCTGGGTCTGGATCGTCTGCATCGGTTACTCTCCTAGCGCGTAGTTGACCATCCATTTGATTCCGAACTTGTCGCTGCACATTCCGAACTTCTTGGCCCAGAACGTCCGCTCGAGCGGCATCGTTACCTCGCCGCCGGCGGAAAGCTTCGCGAAGATCTCCTCCGCTTGGGCTTCATTTTGGGTCTCAAGGCTGAGCCCAAAACTCCCACCGGGTTCGCCTGCGCGTTGCGGCGGCGCATCCATGGCGGCCAAGTTGCCGAGCGGGGACCGCAGCAACCCATAGATGAGTTTGTTCGTCCACTCGGGCGGGACCGATTCCGCCGCGGGCGTGTCGCCAAATCGCCGGATCTCGAGCTCACCGCCCAGAGCGCTACGATAGTACTCGAGCACTTCTTCGGCGTTACCGTTGAAAAACAAACTTGTCGTAAGCTGCGCTCCAGCCTTGCTTTCGGCGCTTTGCGATAGCACGTTGGTTTCCATTAGCTGCCTCCATCGAGCGTGCGTACCCAAATCGGGGCTGCACTAACGGCAGATTATCAGATTCAGTGGCTAAAAGCAAGTATTGTTCATAAAAACAAGTTAAATCCGCCTAGCTCCGCAGTGGATCGTACGGCGGTGAGCCCGGGCCTACGATGTCCCGATGTCCGCCGATTGGAGCGCGCGTCGCCCACCGCCAGAAGCCGGCGAGGTTCGCCAGCGTCACCAGCGGCCGAAATCCAAGAACTACGAAAAACGTGCAGAGCAGCAAGCGCAGCGCGTCCGGCAGCGGGTAGGTATCGAAAGTCAGCTCGTCGAGCAGCAAAGCGCAACACGACGTAAGGACGCCGAGCGCCAGCACGAGCGCGAACAGCACCACTTGCGAAAAATACCCCAGAAACCCAAAATAAGCGGCTACGAGACCGAAGAGCAAACCGAAAAGCACGACCAACGGCGAGAGCCACTCGGCAAGCATAAGATAGGGGAGCATGACCCAGCCGACAACGCCCGCATAGCGAGAGAAAAGCAGCCGCCGATGCAACGACATGCATTCGGACACGTGTCTGTGCCATCCGACTCGCTGGTTCCACAGGCTCGTGACGCGGTCCGGGACATCCGTCCAGCAAATGCTAAAGGGCGTGTATCGGATGCGGTAAGCGCGTCTTTTTTTTCGCAGCATGTGGTGGACGCGTATCGTCATCTCAAGATCTTCCCATTTGGTGTCGGTTCGAAAGCCGCCGGCTTCGATCAGCACGTCCTTGCGCCAAAGACCGGACGCGCCTGAAACGATGGTCAGCGCGTTGCAGCGAGCCCAGCCGACGCGGGAAGAAAGAAACGCATTGAGGTAGTCGAGCACCTGAAAGCGCACGAGCCAGTTCTTGCTCAGCCGCTTTCGAACGATGGGGTCGTAATCGAGAAGGCAGTCGTTCGAGACGCCGATCGAACTTCCGACACCTACGGTCTTCGAATCGTCGACAAAGGGCTCGACCATTTTTTTCAACGCGTCTTTGGTGTAGACCGAATCGCCGTCGCACGCGAAGATGAGCCGATTGCCGGCGACGTTGATGCCGGCATTTAGCGCGTCGCCCTTGCCACCGTTGTCCTTCACGAGAATGCGAAAGCGGCGTTCGGACGAGGAACGATACGTCGCTCGCACGGGCACGGCTGGAATCGCGATCGGATGAATCTCCGAGCTCAAAGCGAGTCCATAGCGTTCGATGAGGACGTCCACCGTCGCATCGGTCGAACCATCGTCGACGACGATCACTTCAAAGTTGGGGTAATCCTGATTCAGCAAGGATTCGACCGTCCGCAGGATGTGCCGCTCCTCGTTGTAGGCCGGTACGAGCACGCTGACTCCCGGTAGAGAGGCGGGGGTCAGGTCGCGAAGCGGGTCGGCCCGCAGGAGTCGGACCAGTCGCGGCAGCCGGACGAACGCGACGAGCGCGGTGCCCAGATAGACCGCATTTACCACGAGGAAATAGCTGAAGAGGAGAACTTCAACGATCAGCACGATCAGCGCGGCCGTTGGGTTGTCGATTCGGTGAACGGCGAAGGGCGTCACGCTTTGGTGCTCTGGGGCAGGCAGAACCGGAGAAAGGGACGGAGCCGCTCGAGTTGGGCGCCCGATGCGTTCGTCACAACGTGGTTCAGCGCGCGACTGAGCTTTCGTGCGCCGAGCTCGACGCACACGAACTCGACCTTAGCGACGTTCCATTCGTCATTTTCTGCGATTTTTTGTACGAAGGGAAGGACCATACCCTCGTCGACCAAAGCCAAGGCCCGGTAGGCCACGAGTTCGAGCAGCGCCGGCCCGCCGGCGGCAAGCTTGATGGCAACGGGAACGACTGCCGGTGAGCGCATCGTTCCAAGCGCAAAAAGTCCGATCAACCGTTCGTCTTCGCGGCGCCGGCGCACGAGGTCAAGTGCCAAGGCTTCGAAATTTACGGCTCGGGCAGCTCGCACGAGCTGCGGCCGCGCGCCGGCGACGTAGCAGTCGTTCCAAACGTGAAGGACGGTGGCAACCTGCGACCTGCGGATTAAGGGCACGCTGTCAGGGAGCGACTCGCCCTCGAAGATCGAGCGCCAGCGCTGCGTTACGACAAAAGCAGAGCGTTTGCGAGCTAAATTCAAGACGCTGGTCGCGATGATGCCGATTGCAAGGACGAAGGCCGCCAAGGCAACGGCGATGGTCGTCCAGACCATCGCTGTCACGAAAACGTTAAAATCTAAAGCGTAGACCAAGCGAAGCCCCGCTTCGTGAATAGAGGCGGTTTAAACTCTGCGTCTCGAGATTCCAGTCCAGGGCCCAGCTCCGCTCGAACCAGTGCACGCCCGATATCGATGCGCCGCGCACCGGCGAAACCAAGACGCTCGTGCCGATGTTCTCCACATCCCGTCCCGCCGTTAGGTCCAAGCCGACCGAGCTGTCGCCGCGGGCGCCGTAATAGCGGGTGGCGCGCAGGTCGTGGGTCAAGGCGAGCCCCGCGACGTTCGAGAGGCCGGCGGCGGACGCGCGGTACGCAAACCGGTAATTGCCGACGTACCGGTCGAGCATAAGCGAATAGATCGTCGCCCCTACGTCCGTATAGAAGCGGCGCTCGTAGCCACCCGCGTACCCCCAACCGCCGCCAAGACGATCCTCGACCGAACCCAAAAGGTCGGTTTGCGGCAGGACGAGGTGCGTGGGGCTGAATGAACCCTCGAGATTGAGAAACGCTCGCGTCCCAAGGGGTGCGTAGCCGCCAACGGTATAGTGCGGATCCGTCTCATTGAACCGGCTCGAAGTCCCGCCCAAAGCATAGAGCGACTCGCGCGGCGCGATGCTTTGAATGATCTCGCCGGAAATGTCCGACCAGCTGCCCCGATTATCCGTAACCGCTTCGTCGGTCCCGGTCATAAGGATCTGCGTGTTCGGTAACGGGACTGAATCCGGCGAATCGCTCCCGCTTGCAGGCGACCAAGACAAGAGGGGCAGTGCGAGCGCGATAAGCGCGCTCCATTTCATCGCGGCGCGCTGGTCCCTTGCGCGGACATTTCGCTCTGCTCGGCGATGATCTCGCGCAGGATCGCA
This sequence comes from Vulcanimicrobiota bacterium, assembly GCA_003158195.1. GTDB lineage: Bacteria > Vulcanimicrobiota > Vulcanimicrobiia > Vulcanimicrobiales > Vulcanimicrobiaceae > Palsibacter > Palsibacter borealis. The sequence continues at coordinate 6,286 of PMHP01000167.1, read as the reverse complement.
TCGAGGTCGTAATGCGGCGAAAAGCCGATCAACTCGCGTGCCCTACCGATGTCGGGCACGCGGCGCATGATTTCCTCAAAGTTTGCTTCATAGGCTTCGTCAAAGGACACGAACCTAACGGTCGACTGCGAATTCGTGGCGGCGATGACTCGATGCGCAAGATCGATGATGCGAACTTCTTCCGGGTTCCCGATATTGACGACCTTGCCGACGGCGCCCGGATGCTCGACGAGCTTCGTCAACGCCGCGACGACCTCGCCGACAGAACAAAAGCAACGCGTCTGCGTGCCGTCGCCGTAAACGGTGAGCGGCTCACCCCGCAAGGCTTGACTCACGAAGCGCGGAATGACCATGCCGTAGCGAGCCGATTGGCGCGGCCCGACCGTATTGAACAGGCGCACGGCGACTGCCGGCAAGCCCTCCTCGCGATGATAGGCGAGGGCGGTAAATTCATCGACCGCCTTCGAGCAGGCATAGCTCCAGCGGTTCTTCTCGGGACTACCGATGACGATAGCGCCGTCCTCGCGAGATGGGAACTCCTTCGAGAGACCGTAGACCTCCGAGGTTGAGGCGACTAGCGTTTTGCGCTGGTATTTTGCCGCTTGACGTAAGACGACGTTCGTCCCCTCGACATTTGTCGCCAGGGTTCGTAGGGCGCTCTGCACGACGAGCATGAGACCGATTCGGCCGGCCAGGTGAAACACGAGATCGCAGCGCTCGACCAAGCTTTGCACCAAGACCTCATCGCGAACGTCGCCGACGACCAGTTCGCAGCGCGCCGTTTGGAGGGCAGCCGCAAGGTTGCGTTCGTTGCCCGATGAGAGATCGTCGAGAACGACAACGTCGTTGCCGCGCGCTAGATAAGCGTCGCAAAGATGCGAGCCGATGAAACCAGCGCCGCCGGTGACGAGGACGCGACTCAAAGACGAACGATTCGCGCGTGCGTGGGACCCCGAAAGACGTTCCGCATATCGACGATGGTCGATGCCAAGAAGCCCATGCGTTCGTAGTCAAAGCAGGTGTGGGCGGTGAGGAGCACGACACAATCCGCTTCTGTTAACGCGGCGTCGGTCAGCTCGACGGATTCGAGCACGTCGGGTTGCGACTGCTCGGGCTTTCCCCTCTGGACTCCGTCGTGACGAAGGATCCTAGCAGAGGGCCCATTCGCCCGCAGCGTTTTGGGGTCGCGACTTTCCAGCCGCAGCCGCGGAACGTGCGGGTCGTGATAGTACACGGTTGCATGTTTGTTGCGTAGAATCTTGATGACCTCGAGGGCCGGACTTTCGCGGACGTCGTCTACGTCGCTCTTGTAGCTCACCCCCAGAACGAGAACGCGGGCATCGCGAAGCGGTTTCCCCTGTTCGTTCAAGGTCGTGCCGATGAGCTCGACCACGTGGCCCGGCATCGAGCTGTTGATCTCATCCGCCACATGGATGAAGCGGGGGTGAAAGCCGTGCTCTTTCGCCTTCGAAGAAAGAAAATGGGGATCGAGAGGAATGCAGTGTCCGCCGATGCCGGGCCCGGGGTAAAACGGGGTAAAGCCAAACGGCTTCGTCTTTGCCGCATCGATGACTTCGTTTGAATCGATTCCTAATTTGTGACAAAGGAGCGACATTTCGTTCGCCATACCGATATTCACCGCGCGGAACGTGTTTTCCCAAAGCTTCGTAGCCTCTGCCACGCGCGCCGAGGACACCGGATAGACCTCGCGCACGATCGTGGCATAAAGCGCAGTGGCCGCTTTCGTCGAGGCCAAAGAGCATCCGCCAACGATTTTCGGAATGTCCGGAATACGGTAATCTTTGTTACCCGGATCGACGCGTTCGGGGGAGAACGCAAGCAAGAAGTCCTCGTCGAGCTTAAGTCCCATTGCCTCAAACGACGGCAACAGAACCTCGTCGGTCGTACCCGGGTATGTCGTCGATTCCAAGACGACGAGCTGGCCGCGATGTAACTGCGCGCAGATCTGCCGGGTTGCGGCCAGAATGTATGAGAGATCGGGTCTGCGCGACTGTCCAAGCGGCGTGGGGACGCAGATAACGACACAATCGCAGTCCGCGAGTTGCGTCATGTCGTCGCTCGCTCGAAACCTGCCGGACCTTACGAGCTGCGCGAGTAAGGACGAATCAACGTCTCCAATGTAGGAGCGCCCGGCCGATATGGCATCGACCCTCTTGACGTCGATCTCGAATCCGAGCGTTTCGAACTTTCCGGCAAACTCCGAAGCGAGCGCGAGCCCGACGTACCCGAGGCCGATGACTCCAATGCGAGCGCTCCCGTCGCCGAGGCGTTCTAACACTTGGATTGCGGGGTCGGGCGGACTTCGCGTTGCCGACATCTGGGTTTCCCCTACCGCATCGACCACGCGGGGTGCCCCTTCGACGACGCGGTTCGATGACAAAAAGGCGGCCACAGCGACGCATACGCCGGGAGCCGGTTGTCATCGCCAGTAAGAGCATTCGCTAGGGACAGGGGGATAGTACCTTGATCCTTACTTCAAGTTGGAACCCTACCCGTTCCTGTGTTAATGCGAACGCTCTATACTAAAGTACTGAATAATAGTATGAATGCTCTACCTCAGCGGCGCCACACGAACCGCTACGCCGTCGGTTCCTTGACCATTCGCACGACGGGAACGGTGCAATCCCCGGGAAGCGGTGTCTCGAGTCGATCGACGGCAGTATATCCGCGCCGCTCGTAGAGCCGGACTCCCGTGAGCGTTGCACCCATCTCGAAGCGGCGAAAACCCGCGGCGCGCGCGGCGTTCTCGCATGCGTCGAGCAGCAGCGAGCCCAGGCCGCGCCGGACCCACGCGGGGTCCACGAAGAAGGCGCGAATCTTCGCCGCGTCGACTGCCGGATCCAACAGGTCGTCATCGCGGCCCGTCCACACGTCCCCGCCGAAGAGCGTCTTGTGCTTACTCCATCCGCCGCAGGCGACGATCGCGCCGTCAACCTCGACGACGAAGTAGGTCCCGTCATCGATGAGCGTCCTGTCGACGCCATACACGCTTGCGAGCGCAGCCTCGATTTGTTCCGGCGTGTAGTCGTCGCGCTGCAGCTCGCGCACCGAACGCTCGATCAAAGACGACAACGGCGGAATGTCCTCTTTGACTGCTCGTCTAATCGATGTCGTCATCGCGATTCGCGCATGCGTCGCTAGATCGCCGTCAATCCGCCGTCCACGGCGAGCGCGTGGCCGGTAACGAAGGACGCCGCATCCGACGCGAGCCAGACGGCGGCGGCCGCGACCTCCGCAGCCTCGCCGGCACGGCCGATCGGGTGCAAGCGGGGAATCAACTGTTCGATTTCGGGCCTGCGCGCGATGCCGCGGTCCATCATCGGCGTGCGGATCACGCCGGGACAAACCGCGTTCACGCGTATACCGTCGCGACCGTACTCGAGCGCCGCGGTTTTCGTGAGCCCAACGACCCCGTGCTTGCTCGCCGCATAGGCAGATTGGTTCGGTGCGCCGATCAGTGCGGCGACCGAGGCCGTGTTGACGATCGCGCCGCCTCCCTTGGGGAGCATGTGCGCGATCTCGTGCTTCATGCACAGCCATACGCCTTTGAGGTTGACGCCGAGGACTCGATCGAACGTCGCCTCGCTGCAGTCTGCCAGCCGCTGACCTTCTTCTTCGATCCCGGCGTTATTGAAGGCGCAGTCGATCCGGCCGTACCGTTCGGCACCCGCAGCAATCAGCGCCGCGACGTCCGCGTCGCGCGACACGTCCACACGCACGAAGAGCGCCTCGCCCGCGCCGCGTCTCACGATCCGCGCCGTCTCCTCGCCCCCGGCCTCATCGAGATCGCCTAAGACAACCCGCGCGCCGCGCGCAGCGAACTCAATCGCCGCGGCCCGCCCGATCCCGCTCGCAGCCCCCGTAACGAGCACGCACTTTCCCGCAAAATCCACATCCGGCATAGCCCACAGATTGCGACTTCGCCCTGCGCGTCCTCCGCGCGGATGCCCGGGCACCCCTCCGGAGTGGACGGATTGTGGACGGTGGCCGGATAGTCTACGTTGGTGAAGACGTCATCGACATCGCAACACGTAAGGAGATCGCTTCGATGCTTGCTTCGGCTGGTCGCTTGCGCGCGGCCGCACCCGTTCTTTTTGCCGGTGCCGTCCTCGCCGGCCTCATTGCGAGCGCGAGCGCGCAGACGAGCACGCCGCCGCATGTCGGCTGGGCGGAGCGGCTCGTGGCCGAGGTCGCGCCCGCGGATAACTTCTACGGCTCGCATCCGACGATCGTGCATTGGGCGGAAGGCGGACTGCGCGCGCGTAACCGAAGCGTCTGCAGTTCGTTCGTCACCCACGTCTTCGAACGCGCCTATGGGCTGCGCGACCCCGACATCCGGCGTTGGTTCGGGCACGGCAATCCCCAAGCGATCGACTACGAGCAGGCGATCGCGGCACAGCGGGGCTTCGCGCGGGTCGCTCGGGTCGCCGATCTGCGCGCCGGCGATCTCATCGCGTTTTCCGAAGGCCCCGGTCACCATCCGACGGGCCACGTGATGATCGCGGACGGCCAAGCGCGACCCCATTCCGCTACGCAGCCGGACGAGCCGGGCATGGTCCAGTATGAGATCGCGGTGATCGACTCGTCGCACTCGGGCCACGGATCTTTGGATACGCGCTTTGCGGATGGCGGTCACGTCACCGGCGTCGGCCGCGGGACGCTGCGTCTCTACGCGAACGCCGACGGAAGCGTCGCCGGATATACGTGGAGCACGAAACGCATCTCGCAGTTCTATCCCGCAAGCGCGCGGCCGCTCGTGTTCGGGCGTTACACCGGTGTTCCGGCAAACGCAGCACCCGCTACGAGCGATCTTGGCTCCGACGACGCGAGCACGGGGGAGCAATAAGAGCCCCGTTAAAAATCAGAGAGCGGGAGCGTCAGTGAGCGGTTCCATCATAAATTAGGTAGTCGCTGCGGTCGACGCTTTGCCGCCCACAATCACTATCGGCAGAAGCGTTCGATCCCCATAACCGTCTGGGCCGTGTGACGTTCATCACACGAGCTCCGCCGGCACAACGTCCGGCGGCGTCTTCGAACCGCTTCTACGATTCGACGTTCGTCACTCGTCGCGTCTCTTACTACGGTCCAGCGAAGTGCGCGCTGTCGCCGTAAGGAACGAACAGCGTGTGCTCCTTGAGGAAGCGCAGCTTCACGGTTCCGGTTGGACCGTTGCGACTTTTCGCGATAATGAATTCCGTGAGATCCGGTTCCGGAGCGCTCTCGGGATTGTAGTACGAGTCGCGATAGAGAAACGACACGAGATCGGCTTCTTGTTCGATTGCGCCGGAATCACGCAAGTCTGCGAGCATTGGGCGTTTGTCGTTGCGGGATTCGACGCCGCGGTTGAGTTGGGCGAGAGCGATGATGGGGATTTGCAGATCTTTGGCCGTCGCTTTGAGCATTCGGCAGATCTCGGAAAGTTCGTCGTTGCGGTTTTGGGATTTGGTCGTTCCGCCGGGCCGCACGAGCTGCAGGTAATCGATGAACACCGCGGCGAGGCCGTCGCCCGATTGCAGGCGGCGGCAGCGGCTACGGATTTCGGAGACCGAGATCGTGCCCGAATCGTCGATGTAAATCGGCAGCTGCGAGAGCGCGCTCATGCCGGCCGAGATCTTTTCCCATTCCGGATCGCGGATATTCCCGCGGCGCAGATTCTGCGAATTGATGTGCGCTTCGGCGCAGAGCAAACGCGTGACGAGTTCTTCGTTCGTCATCTCGAGCGAGAAGATGGCGATCGGCTTCTGCTCTTCTTTCGCGGCCGCGGCTGCCATCGAGAGCGCCATCGACGTCTTTCCCATCGCCGGCCGCGCAGCTAGGATGACGAAATTGCCGGGCTGGAAGCCGGCGGTATACTGATCGATATCCGTGAAGCCCGAGGTGAGGCCGGTGCGGACGCCGCGGCTGTGATAGGCCTTGTCGATCTGCTCGAAGGCGCCTTTGAGCAGCTTGTAGATCGGTGAGAACTCGCCGCGTTTTTGGCGACGGCCGACTTCGTAAACGATCTGTTCGCTCTGGTCGAGCGCGGCTTCGACATCTTCTTCATTCTCGAAGCCGATGCGCGTGATCTGCGTGC
>PMHP01000167.1:0-174 GCA_003158195.1 Vulcanimicrobiota bacterium | reverse complement strand
AGCCAGGCCGCCGACTTTCTCGAGCAGCGCACGATTGCGCAATTCCTCGGCGAGCGTAATCTTATCGAGCGGCTGGCCCCGCTCGTAGAGCTGCACGAGGGCGAGAAATATCGTCTCGTGGACGTGGGCGTAAAAATCGGCGGGCGAGAGGATCTCGCTTACTGCCGACATCAT
>PMHP01000037.1 GCA_003158195.1 Vulcanimicrobiota bacterium | reverse complement strand
ATCGACACCGACGTCATCAACACCGTCGCCGCGAAAGGCATCCCGGTCGTCGATCTCGAGTGCAATCCCGAGACCTACGACCCAGCGAACTTCTACACCGACGGCTTCCATCCAAACGACGCCGGCTACGCGATCCTGGCGCAACTTTTCCTGCAGCAGGCGCTTTCAAACAATCCAGCCGCACCGCAGTCGCAGTGCAGCGAGCAAGCGATCTCTACGTCGGCGGCACGCCAAGCGCTGCCGATCGGACGCGCGCTCAACCTGCCGCGTTACTGAAGACGTTCCAACACTCACCCAGCGGAAAGGTCGCCGCGCATGTGTCGAAACATCAAGACGCTCTTCAACTTCGATCCGCCCACGAGCGATGCCGAGGTCCGCGCGGCTTCGCTCCAGTTCGTGCGGAAAATCACCGGTTTCAATGTGCCGTCGAAGACGAATGAAGCCGCCTTCTCCGCCGCAGTCGATGAGATAGCCGACATCTGTTCGCGTCTTCTCCACTCGCTCGAAACGAACGCTCGCCCGAAGAACCGAGAAGAGGAGGCCGCGAAAGCGAAAGCTCGCTCGGCCGAACGTTTCGCTTCCTAGAGACGGCCCGATGTCCCCATGTCACCCGGAGCGAAGCTCGCGCAGCGAGCNNCCTCCGGCGCTTCGCTCAGGATGACACGCGCTTTCGCTCACTGCGAAGAGTGTGGAGTTAGTGCGGTTTGCGCTCGTGGATGCCGAAGCGGTTGCCTTCGGGGTCGGTGACGAACGCGCTGAAACACACGGGTGAGTCGTGAACCTCGGTCACCGGCACGCCGAGATCGAGGAGCCGTTGACGTTCGGCCGCGACGTCGTCAACTTCGAAGGTCGCGCTGAACGACGTCCCCGGGATGATGCCGAGCGGTTCGCCGTTGCCGATCCCAAACGCCACACCCCCGACATCAAATTCGGCCCAGTGATCGCTGAACAGATTGCCCGGCGTAAAGCCCATCGTGTCGCGATAGAACGCCGTCGCCGCCGGGACGTCGCGGACGGAGTAGGCAATGAACGCTACCTCTTTGACCATGATTCATTCCTCCGAGTGTTAAGCCAAGAGTGATTTCTTCGAGTTAGCACGTACCCGGTGGTGCTTGCGTGAAACGCCGGGCTCGCGAAGCGCGAGGAGCCCAGCGATAGTCGCCAGTTTTTCGTCGCGGGTCCACGGTGCGCCGGCACTGCGGCGAAGATCGGTTATCCGCTTCTCGACGCTCGTGGGTTTGCAGCGCCAGGCCGTCGCGGCAAGCGCGAGCGCTTCGCTCTCCTGCACCGGATGGAGTTCCAGGCCGCAGGCAACGGCGGCGCGAGCGACCGCTTCGCGAAAGAGCAACCCTTCCGCGCCGTGGATCAGCGCGTGGGAACGCAGGGTCGTCTCGAGATCGAGCGGCGCTTTCGGCTTCGAGGTGAGAATCGCGCACGTCACGAGATGCTGCGGAGTAAGCTCATCCGCGAGCCGGCGCAGGCCCTCAAGCGCGAGCTCTTCGGCACGCGCCGCGCAACGCTCGACGATCGCGCGGCCCCGCGCCGCCCCGAGCGACGCGGCGGCGTGATAGGGCTGCGTGTCGCTCTCGCCCTCGGAAGCGGCGAGCGCCAAGCGCCGCCGCCCGATGATCAGCGGCTCGTCGAGGGTCCCGCCGACGACAAGCGCCATCGCCCAGCCGGAGTGCGCGCGTACGCCGACCGCGAGGAGGCCGCTTATGAGCGGCCGCCCTTACGCTGATGCAGAACGAAGCCGTTGCCTTCGGAGTCCTCGGCGAACCCCATGAGGCAGCCCGGTGAATCGACCGTGTGGTCGGCGATTTTGACGCCGCGCGAGCGGAAATACTCGATCGCCTTGGGGAGGTCGTCGACGGCGAACATGACGCCGTCGCAAGCCGACCACGAACCGTCTTCCATCTTCCATAGGCCGAACGTCGTACCGTCGGCAAAGGTGAACTCGCCGCCGCTATCGCCGTAGTCTTGCGTCAACCCGAAACCCATCACGTCGCGGTAGAACGCCTTGGCCCGCGCCGCGTCTTTAACCAGATACGTGCTGATGTCGATGCCGCGGACCGCGACTGCCTCTGCGGTTTCCATGCTGAACCTCCAAAGTTGGGGACGTGGAATGTGCTCTTACGGTAGCGCACTATACTTGACATCTGCTGTCATATATGCGTAGTATGCTCGAACCGTGAAGTCGGCAAGGCTCCTCCGGATGCTGCTCCTGCTCCAAGGGAAGAGCCCGCGTTCCGCACGCGAGCTGGCCCGCGAGCTCGAGGTTTGCGAGCGGACCGTTTACCGCGACGTCGACGCGCTCGGTGCGGGCGGCGTTCCGATCTTCGCAACCCGTGGGTCACTCGGCGGCATCGGCCTCGTCGAGGGCTACCGCAAGGCGATCGCCGCGCTCGAAGAAGACGAGATCCACGCGCTCTATGTCTCGGGTGGAGATCCGCTCGCGGACCTCGGTCTCGGCTCGCCGCTGCAGCGCGCTCGCGAGAAGATCTCGGGCGCGCTCTCCGAACGCCAAAAAAACGTCGCGGAGAAGACGCGCGCGCGAATCCGCGTCGATCAACGCCGTTGGGGCCAAGAGGGGGTTCCGACCGAAACCCTCGCGCTCGTGCGGCGCGCCATTTGGGACGAGCGCTGCGTCGAGCTAAAGTATCGCGATCGAAACGGTGCGCGGACGGCGCGGCGCATCGATCCCCTCGGGCTCGTCTCGAAATCGGGAATCTGGTACGTCGTGGCACGCGACGGAAGCGACTACCGGAGCTTTCGCGCCGACCGCATCGTCTCGGCCGATGTTCGCTCCGAGCGCTTCGAGCGCCCGAAGGACTTCGACCTGGACGTCTATTGGTCGCAGAGTACGCAACAATACGAGGGTACGATGAATCGGTTCCCCGTTACCGTCCGGGTCCTGGGCACGTCGCTCGATGAACTCACGACGTACTGGCGTGCGACGACGATCGATACGCAGAACGAGGCGAGCCTCGTTCGTTTTGATTTTCCCGGACGCGGCGCTGCGCTGCATCAGCTCATCGCCTGGGGGGCGCTCGTCACCGTCGTCGAGCCGACCGATCTCGTTGCGGAGATTCGAGCGACCGCGCAGGCGCTGCTCGCACACTACGCGGTGGGATAACGGCTTACGTTCCGGTCGGGCCGAATCGTTCGGTGAGAACGCGCTCGGCCGGCAGCCCCATGGCGACAAGAGCGTTCGCCACGCTCTCGACAAGCGACGTCGGCCCGCAAACATACGCGCGAACGTCCTTTCCGAGCGGGCGCACGACCTCGTTCAACATCGACGAATCGATTCGGCGCCGATACCCCATCCATCCGGGCGAAACGCTGCGCGTGAACGTGAAGTCGACCTCGAGGCCCGTGTCGCTATTTGCGAGCGCGTCGAGTTCGGCGCGATAGATGACCTCGTCCGGGCTTCGGCTGCTGTAGAGCAACCGGGTCGGAATCTGCGCTCGTTGCGCCGCGCGGTGACGCAGCATCGCCATTAGCGGCACGACCCCGGAACCTCCGCCGACCAGCAACAACGGCCCACCGAGGGTCACGTCCCAGACGAAGTATCCGCCGATCGGACCGCGGACCTCGAGCTGATCGCCGCGCACGAGAACGTCATGCATGTACGGCGATACTTCACCATCGTCGATGAGCTCAACCGTCAGCTCGAGTTCGCCGATGCGCTCGGGCTCGGATGCGGCGGAATAGCTGCGCTCCGCCCGGTAGCCGTCCGGCGCGGTGAGGCGGACGTCGTAGTGCTGCCCCGGCCGGTGTGGGATCCACTTCGGAAGCGCCAACCTGAAGCTCTTGGTCCGCGGCGTCTCCGTTGTAATGCCGGTAACCTGACCGAACTGCCACTCGAGAACCGGTTGCGCAATCAATCTCCGGTGTACCGCTCTTCCTTCCACGGATCGCCGTGCATGTTGTAGCCGAGCGCCTCCCAAAATCCCGGCTCGTCGCGCTCGAGGATGCGCAACCCGCGAATCCACTTAGCGCTCTTCCAGAAATACAGGTGCGGCACGACGAGCCGTGCGGGGCCGCCGTGCTCGGGGGCAAGCGGCTTGTCGTCGAATTGGTACGCGACGAAGGCCTGACCGTTGACGAGCTCGGCAAGCGGGATGTTCGTCGTGTATCCGGCTTCGCTGAAAGCCATGACGTAGCGCCCGGCCGGGTCGACTTCGACCCCTTCGAGGAGCCTGTCGACGCTCACGCCGTGCCACTTCGTATCGAGCTTCGTCCACTTCGTGACGCAACTGATGTCGACGGTGAACGTTTGACTCGGCAGCTTCAGGAAGTCGTCCCAGCTCCAGGTCACGGGCGATTTCACGAGACCTTCCAGTGTAAACGACCACTGCTCGAGCGCTATGTGCGGCGTCGGTCCCGCCGACAGAACCGGAAAATCCGTCGTTAGGTATTGCCCGGGCGGGAGGCGTTTTTCAACGTCGGCCGATCGCCGGCGCCCGGAAAATCCTCGAGAGAACATATCCGCCCCCGCTTAGACGAGACACCCCTTGAGGGCCTCTAGCGCGTCGTAAACCGACTTGAACGTCCGATCGGCGCCGAGCGACTCGATGACGCCCGTCCGCGTCAGCGCAGTTTGGGCGCGCCCAACCTCAAACCGCGCGATCGCGACCGTGATGCCCTGCGCGTGCAACCCGGCGATCGCCGCGCAAAGCAGATGCGCGCCCGTATAGTCGACGTCGATGACGCCCGTGCCCTCGAGTATCACGAGACGCACCTTTTCCGGTGCGGCCGCAACGAGCGCTTGCAGACACCGCACGATGTGCTGCCCGTTCGTGAACGTGATCGGCGCCGCCGGGGCGAATACGAGGACGCCCGGGATTCGCTCGCCGGATGCGTCGGCTAGCGGCCACCAGATCGTCGTACCGGGCACGCGAACGAGTTCGGTGCTCGGTGGGCGAGCGACGATGTAAATGCCGTGAGCCAGCGACAGCATGATCGCAAGCAACATTCCGCTTTCGATCGGAAAGACGATGACGAGCACTGCGCCGGCCACGACGAGCCAAATCTCGTAGCCGCCCAATCGCGCGATGCGCATCATGTCGCCCAATCGGAAGATGCGTATCCCAACGAAGATGAGAATGCCGCCGAGCGCGGCGAGCGGCAAGTACGCCGCAAGGCGCGCCCCGAAGACGATCAGCAGTCCGGCGGCCACGACCGCGACGATGCTCGCGAGCTGCGAGCGGCCCCCCGACGAAACGACGACCGCCGTGCGCGGCGGGCTCGCGTTCACGGGAAACGCGCCGATCAGCGCGGCCGCAATCGACCCGAGGCCGACGGCCGTGAAGTCGTGGCTCGGGTCTTCCACCGTATCGGGGTCCGACGGAAACGAGCGCAGCACGACCGACGTCTGGACCATACAGACGAGCGCCACGATCAGCGCGACCGGCGCAAGGCGCAGCGCGTCGGGCACGTCGACGAACGTGAATCCGACGCGCGGCAACGTGGAGGGCAGTGCGCCAAGAACGGCGACGCCGCGCTGGTCGAGATGGAGCACCGCAACGGCGACGCCCGCGCCGACAAGACCCAGCAGCGCTCCGGGAATTCGCGGGCTGATGCGTTCCGCCCCAAGCGTCAGCACGAGAACGCCGGCACCGATCGCCACGCTTGCGACGTTCAGATGCGGCGCGTTTTGCACGAGCGCGACGATTTGAAGCAGCAGCGAGCCCGCTCCTTTCGGCACGCCGAGAACGGACGGAACCTGACCGATCACGATATGCACGCCGATGCCAGCGAGGAAACCGATCGTGACCGGAATCGACAGAAGATCGGCGATCCAACCCGCGCGGAGCGTCCCGGCGAGCACGAGGATGATGCCGGTAAAGAGCGCGACGACGCCGACGAGTGCCGGGTACGGCGCCGACGTCCCGAGGAGGGCGGCGATCGAACCGGCGAAGATCGGCGCGATCGTGGAATCCGCGCCAACCGAGAGGTAGCGGTTCGCGCCGAACAGCGCGAACGCAAGCGACCCCGCGGCGAAGGCGTACAACCCGGTCTGCGCCGGCATGCCGGCGAGCCGCGCCGTCGCGATCTGCTCGGGGATCGCGATCGCGGCCAGCATCGCGCCCGCAAGCAGGTCGTTCGGCAGCCACGCGAACCGCATGCCGCGCAGCGACGCAAAAACGAGACGGTTCATTGGATGTGAACCTTCATCTCTCACTATTTAAGTCGGCAAGCCTTCTTCCCGCTTCCGTCGTGCCATGTCATCCTGAGCGGAGGCGCGAAGCGCCGAAGTCGAAGGACCGCCGTGACTCCGCCATGCGCCGTTCCCCGCCGGAATCGACGCTACGTTGGTCCTTCGACTTCGGCCTACGGCCCTGCGCTCAGGATGACGAGATTTTTCATCGGCCTCGCTAGATCTTGACCATTTCCCCGTATGTTTCGGGACGGCGGTCGCGGTAGAACTGCCAGGTGTTGCGGACCTCCTCGATCATACGGCGGTCCATGTCGCCGATCACGACTTCGTCCTGGTCGCGGCTTCCGATGCTGACGAACTGGCCGCGCGGATCGACGAGGTAGGATTGTCCGTAAAACTCGCCCATGTTCCAGGGCGCTTCGACGCCGACCCGATTGATCGCGCCGACGTAGTACCCGTTTGCGACCGCGTGGGCGGGCTGCTCGAGTTTCCAAAGGTATTCGGAAAGCCCGGCAACCGTCGCCGAGGGGTTAAAGACGATCTCCGCGCCGTTTAGGCCGAGCAATCGCGCGCCTTCGGGGAAGTGGCGGTCGTAACAGATGTACACGCCGATTCGCGCGAATTTCGTTTGGAACGTCGGGTAACCGGCGTTGCCGGGCTTAAAGTAGAATTTCTCCCAGAAGCCGCAGCCGGGCGGCCCCGCCGCTACCTGCGGGAGATGGTTCTTGCGATAGATGCCGAGCACCGAGCCGTCGGCGTCGATGACGACCGCGGTGTTGTAGTACACGCCGCTGATCGTGCGCTCGTAGAGCGGAACGACGAGCGCGATACTGAGTTCGCGCGCGAGATCCGCCATCAACCGTGTCGTCGGACCGTCGGGAACGAGTTCGGTTGCCTCGTACCACCGCGCGTTTTGTTCGGTACAAAAATACGGGCCGTAGAACAGTTCCTGCAGGCACACGATCTGCGCGCCGCGCTGCGCCGCTTCGCGAATCATCTTCACGTGCTTATCGGTCGCGACCCGCTTGTGGACCTCGACCGGCTCGGAACCGGCGGTATCGTGATGGGCTTGGATCAGTCCGATGGTGACGACGTCGCTCACTGGTTGGTCTCGTCCTAGCTACAGCTGCACGGGGCGGAAAGGAGCCGATTTCTGACGGATTCCGCGGCCGGTTTCGCCGACGTATTTGCCGCCTTCGACGAGCAGGCGCCCGCGCGAGAACACGTAACGCGGCGTACCGCGAACGGTCATGCCTTCGAAAATACTGTTGTCGGCCGCCATGTGATGGGTCGCTGCGGAAATCGTGCGCGTCGCGGCGGGATCCCACACGACGAGGTCCCCGTCGCTGCCGACCGCGATCGTGCCCTTACGCGGGAAGAGCCCAAAAAGCTTGGCCGGGTTGGTGGCCGCAAGCGCAACGAATTGGTTGAGCCCGATCGCACCCGTGTTGACCGTGCGCTCGTAGAGAATCGCCACGCGGTCCTCGATCGTCGGCGCTCCATTGGGGATTTTCGAAAAGTCGTCTTTGCCGAGCGCCTTCTGCCCGCAGTTGAACGAACAGTGGTCGGAACCGACCGCTTGGAGCTCGCCGTTTTTGAGCTTGGCGATCAGGACGTTCTGATTCCACTTCTCGCGCAGCGGCGGTGACATCACGTAATTCGCGCCGGCGAACGCCGGCCGGTCGTAATCGCTCGTGTCGCAGACAAGATATTGCGGACACGTCTCGCCGTAAATCGGCAGGCCGCGCTTGCGCCCGTCGCTGATTGCGTCGGCTGCGCCGGCGCTTGAAACGTGCACGACGTAGAGCGGCGCGCCCGCCACCTCGGCCATCCAGATCGCGCGCGCGGTGGCTTCCATCTCGAGCTGGACCGGCCGCGTGAGCGCGTGATACTTGGGCGCCGTGAGCCCTTCGGCGAGCGCATCCTTGACCGTCACCTCGATGACGTCGCCGTTTTCCGCATGCACTTGCACGAGGCCCCCGAACTTCGCGGCCGCCTGCATCACCCGGAAGATCGTTTCGTCGTCGACTTGCAAGATGTGCTTGTAGGCCATGAAGCACTTGAACGAGTTGACGCCCTCGCGTTCGATCATGACCGGGATCTCTTCAAGCGTCTCGGGACGGCCGTCGGCGATCGTCAGGTGGAAGGCGTAGTCGATCGATGCTTTCCCGGCAGCTTTCTTCTCCCACGTTGCGAGCGCATTCGCGAGCGAATTGCCCCGCTGGTGCAGGGCGAAATCGACAATCGTCGTCGTGCCGCCAAGTGCGGCGGCGCCCGTACCGCTCGCAAAATCGTCGGCGGTGACCGTCCCGCCGAACGGCATGTCGAGGTGCGTGTGCGGATCGATGAAGCCGGGGAAGACGTAACTCCCCGAAGCGTCGATCACCTGCGCTCCCGAGGCCGGAAGAGCGTTCGCGATGGCGGCGATCGTGCCGTTCTCGATCAGCACGTCGGCGACGAAGCGGTCCGTCGCCGTGACGATCGTGCCGCCCTTTATGATGGTACCGATAGCCGTTCTCTCCAGGTGTGTACGCTTTCACCGTCGTCGACACGTACCATCGTGATGCACTCGTCGACCGGGCACACCATGCTGCACAGATTGCAGCCGACGCAGTGTTCCTCGTCGACCTCAAGGACGCTCGCTCCGGTTTCATCGACGAGCCGGTCGATGCACTGGTGCGCCGCATCCTCGCACGCGATCCAGCAGCGGTTGCAGTTGATGCAGGTTGCCGGATCGATCCGGGCGACGATCTTGTAGTCGAGGTTGAGGTCGTTCCAGTCGACGAAGCGCGGAACGGTCTTGCCGACGATCTCGGCAACGCTTGCGATGCCGCGATCGTCGAGGTAATTGTTGAGTCCTTCGATCATGTCGGCGACGATCCGGAAACCGTCACGCATCACCGCGGTGCAGACCTGCACGTTGGTCGCGCCCATCAGCATGAACTCGACCGCGTCGCGCCAGGTGGCGATGCCGCCGATACCCGAGATCGGAACGGTCACCTGCGGATCGCGCGCGCACTCGCCGACCATGTTGAGCGCGATCGGCTTGACTGCCGGACCGCAGAAACCGCCGTGCGACGATTTTCCGTCGACGTGCGGGATCGGATTCCACGTATCGAGGTCGACGCCCATGAGGCTGTTGAGCGTGTTGATCAGCGAAATCGCATCGGCGCCGCCGCGGGCCGCGGCGCGCGCGGTGTAGCGCACGTCGGTAATGTTCGGGGTCAGCTTGACGATCACGGGAACGCGTGCGGCTTCCTTGACCCAGCGCGTGATCTGCTCGACGAGAGCCGGATCCTGACCGACCGCCGAGCCCATCCCGCGCTCCGACATCCCGTGCGGGCAGCCGAAGTTCAGCTCGAAGCCGTCGACCGCAACGTCCTGCACCGCGTTCACGAGCTCGTGCCACGAGCGCTGCGTGCAGCCGGTCATCAGCGAGGCGACGATCGGGCGATCGGGATAGGCCGCCTTGCACGCGGCGATCTCGCGCAGGTTGTCGTCGAGCGGCCGATCGGTGATCAGCTCGATGTTGTTCATGCCGATCATCTTGGTCGCGCCGGCGTTCAGCCCGGCGAAACGAGAGGTGACGTTGACGATCGGTTCGCCGAGCGTCTTCCAAACGGCGCCGCCCCAACCCGCGGCAAACGCGCGCATCACTTGATAACCGGAATTCGTCGGCGGTGCGGACGCAAGCCAAAACGGGTTGGGGCTGCGAATTCCGGCTAAATTGCTCGAAAGATCGGCCATCAGGCGGTTCCTTCGCGCAGGAAGGCATCGATGCTTCGAGCCGCCGTCTTGCCGCGCTCGGCCGCTTCGACGACCATCGCGTCGCCTGCTCCCGCACGGAACATGCAATCTCCGGCCGCGAACACCCGCGGCTGATTCGTGCGCATGTCATCGTCGACGACGGCGACGCCGTGCTCGTGAATTACGCCGAAGGCGTCGAGCAGCGCCGCGAACCTCGACTGGCCGATCGCCCGAATCACGTTGTCGACGGGGATCGTGTACGCGCTCCCCGGGATCGGCCGCGCCGAACCATCGGTGTCGGTTCGAATCAATTCGAGGCCCGCAACGCGACCCTCGTTCGTGACGATGCGCTTGGGGATCACGCAGTGCCGAAACTCGACGCCTTCGCTCCGGGCGAACTCGATCTCAAACGCGTAGGCCGTCATCCGCTCGGCGCCGCGCCGGTAGAACATCGTCACGGAGCTCGCGCCCAGGCGCTTTGAAGCGGTTGCAGCGTCGATCGCCGTGTTGCCGCCGCCGATCACGGCAACGGTATCGCCGAGCCCCGGCACCGCTCCGTCCTCCTTGGCCCGGCGAATAAAGTCGAGTGCGTCCCACACGCCGCCGGCATCTTCGCCCGGAATGCCGAGGTGCGGGACGCGACCCATGCCGCAGGCGATAACGATCGCGTCGTACTCCGCGAGCAATTCGGCCGCCGCGACGCCGGTTCCGACGGCGACTCCGGTGCGAATGTCGACGCCCAAACGACGCACTTGTTCCGCCTCCCACAGCGCAACCTCGGCCGGCAGCCGGTACGGCACGATCCCGTAGGTATTGAGACCGCCCGGAAGATCGTCGCGTTCGAACACGGTTACTTGGTGGCCGAGCCGCGCTAAATCCCTGGCTGCCGAAAGCCCCGCCGGCCCGCCGCCCACGACGGCGACGCGCTTGCCGCTTGGAGTGCCGGGCGAAAAGAGCGCACGCCCGTCGGCCATGAGCCAGTCCGTTGCATGCTGCTGCAGCTGCCCGATCCGAATCGCGGGCGCATCCGGCGTGTAAACGCACGCCCCCTCGCAGAGTTCTTCCGTCGGGCAAACGCGTGCACAGCTCGCGCCCATCGGGTTGGCATCCATGATCGTTCGCGCGGCGCCGGCCTTATCGCCCGAGGCGATCCGGCGAATGAAGCGCGGGATGTCGATTCCCGTCGGGCACGCGCGGGTGCAGGGCGCGTCGTAGCAATTGAGGCAGCGGTTCGCTTCCACGATCACGTCGAGC
The DNA here is from genome assembly GCA_003158195.1 of Vulcanimicrobiota bacterium. Classification (GTDB taxonomy): domain Bacteria; phylum Vulcanimicrobiota; class Vulcanimicrobiia; order Vulcanimicrobiales; family Vulcanimicrobiaceae; genus Palsibacter; species Palsibacter borealis. The sequence goes on along the minus strand of PMHP01000037.1, from coordinate 11,139 downwards.
GGGGCGAGCGGCTCGGCCATCGGCGGCCCAAGCGCGAAGGTCGGCTTCATCGCCATGACGGCATCCTATCATAGCCAGGAACGCGGCGCACGAAGCGGCTAAAGCTGTGGGTTCCGACCAACGACGGGAGAGCCGCGTGTACCTTGCCGACGACATCAAGACCCTGCATCGCAAGAACGTCTTGTCCCCGTGGGTCGCGCAGGGTTCGCTCGACGTGCCGGTCATCGTCCGCGGTGAGGGGGTCTTCCTCATCGACGCGGACGGCAAGCGTTACATGGACTTGTCGTCGGGACTCATTGCGGTCAATCTCGGGCACGGGAACGCGACCGTGCTCGCCGCAATGCACGCGCAGATCGACCGGCTGTGCTTTAGCCCGCCGAATTGGTTCAACGATCAGCGCGCGCGTCTGGGCGAGGCGCTCGTTGCGATTTCGCCGTGGGGTGACGAAGGCGCGCGCGTCTTCTTTACGACGAGCGGCGCGCAGGCGAACGAAGATGCGGTAAAATTCGCGCGCGCATCGACCGGGCGGCAGAAGGTTCTGTCCGCTTACCGGTCGTTTCACGGATCGAGTTCCGGCGCATCGGCCCTGACCGGCGAGAACCGCCGCTGGTATAACGAGCCCGGGACGCCCGGGGACGTCGTTCACTTTTGGGGGCCGTACCCGTACCGCAGTCCCTTTTTCACGGACGACCCGGCGACCGAGACGCAGCGCGCGCTGCACCACCTGCGCGAGACGATCGAGGCGGAAGATCCCGCACGGGTCGCGGCGATTCTCGTCGAGCCGGTCGTCGGCTCCAACGGCGTCGTCGTTCCGCCGCCTGGGTATCTCGCCGGCCTGCGCGCGCTGTGCGACGAGTTCGGCATCTGCTTGATTTTCGACGAGGTCATGACCGGCTTTGGCCGCACCGGCGCGCCGTTTGCCGCGCAGCGCTTCGGCGTCACTCCCGACATCATCTCGTTTGCCAAAGGCGTGACGTCGGCGTACGTTCCGCTCGGTGGTGTCCTCGTGCGCGAGCAGCTGGCGTCGGCCTACGATTCGAAGCCGCTCGGTTCCGGACACACCTACAGCGGCCATCCGTTGGCCATGGCCGCCGGGCTCGGCGCGATCACGGCGTATCGCGAAGGTTCCTATTTCCAGCGCGGGATGCGCATCGAAAGCTGGCTGCGCGAGAAGCTCGGCAAACTTCAAGAGAAGCACGACGTGATCGGTGACGTGCGCGGACTGGGAGCGTTCTTCTGCTTGGAATTCGTGAAGGATCGCTCGACGCGCGAACCGCTGATCGCGTGGCAGGGCAAGGACCTCGGGCCGATGCCGGCGCTCTTTAGGGCTTTGCGCGAGCGCGGCGTCTACACGTTTGGGCGCTACAACATCATGATCGTTGCGCCGCCGCTGATCGTGGAGGAGACGGAACTGGACGAGGCGATCGCCTCGCTCGACGGCGCACTCGACGCGCTGACGGCGGGACGCCGCAGCTGATGGCGACTACGCAGCGTCTCGAAGGTGACGTCGTCACCCTGACCGGGACTGCTGCGCAGGAGCTTTCGAGTAACGGCGAGCTCTGGAACGACGACCTGCGGCCCTGCACGCTTGCAGAACACGCCTGGCCGGCGCGGCGCTTTGCGTCGCTGTGGATCGGGATGTGCATCTGCATTCCGACCTACTCGCTCGCAAGCGGAATGATTTCACTCGGCATGAACTGGTGGCAGGCAACGTTTACGATCTTCGCCGGGAGCGCGATCGTGCTCGTTCCGATCCTGCTCGTCGCGGCCGCGGGAACGCGCTACGGGTTTCCCTATCCGGTTTTCGCGCGCTTATGGTTTGGGACGCGCGGCGCGCACGTGCCGGCGCTCGCGCGCGCGCTGATCGCGGCGGGCTGGTTCGGCATCAACTCGTGGTTCGGCGGCCTCGCGCTCGATGCGATCCTGCAACGCGTCGTCGCGGCCTGGGGTGGTTTCGGTCCACACGTCGCGATCGCGTTTACGATCTTTTGGCTGCTCAACGTCGGCGTCGCGATGCGCGGCCCGCAAGCGATCGGCCGGCTCGCCGCGATCGCGGCGCCGACCTTGGCCGTGGCCGCAATCGCGCTGTTCGTCTGGGGTGCCGCTGCCGCGCACGGCGTGGGGGCGATGCTCTCGACGCCTTCGACCTTGCACGGCGTCCAATTCTGGAGCGTTTTCTTCGGCTCGGTCATCGGCGTCGTGTCCTTCTGGGCGACGCTCGCGCTCAACATTCCCGACTATTCGCGCTACGCCCGTTCGCAGCGCGCGCAGATCCGTGGACAACTCGTGATGCCGCTCGCGATGGCGGGCTTTTCATTTGTCGGGATCGCCGTGACGTCCGCGACCGTAGCACTTTACGGCAAAGCGCTCTGGAACCCGGTCGATTTACTGCTTCACTTCTCAACGCCCGTCGTGATCTTGGGCGGCGCCATCGTCATCTTGTCATCGATTACGATCAATGTGGGCGCCAACGTCATGGCCCCCGCGCGCGCGTTCGAAAACCTTTGGCCGCGCGTCATCACCTTCGGAATCGGCGCGATCCTCACCGGGTTGCTCGCACTGCTCATGCAGCCGTGGTACGTGCTCTCGACGTTCAGCGCGTACGTGTTCACGTGGCTCGGCAGCTACGGTACCTTGCTTGGACCATTCGACGGTATCGCCATCGCGGACTATTGGCTCGTCCGAGCGCAACGCATCGATCTCTTCGCGCTCTACCAGCCGCTCGGGCGTTACGATTACGCGGCCGGGTTCAACCTGCGGGCACTCGCCGCGCTCGCGGCCGGCTGGATCCTGCCGTTGCTTGGATTGTTCGTCGCGCCGTTTCACGTTTTTTGGGTCGGCGGCTGGTTCTTCGGCCTGGCCGTGGCGCTTGGCGCCTATGCGTTCTTCATGCGCGACGACCCGTCGCGCTTGGATGCCGCGACGTTCGCATCGATCACGGAAGGGCCGGCCCGGGTTACCGAAGGGTAGGCCGATGGAGTTTGTGCCATACTTTGGCCATTCTTTTCACCGGGCTCCCGAGCGGGCGTTTTGCGAGCTATTGTAGTCGAGGAAACCACAAGGAGATCTTCAGCATGAGAATCGGTGCGCTAAGCATGTCTTGTCTCGTTGCGCTTTTGTGCGCGGTGGCCGCTTCCCCATGCGCTGCCGCCACGAGCGGTGTCACCGGCAGCGTCGTGCTCCTGACCCCGGGTACGAACGCTTACGCCGGTGTGCTACTCGAGCAGTGCAGCGGCAACTTTGCAACGATGCGAGTCATACTCGCCCAGCCGCAACTCTTGCAATCGACCCAGTTCCTCGCCATCCAGGTGGGACGGATCGAGGTGCCGGCAATTCGCGTGGACGCGAACAACGAGGGACCGGAAGTTGCCGCTTTCGATGGCGTCAGTACGGCAGGCTGCGTTGCCGCAGGCACGCGTGTGTCCCTCGTGATCAGTCCAGGCGGTAAGCTAAACTCCCTGTTGGTCGTTATGGGCAAAGGAACGCTGTCGATCTAAGCGGCCGATGCGCCGCACCACGACATGGCGGTCCAGACGCGCTTGCCCCCGGCCGGTAGAAGTACTGGCCGCTTTTCCGCTCCCGTCGCCTAGTCCTCAACCGTCTAGGCACAAAGGCTCAGGGCTGAAGGCACCAGGGTAGCGAAGAAGCTCGCTACGCTTCGTACCTCGGCGTACCTCGGCCTTTCGGACTGTTGGCGGATGTCGTGCGGCTCCGCATTCTATGGAGGTAGCCTCGTGAATTCCGGTCGCGCGAGAGCTCGCTTAGATCCAAACAACTCCTTCTCGGCCGCTTGTCAGCACTTCTTTCGTTATTTGAACGATCCCCAGGAGCTCGAGCGGAACCCCCTGACGCGCCAGCAGCTTCTAGCGAACGCAGATTCCGCAGACCCCGTGACGTGCGACATCCTGACGTTGGCAAATCTCCATACCGCAGTTCTCGCGGCCGCACAAGTGGTGCGAGACTCCGAGGCCGTCGCGGGTCGCCACGAGATCGGCGAACGCCACTATCGCATTATCGTCGAACACGCGCTCAGGGGGAAACCGCCGAGGAGCGTCGCCAAGCAGCTTGGGTTATCGTTGCGGCAATTCTACCGCGACCGCAACCGCGCGTACGCTGCGGTAGGGCAAGAATTTCTGCGGCCGCGCCAACCCATCGCCCAGAGGATCGCCGTTTCGCTCGATGCCGGGATGCTCGCGCTCGCGCAAGCCCGCTTCTTGAGCGAGAACGCACAATACGACGCCGCCCTAAGTCTCGCGAGAAGCGTAGCGGATTATGCGCCGGAAACGCATCGTCGGGTTGAGAGCCTGTGTGTTGCCGCGGAAATCCTCTGCTTGCAGAAGAAGGTCAGCGAAGCGAAGGGGGTCATAGAGGCCGCAAGGCACGCTCTCATTATCGAATCCGGTTCCGACTCGGCCTCGAACCGAACGTGTCTCGCGCAGCTCGACGCAACGGAGGCGCTCTGTCACGACGCGGCCTATCGTCCCAAGCTTGCCGAGGCTATGCGTGCGAAAGCGCTCGACGCTCTTCGGATCGGCAGCGTCGGCGGCGAGGATCGGGAGAAGGAACTCTTCGTTCGAACTCTGCTCGTCAAAGCGAACCAGTCGTTTAACCTCGGTAATTGCACCGCCGGCCTCGCTCACATGCAGACCGCCAAATCTGTTTTCGAGACGCTGTCCGCGCCCGCGCCGGACCTACAGATCGATCTTTGGACGGCACTCGCCGACGCGCAGGCTTGCGTTCCAAACGGCGCACCGGACGCGATCGCGACGATGTACGCTCATGCCTTAACCCGCGCGCAACAGCTTGGCCACACGAAGCGGGCCCTGAAGGCTTTGACGGGGACGGCATGCTTCGAAGCCTACTTTCGCGGAAATCGCGACGCGGCTTGCGCGTTGATCCAGAGTGGTCTTCAAACCGCACTTCAACTCGGGGACGCGACAACGACGGCGACGGCTTACCTGGACGCCGGAACCCTCGAGATGAGTTGCGGCAATTTCGCCGTCGCGGAGGCATTGCTCGACAAAGCCGAGGCATTGGGCGGCTACGACCGCTTTGAAGGCACCGGCCTCCAAATTGTCAGAGCCCAGGCGCGCCGCGGCCGGCGGCGATACGCCGGCGCCTTGCAGGCGGCGCGAGCAGCCTGGGCGCTTGCGGAGCGCAGTGAGAACCCGCGCCTGAAAAGTGCGGCTGCGCGCGAGCTCGCCGAGGCAAATGCAGCGATGGGCCTTACCGCGCTTGCGATCGAGCATGCCTCGGAAGCGGTTATGCTTGCCGAGCGCTACGCAAGCGCAAACTCGCTTGCGGCGACGTATCACTCGGCGGCGAGAATCACGGGAAACAAATCCCACGTGCGCCAAGCCGACCTCATCGGCCGCACGGTGACGTAGCGTTATGCCGTTCGTACGCATCGATCTTCTCCGAGGCCAATCAACCGACTACCGGAAGACGATTGGTGACGTTGTCTATGGAGCGATGCGCGAGTCTCTAAACGTTCCCGAGAACGATCGTTTTCAGGTCATTACGGAGCATGCCGCCGAAGGGCTCCTGTTCGATCGCGGATATCTTGGCATCGAGCGAACCGATGACTGCGTCTTCATCCAAGTGACGCTCAATGACGGCCGGACGGTCGAAATGAAGCGAGCCTTCTACAAGCGCGTTGCCGACGGGCTTCACGAGCGTTTGGGGCTCCGGCGCGAAGACGTCTTCATCAGCCTCGTGGAGGTAAAGAAAGAGAACTGGTCGTTCGGCAACGGCGAGGCGCAGTACGCCGAAACGTAGCCGGCGAAGGCGAAAGGGTGAACGCATCTCGCGGGCCGGATAAAGAGGTCCGATCGCCGTTTGGGGTGCTCTTGCGCCGGTTCCGTTTTGCAGCGGGGCTATCGCAGGAACTCCTCGCCGAACGCGCGCGCATCAGTCCCGAAACGATCGGATCCTTGGAGCGCGGCGCGCGTAGCGCTCCGCAGCGCGAAACGCTCGCGCTTTTGATCGAAGGACTGGTGCTTAACGCGGCGCAACGCGACGAACTCGAGGCGGCCGCGGCCGCCTCGNNGACGGTCTCCGGAACGCAGGCCGAGGTTCCGAACAACCTCCCGCACGCCGTCAACTCATTTGTGGGCCGCGAGCGGGAACTCGGCGAGGTGCAGCGTCAGCTGCTGAGCCGCCGTGTCGTTACGCTGCTGGGAGCGGGTGGGTCGGGAAAGACGCGTCTCGCTCTCCAAATCGGGCGCGCGCAACTGGGCGGTNNACGCGTTTCCGGAGGGAATCTGGCTTATCGATCTTGCGCCGCTGACCGATTCCGTCCTCGTGACCGCGACGATCGCGCGTCTCTTGCAAGTGGCCACCGTGCCCGACCAATCGCCTCTGGACTCGTTGGCGCTTGCGATGCACGACATGCGCCTGCTCCTGATACTGGACAACTGCGAGCACCTGATCGAGGCGTGCGCGAGCGTCGTACAGCGGGTGACGGCGGCTTGCGACGGCGCTCGCTTCCTTGTAACCAGCCGCGAGGCACTCGATCTCGACGGCGAATTGCGCTATCAGATCGATCCCCTGCCGCTTCCCGCCTTCGACGTCGACGGCTCCGACGCCCAAGCACTTGACGATTGGCGGATGTCGCCCGCAGTCCGATTGTTCCTCGATCGGGCCGAAGAAGCCGACCCGCGCGACTTCCCGGCTGCAGCGGTCCGAGACCCCTCCGCCGTCGCGCGTATCTGCGCGCATCTCGACGGCCTTCCGCTTGCCCTCGAACTGGCGGCGGCACGCACGCGCGACCTGTCGCTGCGCGAAATCGAGGACGGCCTCGAGGGGCGCCTCGCGCTCCTAGGGCGTGGACGGCGCGTGGCGGCGCCGCGTCATCAAACGCTGCGCGGGATGTTCGATTGGAGCTACGCGCTGTTGACGCAGCGCGACCAGCTGCTCTTTCGCCGGCTTGCGATCTTCGCAGGACCCTGGACGACGCAGGCGGCGGTCGCAATCTGCACCGATGCCGATTCTTTGGGCGAGGACGCGGTGCGCGACGGCGTCGCGACGCTCGTTTCGAAGTCTCTCCTCGTCGTCGAGCGTCGCGAGCGCGAATCGGCTCGCTATCGAATGCTTGAGTCGACGCGGGAATACGCGCGATACCTCCTCGATGAGAGCGGCGAAAGCGGCGCGCTCGCCGAGCGCCACGCGCAGTACTATCGCAGCAGCTTGCAACGGGCCCGTGCGCTCTGGCTTGCGAATTCCGGCGTCGCGGCGGCCGATGCGTTCGACACGTTGCTCGCGGAGTTTCACGAGGTCGAAGCCGCGCTCGGCTGGGCAATCCGAGAACAGCACGATCCCTCGCTCGGCGGCGATCTCGTCTCGGTCTTGATCGACGTCTGGCTTCAGTGCTGTCTGCGAGCCCACGCCACGACGCGTGAATCCAGCATGCCGCCGGAGCACGGTATCGTCGATCTGCTCGGCGTGTTGAAGCCGTCCGACTTGAAGACGGTACAACCGTCGAATTCAGTGCCCGCCCGCGCGCGCACGGTGGATCCGCTGACGGACTGGCTCGCGTCGTTCAAAACGCGCCGTTCGTACCGAGCCGGCGACGTGATCTTTCGCAATGGTGACTCCGCCGACGAGCTGCTCTACATCCTCTCGGGCGTCGTCTCCCTGGACGAGATCGGGGCCTATGCCCGGGAGCATGAGTTGCTGGGCGAGATCGCGTTCTTTTCTCCATTGAAACAACGCACGGCCACGGCTACCTGCGCGACCGACGTCAACGTCCTGGCCATCGACCGCCGAGAAATGCTCGACCTCTACGAGCACAACGTCGGATTTCGCCTGCTGGTCGTTCAGGTGGTGACGAGCCGCCTGATTGCGGACCTCGAGCGCCTACGAAGCTGGAAGCCCGGCGCTACGCCCTAGCTCGCGATAATTCGTACGGCTAATTTGTGCGGGTTCGGCGTACGGTCCGCCCTGTTTCGGATTGGGCCTTTCGCGGATGATGATGTCACGGCTCCGGTCCCGGAGCCCTACCAAGAGGAAACGAAAAATGGACCTGCAGCAGAACCACCTCGAAGCCCGCGACGACGAATCGCAAGTCCCCGGCGCTCGCAGCTACCGGACGAACTCCCTGGCCGACCGGGCGCGCGCCGCGCGCGTCAACGGCATCGCCAGCATCCACGGATGGGGTCCCAAGCTGTTCTAGGACGACTGCAGAACCGCCTAACTTCAAACGAGTCTCGACCCGGCGCTCAGCATCATCCGCGAGGATCGCTGAGCGCCGAGCCGTTAAAAAAGATGAGCGGCACAAGGCCTGGCGACGTTGCATCAAGGGAGCCCGAACGCGGGGCTCGTATCGAAGCGATTCAGCGGGAGGTGAGTGTGGGAATTTCTCGAGTTACGATCGTCGGCGCGTTGGCCGTTCTATGCCTGGGCGCCGTTCCCGCGCCGACCGATCCGCCTCCGGTCACGAGCCTCGCGTGCCAAGTCGGCGACGCGTGGACGTACCATTTCGTCTCAACGGCAGGCACGGGAAAGGCTCTAAACGGCGATGAGACGTTCACGCGTGCTGACTGCGGCGAACGCCGCGTTCTGCACCCGAGCGGAGGGCTCGTCAAGGCGGATGTCGTCAGCGATGCGGACGGCAACGTCTATTCGGGATACTCGGTCTTCAACGGAACCAGCGAACGATTCAAAAAGCCGCTCCCTTACGCCCGCCTGCCGCTCGCGCCGGGGAGCGCCTGGAGCAGCGCCCTCGACGTCGACATGGGCGGCGGCAGCGGATTTACCGGAAGCGGACACTGGCATCTGGTCGATTGGGAGACGGTCACCGTCCCCGCCGGTACGTACCTGTGCCTGCGCCAAGAGCTCAAAATGGATCTCCAATTCTTCGTCATGAACGACACGTTGGACGGCACCTTCCAAGAGACGAGCTGGTATTGCCCCGATGTGCGCGCTGAAGTTAAGGCGATCTCCAAGGACAGCTTCGGCGACTCCGCCACCCGGGAGCTAACCGCCGTGACGCTCAAGCAGCCCGGCTGACGTCGGGCGCTTCGCGAGATGAGCCCGTTTCGAATCGACGGGTGTCCCGCATCGTGGATCCCAATGTCGGAAATCCGTCGTCCCCAGGTCACGACTTGGCGCGCCAACTCGTCCAAGCCGCGCGTCGCTCATCGTCGACAGCGCCCTGTCGCGCCATTCCGCTACTGTTAACTTGCCGATGGAAGCTGGGCGGGCGGAACGCCGGCGACGAGCGCCGCGACCGCATATCGGACCGCGGCTCCACTGCTCATCCATCGAAGCGCATCATCCACCCTAAGGGTCGAGGGCGCGAAGCGCGGTACAAAGGCGTCACGCGATCTGAGGCGCGCCTAGCAAAAAAGCCCGCGGTGACGGGCTTTTCTCGAAGCCGACGATCGGACTTGAACCGATGACCTGCTATTTACGAAACAGCTGCTCTACCAACTGAGCTACGTCGGCGTGTTTGATTTAAAAGGCAACGCGCCTGGACGGCGGGTCGGCCTTCCGGATTCAACGGTTCCGAGACTGGCCCTTTCAAGACGCCCTCGATAAGCGCACCTAAAGTCGTCCAGGCGTTGGCGTGCCCCAGGATGGCCGCTGCGGTCGCGGCAGACCCTGCTCACCGTCCGTGTAGGCTGGTCCCGGGGCCGCTTGATTTCACTCTGTCGGGCCCTGTGGCGTCGCAAAGCTCCGAGAACGATGGCGGGCGCCCCAATGTTGCGCCGAGACCGCACCGTTTTCGGGTGCGATAGCGTTCCATCGGGCTGCAATGCGCATCGACGAGAATGGCTGGGTCTCGTAACAATCATCGCGGATGTCATCGAAGCGATGAGCCGGGCCCGGGAAAAATCAATCGGACAGGGCAATCCATAGGCGCTCCTCGCATGGGGAGATTAACATGTCGTTTTTTCCGTCTCGAGCCAGTCGTTGTGCGGCGGCGCAATGATGCAGGACAACCTTCGACCGCGAGCCCCGTAATTTGCGGATGGTTTCGAGCCGGTGGGGCATAGTGACCAAGGTGGGTCTTCACCACCGATTACAACGGCGGCCTTGACATCGCGCAGTTCACCGGCGCGTAATCTCTATTGCGGGGAGGTAGCAAATGAGCGGGGTTCACACGTCTGCAGAAGATCACAACCTCAAACTCGTCACGGACGCATTCGAGCGCTGGAAGGCCGGCGCGGGCAGCGCCTTCGATCTCCTCGCGCCCGATGCGAAGTGGACGATCGTTGGGAATTCCGGGTTTCGAAGACATATCAAACCAAGCAGGAGTTCATGGACGAGGTCATTCTGCCGCTTAATGCACGAATGATGACCCCCCTCAAACCCGACATCCGCGGCCTTTACGTCGATGGCGATATGGTCATTGCCTTCTTCGATGCATCAGCGACTGTTCGGAACGGCACGCCATATAAGAACACCTACACGTGGTATCTGCGTATTAGCGACGATAAGATCGTCGAGGCCGCCGCATTTTTCGATAGCCTCGAATTCAATGATTTTTGGTCGAGAGTGAGCCCCGCAGAATAGCCTTAGCCGGTCATCGGTTTAAGTCCGATCGTCACCTCCGGCGCGTGCCCCGCGCTCACGGGATCATTTCGGGTGAATGCTCCCCTGAGAAAGCAGCGGACGGGCCTTCTAAAGCACCTTCCCCTTCCTTGATGTCCATGCGCTCAATGAGGCCGTTCGCAATGGTGTAGACGTGCAGTAGCTCCGTGTCTGACAAGACGTCGCCTTTCAAATTCTTTACGAGCTGATGAACCTTGACATCGGTCTTACCCGCTTCACGTTCGACCACTTCAAGTACGTCGACGCGAGGATCGAACTCCGCCCACTGACGCGCCCAATAATCTCGTATTTCTTGTTTCCCGACGACTCGACCGCCCTCGGATGCCTTGGGCCAACTGACATNNTGAGTGCGGCGTCAACGTCTCGCCGGTTAAAAGCCGAGTAAGCCTGAGCGATCAATTCTTGTGTAGTCATGCTTTCTATTACCGCGCGCATCGTTTATTCCCGGCTGCGGCAGCCACCGCTCTCGACGAGGTATCCAGCCGCGCTTGCGACGCCGGCTACCAGCTCTGTCACGGTGAGCTTGTGGAAAGCGCCGACGGGGTCTGGCCCTGCTCCGTCGGCCGTCCGACTGCGCGCCGG
>PMHP01000145.1:2679-3241 GCA_003158195.1 Vulcanimicrobiota bacterium | reverse complement strand
CGGCAAGGCGACCTTCTTTGGCGCGCTGGCTACACCGATTTGTGTGCGATGGGCGATCGCCGGGGCATCGGGGCTGAGGACGAACGTCTCGTCGCCCGGCGGTCCTTGCGATCCCATCGCCGGCGAGAACGAGCGCAGGATGAAAAAGAAGCCGACGATGACGTGAACGACGATCGAAACCGTGTACGAAAAAAGGTAGCGTCGGCGTGCGTCAGGATCGCTGCGCTCGCGTAGCGTCGACATGAAGCGGCTCTTTGACGCAAGGCTCGCCGGGCACTTCGTCTAAAGCGAACGAACGGCATGTCGGAAATCACGCGCAAACGAACGAAGATCGTCGCGACGATCGGTCCGGCATCACGCGCACCGGCGACGCTGCGAGCGCTCGTCGATGCGGGCCTCAACGTCGCTCGCTTGAACTTCTNNCTGCGCGCAATTTCCAAGGAAGCCGGCGTCGCACTCGCGGTCCTGCAAGATCTTCCCGGGCCGAAGGTTCGAACCGGAATGCTCGCGCCTGGGACCGACTCGGTTCGACTCGAAAACGGCGCCTCGTTCGCGCTCGTAG
>PMHP01000145.1:0-2661 GCA_003158195.1 Vulcanimicrobiota bacterium | reverse complement strand
AACTACCCCGACGGGACGCTCGCGATCGACGCCGTTACCGATCGTGATTTCGAACACCTCGCCTTCGGACTCGAAGCCGGCGTCGATTGGGTTGCGATGTCGTTTGTAAAATCGGCCGACGACGTCAAGCGGGTCAAGAGCTTCATCGCCGCTCGTGGGAAGAACGTCCCGGTGATCGCCAAGATCGAGAAGCACGAAGCGCTCGACGCGATCGAGGAGATCTTGGCCGTGGCCGACGCGATCATGGTCGCGCGCGGCGATCTCGGCATCGAGATTCCGCTCGAGCAGGTGCCGCTGGTTCAGAAGGATCTCATCGCGCGCGCCAACCGCGTCTCGAAGCCGGTCATCACGGCGACCCAGATGCTCGAGTCGATGATCGCCTCGCCCCGGCCGACGCGCGCCGAAGCGACCGACGTCGCCAACGCCATCCTGGACGGCACCGACGCCGTCATGCTGTCCGGCGAGACGGCGCGCGGCGCGTACCCGGTCGAGGCCGTGCGCGTGATGGCGACGATCGCCCGCCAAGTCGAGACGAACTACCCGCACGAGCACCTGCGCTACCGCCGCATCTCGCACGCCGAGCGGAACATCGAAACCTCGATCGCGGAAGGCGCCGGCGCGATGGCGGAGGAGCTCGGCCTGCGCTTCATCGTTACCGGCACGACGACCGGCAACACGGCGCGCCACATCTCCTCGTTCCGTCCCCGCGCCCGCATCGTCGCAATGACCCCGATCCCCGAAGTCGCGCGGCGCATGGCGCTCGTCTGGGGCGTCGACGCGCTCGTCGTCGAGCCGTACAAGTACTTCGAAAGCCTCATCGACATCGTCGAGGCCCGCATGCTCCGCGAAAACCTCTGCGAACGCGCCGAGGTCATCGTCATCACCTCCGGCATGCCGGTCGGCGAAGGCGGCACGAACGTCTTGAAGATCCACGCGCTGCCATAGCCTGCAGGCACGTCGCTTGGGGGAGTAGGCCGGGAAGGGACCATGACGACGGTCCGGCTAAGGTGCCGAGGCAGTCGATCACGCGGAGAGGTGAAGGGATGCGCGTTGCAGTTTCGATGTTCTTCGCCGTTCTCACCCTGCTGTGCGCCGAGCCCGCTTTTGCCGACTGTCCGAGTCTGTTGATCGTCGACTCGACCGACGGTATACACTACATCGTTTCGTTCAGCGCGCCTGCCGCTACGGTCGCAGCGTTTCACGTTACCGCCTACGGCAAAGATGCCGTGTACGCTGCCGACTTGCCGAACGTCGCGATCCGCACCGCGCTCACGTGGCGATCCGCTCCGCTCTTCCGGTCTGGGGCGATCGTGCTGCTCAATACGGATCGCGAGCCGCTTCTCGGTGTAACGTTTGCACCAAGCGATCCGGCGTGCCGGCCCGAAGACCGGACCCTGATGGGCCCCAAAGCGATGGCGGCGTGGACTCGAAGCGTCGACACCAAATGGGCGGCTCTCGCGCAGACGGTCGTCGCGGAAGCGGGGAACGGGTCGACGGCCACCCCGCTCGGGTCGGTGGCGGCGGCGCCGCCGGCGTGCAGCCGGCCATTCGCCAACGCGGCCCTCGATCGCGCCGCAATTCCAAATTATCCGGACTCCGCTCGATTGAACGGGACGGCTGGAGTCGCTCTGATTCAGGTCACGCTCGATGAGTCGGGCACGGAGAGCGCGGTGAGGGTTTTCCGAAGCAGCGGCGATGCGAGTCTCAACGTCGCGGCTCTGGACGCCGCGAAAACGTCGACGTACTTTCCTCAAGTCTTCGCATGCCGGCCAAGGCGCGGCAGCTACATTTTTCGCGCCGACTTCTCAATTGCGCGATGACGGCGAAGCGTTTCGCATGACGAATATTGCAGGGACAGGCCCATCAGGCTTCCCCGTCGTCGCGATTACCGGGGCAGGGCGGGGCATCGGCGCGGCGACGGCTCAGCGGTTCGCGCGCGAGGGCTGGCGCGTCGCGTTGATCGATCGCGATCCGGCGACGCTCGATGAGACGGCCAAGGGCTTGGGGACGGCTTGCATATGGAGCGGCGTCGCCGACGTTACGGAACTTGCTTCGCTTGCAGCGGCGGCTGAGACCATCGGCAGGGTAGCGGGGCGCGTCGACGCCTTGGTTAACAACGCCGGGATTCTGCGGGTCGGACCGTTCGAGACGATCTCGCCGGAAGATTCCGAGGCGCAGATCCGGGTGAACTTCCTTGGGGTCGTCAACGCGATCTACGCGTTCTTCGAACACTTGAAGAAGACGCCGGGCGCGCGGATCGTCAACCTCGCATCGGCGTCGTCGATCTACGGTACGCCCGACTTTGCGGTCTATTCGGCGACGAAGTTCGCGGTACGCGGTCTAACCGAGGCGCTCGAGATCGAGTTCCGCCGCCACGACATTCGGGTCTGCGACATCTCGCCGCCGTACGTGGCCGGGCAGATGCTCGCGTCGCAGACGTATCACGCGCCGGGAATCGACCGCATGGGCGGCATCAAAATGAGCCCCGAGCAAGTCGCCGACTGGATCTGGCTCGCCGCGCGCGACAAAAGCGGCCGCGTACACTACACGCTGCAAACCGATCAACGCTTGTTGCGCCCCCTGAGCGCGATGCCGTGGCTGTCACGCGCGTTCATCGCGCGCATGATGGGATACTAAAAAAAACGTTGTCACCGTGAGCGG
>PMHP01000109.1 GCA_003158195.1 Vulcanimicrobiota bacterium | reverse complement strand
ACCGGAACGACGTCCGGCTCGAGCGGCAACTGCGGTACCGATGCGAGCAGGTTGGCGAGCACGCGCGCGTCCATCACGTGCCAATCGGCCATCAGGAAGGCGGCCCCAACGACAATGACGAGGTAGACCGCGGCGTAAATGCTGCCGCGGGCGAAAGCTGCAAACGTGGCGGTTGTGGCCCTCACGCAGTGCGCCTCTCGAACGGTGGGACGTTTTGGCGGGTATTGCCTCGGCGCGGGACCGACCCCTCCGAACTCGAACGAGAAAGCGGAATGAAAATCGCCGCTTCGAGCGCGAGCTTCGCGCGCGCGNNCCGATCACGAGCTTCGCGCGCGCGATCGCTGAAGGCAGGCTCACTCAGCTCGAGTGGCTCGATCTCTGCGCGAACGAACTCGAAGTCGACGGCGCCGTTTTCGACGTCGCGCACTTTCCGCGAACCGACCCCGAGTATCTCGCGCAAGTGAAAAAGCTGGCCGTGGACCTCGGCCTGTCGGTCGCGGCGATCCTGGCCGGCGATCTCTTTTCGGACGCCGGCGACGCTCATTTGGAACTCGCACTCGCCCTCGGGGCGCCGCTTGCCGTCGCCGGCGCCGCCGCTGCTAGCGCGGAGCCGGCCGCCTGGGGCGTCTTCACCCAAGCTGTACGGGCCCGCGCCGCGTCGGGCAAGCGGCTCGGGGTCACGATCGCCGTGCGCAATGCTCCGGAAACGCTGTGCGCGAGCGAATCCGACCTGCGGCGCCTCGCGAAGGACGTCGACAGCGCTTGGCTACGCTTTGCGCCGGACCCCGCGACGTTCGCCGGCTCCGACGACCCGGCGACGCTGCTGCCCAAGACGGTGCTGGTCTTTCACGCGATCGAGGACCTCCCAGCCTTTGCCACACCATCCGACGCAAGCGCACCCGCACTCGTCACCGCGCTCGCCCGTTTTCGCGGCTTCGTCGTCCTCGAAAACGCCGACCCCTCAGCCGCCCCCGCCGCCTACCACCAAGCCCTCGAACGCTTCGCAGCACTCCGCGCGACGGCGCTCGCTGCCGGCCTTACGTCGTAAACAGTAACCGCACTGCCGTCTGCATGCTCGGGTAGAGACCTGCTCTTGCAGGTGGGTGCGGCCCGGGCGCCGGGTGGGGAACAGTTGTTAGACCGCCCAGCCGTCGTATCCGGAGCTTGTGCTCCCTAGGTTTATACGTTGGTCCTACACCTAAGCAAGTACGCGTGCGAGCGCAGTCACCGTGAATGCATTATCCCACCAACGTCAAGGGCGAAACCACGTGCCCGCCTGCGGCAAAGGTTAAGGGACACCCGACTTCGTCACCCGATTTCCCTGCGCTCTGTCATCCTGAGCGGAGGCGCGAAGCGCCGAAGTCGAAGGACCGCCGCGATTATCGAATACTGCGTCCGTCCTTCGACTTCGCGCCTGCGGCGCTTCGCTCAGGATGACACGGTTAGATCCGCCGCGTGATCGTTGCGGTTAGGGCCGTTCCCTGCAAGGCGTATGCGTCGGTCGTTGTCGGCGGTCCGACGGCGCCATAGGTCACGCCGCCGTTTGTGATCGTGAAGCGCTGATCGTAGACGCCGGTGAGGTTGGTGCCGTTTAGGCTGAGTTCCCAATCGTTCAGACGGTATCCGATGCTCGCATTGAGCGTGACGAATTGCGGCTGATCCAGCTCGTTGTTGATACCTTCGTACACGGCGCCCGCGCCGTACTCGAAACCGAGCGGCGGGCGGCGCGAAAGCGATACCGTCGCTTTGTCGAGCGGCAGACCTTGATTCTGTTCGCCCAAGACCAAGGTGCCGTCCTGAATGTTCGCCGGAAAAGCCGACAGGTAAGCGCTGCGGACGGCCCACCCGACGTCGAGATCGGTCCAGCGCGCGACCGGGTGCTCGGCGCGCAACTCGATTCCCTGATATACCCCATCGCCGGCATTTATCGGATAACTAACCGGGCACGCAGACGTCGCCGCGAGGTTCCGTTCGAACGCGTCGTCGCCCGTCCCGGGATTGCAATCCGGATTCGTCGACGGCTGGACGACCAGAGTCGATGCCGGATTGCGAAGATTGACGCGGTACAGATCGAGCGAAACCCGCGTCGTCTGACCCGGGCCGCCGAAGAGATGCTCGAATCCGAGGCCGTACTCGGTCGCGCGGTCCGGTTTCAAGTTCGGGTTGCCCGTCGAAACGAAGCCGCCGACGGCCGGCGTGTTCGGGAGGACGAGCAGCTCGGGCAACTGCGGCGTCTGATACGTCGTTCCAACGGAAAACCGTGCGAGCGATTGCGCGGTCGGCGTCCACACGAAAGCGAAACGCGGATCGATGCTCGAGCCCCACGCAGAGAAACGGCTGTAGTAGGTCGCGAAACTGTAGTGCAGCTTCGCCGTCGGATCGGCGACGTAACGGAGCACGGCCGAACGCTGCGTTTGGCCGATCGGAATCGTGTCGACGCCCGAACCGGAGCCCGAGTCGTCGTCCGTCGCGAACCGCGCGTTCGCTATGCCGGGAGCGCGGTGTGCGATCGACTCGACGTTCTCTCCGCCGGGCACGTAATCGGTGACGAGTTGTTCGTTACGGACTTCGTATTGGAACGTCAGCGTTCCGCGCGGCAATTGATGATCGAGTTCGAGGATTTCGTCATCGACCGGATCGCGATAGTTGTCGAGATACGGCGAGCTGTCCGTCCCCGGACCAAAAACGGAGGACGTCACGTACGAGCTCAGGTGACGGAACTGCAGCGTCGTATGGGCCAAGCCGCTCGCATCGGTCGCACCGAGCGGGGTTTGCACGTCGAAGCCGTACGAGACGTCGTTCGCCTGCTGGGTCGTGCCCTCGAAGCCGTCGAGCTGCGCTAATCCACTCGGGGAGTACGGGCTGATGCCGCTCCCCGGGCCGGGGAAGGCCGAGAGCGCCGCGGACAAATCGCGGAACGTACTCTGATCGTGGAACGTGAAGTCGACGTACGAGGCGTCGCCCGCGCCGAACGAATAGCGCAGCTTGCCGAGCGCGGTCGAACTGTCGACGGCACTGCCGACGCTGACGACCGGGGCGGACGACTGGCTGACGTCGACGATCGATTGGTTGACTTCGCCCGCGGTCGTCGTGCGGTGCAGCGAAAAAGCGTAGCCCAAGTGACCGTCCGTACCGGTCGCATCCAACGTCTCGGCGGTTGACCCGAACGAGCCGTACGAGAAGCGCAGGGTCTCGTGCGGATCCTGCGTCGGCTCGAGGGTCCGAATGTTGATCGCGCCGTCGATCGTTGTCGGACCGACGAGCGACGACGGCGAGATTCCCTCGACCAATTCGGTTACGGAGTAGTCGGCCGGATCGAGAAGCGAGAGATCGAAGTCGCCGGTGTTGCCGTTGTTGACCTGATGACCGTCGATGTCGACGAGCGTTTCGGTCGGGTCGGGGCCGCGCAGCGCGACCGACGTCGGCAGGCCCGGGCTCCCGCCGAGGGGCCGAATCAACGTGGTCGAGATGTCGTTCTGCAGGACTTCGGCCATATTCGTGTAGCCGAGCGCAGCGTAAGCCTGCGTGTCGAGCGTCGTCGTCGGCGTCGCGGAGTCGGCGAGCGCTTGGGTACCGTTGACTTGGACCTGACCGATCGTCGCTAGCGAGGAAGCGCTGCGCGATAGGGATAGGTGCAGCGTCGACGTACCGGTGCCGGTCACCTCGATCGTCCGCCCCGTCAAGACGTCGTAGCTCTTCGCGCTCGCCCGGATGCCGTACGTGCCGGCCGGAATATCCGTAAACGTGAAGGCGCCGCCCGGTCCCGCACGGGCGGAGCGCTCCGGCCCGTTACCGCTCAGGACGACGCTCGCGCCGGCGATCGGGACGCCGTCGTTCGACGTGACCGTGCCGGCGACGCTCGTGGTTGAACCCTGTGCGCGGGCGCAGTTCGGAGCGCAGAGCACGAACATGACGGCAAGCGGAATAACCAGCCTCGCACACGCCTCGCGCGCGCGAAAAATCGGAATCTTCACCAAGTCTCTCCTTGTCGTGCGCCTTCTCGCACGCGGGCCGGAACACTTTCGATCTAATGCAAACGTAAGACTCGCGGGGACGAGCGTAGCGATCGCTGAAGTCGCGCGCGTGAACCTCGCGATCTCGGAGCTCAAGCTGCCGCTGGTGCACCCCTTCACGATCGCGCGCGGGACGGCCGAGCTCGCCCGAACGGCGATCTTTCGCCTGCATTGGAATGACCTCGAAGGGCTCGGCGAAACCGCGCCATCGGAACGCTATCACGAGAACGTCGCGACCGTGCGCGCGATCTTCGCGAAGCAGCCGCTCGGAGGCGACGATCCCTACGCAACGCGGCAATTGCTCGCGAAACTTCCGCCCGCCGCGCGCTGCGGGCTCGACGTCGCGCTCCACGATCTCATCGGCAAGGACGTCGACCGCCCGCTGTGGCGCTTACTCGGGGTCGACCCGTCGCAGACGCCGGTCACCTCGTTTACGGTCGGGATCGACACGCCTGACACGATGCTTGCCAAACTCGACGAGATCCGCGACCACCCGATCGTTAAGGTCAAGCTCGGGTTCGCGCAGGAACTCGAAGTGATTGCGGCCATGCGCGACCGCTACACCGGCATCCTACGGATCGACGCGAACGAGGCGTGGTCGCCGGACGAAGCGGTCGCGAAGCTCAACGAGCTCGCCCGCTACGATATCGAGTTCTGCGAACAACCGATTCCGGCTGGAACGCCCGAGCGCTTGCGCTGGATCCGCGAACGGACGAGCGTGCCGCTCGTGACCGATGAGGACTCGCGCGATGCGCGCGATCTCGCCGCGCTCGCGGGTTGCGTCGACGGGGTGAACGTCAAGCTCGTCAAGTGCGGCGGCATTCGCGCCGCGCTCGCGATGATTGCAACCGCGCGCGCACTCGACTTGAAGATCATGCTCGGCTGCATGGTCGAAAGCGCGATCCTCACGACCGCAGCGGCGCAGCTTTCGCCGCTCGTCGATTGGGCCGACCTCGATGGGCCCTTCCTCACCGCCGCCGATCCGTTTTGCGGCGTGACGTACGAGCGCGGTAAGCTCGTCTTGCCGCAAGGTCCGGGTCTCGGCGTGACCGAGCGCGCCGCGTGAACGCCTCCGCGCCGCGCCTTCGCCGGACGGCCTTCGGGCCGCTGATGATCGTGCTCACCGTGCTTGCGATTGCGTTTGAAGCGCCCTCGGTCGTCGCGCCGTGGCTCGCCTCGCCGACCTACGGTTGGCAGGCGCGTCCCGACGGCACGGTGCTCGCCGTTAGCCCGGGCGAGCCGGCCGCGCGGGCCGGGGTTCGCGCCGGCGACCACATACTCGGCGGCGGAACCCGCGAAAGAGTTTTCCGGCTGCGCTTCCCGCGCGCCGGTGACGTCGGGCTCGTCGAGCACGGCGGGCGCACGATCGCCGTCGCGGCGGCACTCGTCCGCGCAAATCCGACTCAGGCGTGGGCCGCGAGCATCTCCAACGCGCTGAGCCTTCCGCTGATCGCATTTGCCGGCTTCCTCTGCCGGCGCCGTCCCGGAATGATGACCCTGGCGTTTTGGCTCTACGCCATCGGTCAGGTATCGTCGTTCTGGCTCGAGGTGACGATCGCGCCGTTGCCTGACGCAGTCGCGCTGCCGCTCGACATCGCAATCATCGCAATCGTCGGCATATGGGAGTTCTACCCGCTGCTACTCTTTGCGCTTCGCTTTCCGCACGATCGGCTCGACCGCGCCTGGGAGCGGATCGCGGAACGCATCTGGATCGCCGCGTCGATCGCCGTTCTCGTCTACTCCGGCTTCGCGAGCTACGACATCCTCGGCGGGTTGACGTACTTGTTCCTGCAGAACGCGCCGCTCCCGCTCGTCGTTGCCGCGCTCGTTTGGCGATACGGCATCGCAGATGCCGCGACGCGCCGCCGCGTCGCCTGGGCGATCCTCGGCATTAGCGTTGCGGCGATCGCCGCGACGGTCGGCAACCTCGCCTTCGAAGTTGCGATCTTTCAGGGCGCGACGGTTGCGACCATCGCAAACGCGTTCCTCGTCCTCTCGGCGCTCGGGCCGTACGCGTTCGTGTACGCGACCTTGCGCCACCGGCTGCTCGACGTGACGTTCGTCCTCAATCGTACGGTCGTGTTCGGGGCGCTCGCGGCGCTCGTCGTGACGATCGTCGGCGCGATCGATTGGGGGGTCGGAAAACTCCTCTCCAACACGAGAGCCGCGATTGCGGTCGAAGCCGCGGCCACGATCGCGCTCGGTTTCGTGCTCGACCGCGTTCACGCCGTGCTCGAGCGCGCCGTCGACCGTTTCGTCTTCGCCAAGCGCCACGCCGCCGAACACCACCTCGAGCGGGTAACCGCGGGGCTACAGTACGCGGAATCGCGCGAGGCAGTGCTGGATGCGCTCGTCGACGAGCCGGTCCGCGCGCTGCGTTTGAAATCGGCAGCCGTTTTTGTCCTTAAAATCGGGGCGGCGCGCGCCCCGATGGCCCCCAATGACGGCGAGCGATACGCGCGCGCCTACGAACACGGCTGGCGTGAGAGCGACGCACCGTCGCTCGCATTGGACGACCCGCTCGTTCGTTTGCTGCGCGCCGAACGCACCGTCATCGACATCGCAGATGCCCGCTGGGAACGTGCGCACCACCTGACGCCGAGCGCGCGGCCCGAGGTCGCCGTCCCGCTGCTGATGCGCGACGATTTGCTGGGCATCGCGTTCTACGGT
>PMHP01000210.1 GCA_003158195.1 Vulcanimicrobiota bacterium | reverse complement strand
AAGGATGGGCGCGTTTCGCCGACGAGCGTCTGGGTCCGCAACCTCAAGAAGCTTGCCGACGACCTGCTTCCCGGCGCCGTTAACGTTGTCGTCCCCTCGACGGGTACGACCGGTGGTAACCAGCAGCCGATCGATCTGCTAGTCTCGGACGTCACCGGCGCCGATCCGACCGCGGCCGCCGCACAAGTCCTCAGACTGCTCCAGCATACGCCGGGGGCGACCAACGTCAACAGCACCGGCACGTCCCTTGCGCCGCAAGTTTCGATCCAATTCGACCGGATCAAGGCGCAAGCGCTCGACGTCGACATCGGAAACGCGGCGATCGCCGCCGGCGCGNNCTCAAAGCGATTCCGATCCGCGCGACCAACGGCAACATCGTCTACCTCGGCGATTTCGCGACGTTCACCTCGACGCCGACCTCACCGCTCGTCACCCGGACCGACCGCAGAACCGTGATCCACGTCGATGCGAACTTCGCCGCCGCCTCGTCGCTTTCGAACGTGCAGAACGCGTTCTTCCGGGCGCTGCCCTCGCTGCATCTCTCGCCGAACATCACGGTCCGGCCGGCACCGCTCGGCCAACAGGACTTCATGCGGCAAACGCTCGAGGGAATGGGTCGCGGCCTCATCCTTTCGGTGATCCTGGTCTTCCTCTTGATGGTCGCGCTCTATAACAGCTACCGCTCGCNNATCGCGACCAAGAACGGGATTCTGATCGTCGACTACGCGAACACGCTGCGCGATCGCGGTAAGCGAAAATTCGATGCAATTCGCGAGAGCGCATTTACGCGTTTCCGTCCGATCGTCATGACGAGCACGTCGGTCATGCTCGGAAACCTGCCCCTCGCGCTCGCGCTCGATCCGNNCCTCGGCATCGTCATCATTGGCGGCGTGCTCAGCTCGCTCGTCCTGACACTCTTGCTCGTTCCGATCGCGTACGAGTGGATTGCCCCCGACGACAAACACTATCACAAAGCGCACGTCACGGACATCGAAGACGAGCAAGAGCCGCCGCGCGACGAGGAGCGGCGAGCGCAACTTCCGGTCCCGCAGCCAGTCGGAGCACACTGATTTCACAGCGTGCCTTAAGGCCTGCTGAAGGTTCGCGTGCCACGATAGCGCCATGCAAACGCGAATCGATCGTCAAGCCGTCCTCGTCGTTCGGCATAGCGGCGAACTCGACGAATCCGCTAGCCGTCACCTCGTCGAACGCGTCCGCGAACGAACGACCCGCGACACCACCCTGATCGTCGTCTCGCTTTCGGGCGCAACGGAGGTGCACTGGAACGCGCTTCACCGGCTGGCGCGCGCCCTGCGCTCCTGGCGCGCGTGCCGTAAGGTCGTCCTCAAAGGCGCGCGCCCGAGCCTCCGCGCGCTGCTCGCAAGTGCCGACGGGATGCTCTAAAGCGCCATTCCACCCGAAGCCCGCGGGACCAGCGACAAAAGGGGTAGGGTCTTCGGCGCCTACCGTTCGGCCGGGAAGCAGCGACGTTGCCGGATGCGACGGGTAAAGAGACCGTGCGAACGGAACATTACACCATCCACCAGTCGTCGCGAGACCACGGTCTCCNNATCAAAGAGAACGTGCGCGGCGCCGAGGTCTTCGTTCTTCAGTCGATCTGTCGCGCGCCTAACGGAAATTCGGTCAACGACTCGTTGATGGAACTGCTGTTGATGATCGACGCGCTCAGCCGCGCCTCGGCCTACCGCATCACCGCCGTCGTTCCCTACTACGGTTACGCGAAGCAAGACAAGAAGACCAAAGGCCGCGAGCCGATCTCGGCCAAGCTGGTCGCAAACCTGATCGAGAAGGCGGGCGCGAAACGGCTCGTGACGCTCGACCTGCACGCGGCCCAGATCCAAGGCTTCTTCGATCTTCCGGTCGACAATCTCGTCGCCGCGCCGACGCTCTGCTCGTATCTTAAATCGCAGGGGCTCGAGGGCGATCGGATCGTCGTCGTCTCGCCCGACGCCGGCGGCGTGCCGCGCGCGGAGAATTTTGCGAAGCGCCTGCGCTCGTCGCTCGCGATCGTGTTCAAGCGCCGCCCGGAACCCGACGTCTCGGAGGTAACCGAAATCGTCGGCCACGTCGAGGGGAAGATCGCCGTCGTCGTCGACGACATGATCTCAACCGGCGGCACGCTCGCAAAAGCCGCCGAAGCCCTCATCAAGCTCGGCGCGACTCGCGTGTACACCTGTGCCACCCACGGCATCTTCGCCGGCGATGCGGCCCGCGTGCTCGCGGATTCGCCGATCGAGCGGGTCATCGTAACCAACACGCTCCCCAACGTCGAGGCGCAGCTCGGGCCAAAATTCAAAGTTCTGTCGATCGCGCAGATCCTGGCCGATGCGATCAAGCGCATCACGGCCAATCGCTCGGTTTCCGAACTCTTTAATAAGGATGACGAACCTCCGCCCGTGAGTCCGCTCGCGGACAATCTCTTAACCCTACCCGAAGTTCTCAAACCGGCCTCGACGGCGACGGCCTAGAAGGAAACATGGCTACCACAAACTCGGCGCTCGTCGTCAAGACGCGCGCAAAAACCGGCACGACCGCTGCGATCGCGGTGCGCAAAGCGGGCAGCGTTCCCGGCACGCTCTACGGCCACGGCAAGGCGCCCCTCTCAATCGAAGTCGACGCGCGAGCGTTCGACGAACTGCTCCACCGCGGGGGCAAGAACCAGCTGCTCGAAATTGCGCTCGACGACGGTGCCAAGGATACCGCGCTAATCCGCGACGTGCAACGCGATCCGATCTCGCGCCGCGTGATCCACGCGGACTTGCAACGCGTCTCCGCAACCGAAGAGATCTCCGCGTCGCTGCCGATGGTTTTCGTCGGCACGCCCGACGGCGTTCGCAATTTCGGCGGCGTGATGGACGTGATCGTGCGCACGCTCGACGTGATCGGGCCGGCGAACGCGCTGCCGGAATCGATCGAAGTGGTCGTCGATCAGCTTGGAATCCACGAGCACCTTAGCGCGGGCGAAGTGACCTTGCCCGAGGGGATCGCGCTCGACATGGATCCGGGTACGGTCCTCGTTTCCGTCGAGCCGTCGCGCACGGAGTCCGAGGCCGAGGTTGCGCCGGTTGTCGCGGAGGGCGTCGAGGTCCCAACCGTCGCCGAGAGCGAGAGCGGCTCCGAAACGGAGACTGCCTAACTGCCGGGCACGCGCATCGTGGCCGGGCTCGGCAACCCCGGCCCGAGCTACGAGCGCACGCGCCACAACGCCGGCTTTCGCATCCTCGACGAGGTCGCGCGACGCATGGGCGTCGAGCACTGGAAGAAACGGGACGGCGCGCTGCAAGCGCACGTGGCGGCGCGCTCCGTCGTCTTGGTGAAGCCGCTCTCGTACATGAACGAGAGCGGCCGGCCGATCGCGACGATCGCGGGTTGGTGGAAGGCGCCGGCCTCCGAGGTGCTCGTCGCTAGCGACGACATCGATCTGCCGTTCGGGCGGCTGCGCATGCGCGCAAACGGCGGCAGCGGCGGACACAACGGGCTCAAGTCGATCATCGAATATCTCGGCGACGGGTTTCCGCGGCTGCGCTTTGGGGTTGGACGCGGCCAAAGCGATACGATCGACTACGTCCTCTCAAATTTCAGCGCCGAAGAGGAACGCGAATTGCCGGTCCTCATCGATGTTGCTGCGGAGGGTGTGATGCGCTGGCTCGACCGCGGACCGGTCGATGCGATTCAGTACGTCAACGCTTGGCGACCGCCCGCTAAGACTGCCAGCGAGGACGAATCCCGCGCATCGTGAACATCGCAAGATGGCGCGAACCTTTGCAGGGCGCACGTTCGTCCTGCGGATCGACCGCTGGGCGCTCGACGGGCGCACGACGCTCGCGGGAGATCTCGCTTTCCTCATGCAGCAAGACGTGCGGCCGATCGTCGTCGCACCGAGCGTTGACGTCGCCCGCGGCTACGTTCGGACGCTCAACCGCCAAACCAATATCGCGGTCGGTCTTTCGGGGGCCGATGCGGCGCTTTTGCCCGCCGGACCGAGCGCTGTGGTCGGGCGCGTTCAGCCCGCGATCCTGCTAACGCTCACCGCGGCTGGGTACATCCCGGTCATCGAACCGACCGCACTCGCGCTCGGCGGCGAGGACGTGGAGCTATCGGCCGATGAGGTCGCGGCAGCCGTTGCGGCGGCGACCGAAGCCGCGCGCGCAATTTTCTTTCACACCGCGGGCGGCGTCATCGACCCCGCCTCGCAAGCGCTCGTCGCCGAATTGACGCCGGCCGAGGCACTGGCGCTGGCCGACGAAGGATCGCTCGAAGCCGAATTGTGTGCCGCCGTGCGCGCGGCCGCACACGGCGTGCGCGCGGGCGTCGGTGCCGCGCAGATCCTCGACGGCCGCATCGCTCACGCCGCGATCGTCGAGTTCCTGACCGAATACCATCTGGGAACGCAAGTCGCCGGCACCGTCTATCGCGGGGCGGCGTGAAGCGAAGGCTGCTCGCCGCGGCTGCATTTTGCACCATCGCGCTCGGCACGTTCGCCGATGCCGGCGCTGCCGACGAACCGAGCGGCTACGTCGGCAGCGGACAGCTCGTCATTCAAACGACGCTCGGCGGCGACATGAAGATCACGGTCGGCGGAAACATTGCGATGGAGGAGCACGGCCCGTTCTTGCGCGTCGACGTCCTCTCACTCGGCATCCCCGGCACGAACCCAACGACCTCGTCCGTCATATCGGCCGTATCGACGCAGCTGTTCCCGCCCGGCGGCTTCACCATCGTCTACGATCGCCGAGCCTCGACGTACACCGTCTGGTCGAACGCCAAACATGCGTATTATACGAATGCTTCGACCGACGAGAGCGCATCCGGCAGCGGGGCTGCAGGTGCCGTTCCGCTCAGCGGCGCGGCCGTTGCGGTCGTCGCGAGCAGCGATCTGTTCAGCGCATTTTCGTTCGCGCGCTCGCTCAAGGACGATAGCGCCTTCACCTTGACGTTCGGCCTCGCCGGCCATCAAACCGTCAACGGCCACCCGGCCACCGGCCTCAACTTCCAGTACGCGCGCACGACGAAAACCGGCGACGCGCTCGACCTGCACGGTACGTTCCAATTCGCCGACGATCTCGACGGCGTGCCCGTCGAGATCACCGCCGCCGGCCACAGCAAGTCGATCCCCGAGAGCGCCTTCCGCCTCGACTTCTCATCGCTCACCAAACAAAGCCCCCCCGACGCCGATTTCGTCCCCCCGCCGAACTTCGTGCGCGCCAACACCCTCGGCGACGTCATCGGGAAATCGCTGGGCATGTAAGACAGGAAAACGAGGCACGGAAAAAAGCTTGTAGGGGAACCCCTACTGTGGCAGATGGGCCGCGCACTCTACAATCGACCTGAACCTGTTCGTCAGTGTCGAGGTGCGTCTTGCGGATTCTTACCGACGAGGTCAACCGGCCTTTGCTACGATCGGCCGCTTCGCGTGAGGCGGTGGGACGCCGCGCGATGGGCCTCTTGCTTGGAGCGGCGACTGCGCTCGCGGGCTGCTCGGGGGCTGCCGGGACAAACGTCGCGCCGTTTGTCGCCAAGGCCCCGGGCGCTCCGGTCTCCGGCGGGGCAACCGTCATGCAACAAGGCCACATCGTTCTTCCGCCGGGAGTCGCGCTCTCAGCGCAGTCTCTCACGGTGACCAACAGCCTGGGGAGCACGACGCCCGTTGCGAACGGCAGCTTCACCCTGCTCGCCTATTCCGGAGGCCCGCAATACACGCTCGTCACCGACAAAGCGGGATCGCCGGTCTTAGCCGGCTTCCTCGGGCCGGCCTCGACGACGCTCGACTCGCTTTCGACCGCGAAGGTGTTCGTTTACTTTGCGGCTGCGTTTTACACGCTGCCGAGCCCGTTTCGCAGCCAGATGGTCGACGCGATCGCGAGCGAGCCCGGCTTCGCTTCGGTGCAGAGTGCGATCGAAACCGCGCTTGCGGCCAACCCTGAGGCCCTCGCGAACGCGAGCGGGGCCGGTAGCGTCGCGGCTGCGCTCGCGACCTTCGTCACGGCGCTCTACGCGCCGAACTCGACCTCGAGCGTCGCTCGCCAACTACGCGCCCGACGCTTCCCGCAGGACGTGACGCTCAGCCCAAGCACGGCGAGCGGCGTCACCGTGATCCAAGACTTTCCGAACGGCATCCACTTTCACAACACGTTCCGGCGCGCGGCCGAAGCATTCATCGACGAGGTTTCGTTCGTCGCGAGCGGCGCAACGACGCCCACGCCGAAGTCGGTTCTCGACGTCGTCCCGCCGCAACAGATACCGGCGACGAGCGGGCTCGGAAACGTGTCGTCGAGTCTCATTACGGCCGTGCAAGGCCTCTTCAGCGGAGCGACGCAGTACACGCCCGTCGACACCTCGACGATTCCGCTGGCGCTCGAGCCGGGGTCGGCGTCGACGACGTACAACGTCACCGTCGTCGGCGCAGGTTTGGACGTCTCGACCCCGGCGCTGACAAGCGAACAATCGACCGCGCAGAAGAAACTCGTCGTTCAGCAACTCGTTCAGGACATCGTCGTCCCGTTCATCGTGTCGTTCATCATCCCGATCAACAGCGCGCAGATCGACAACTTTCTCAGCTTCACCGGCGGGAACGGTGTCATTGCCGATCTCGTCGGCGCGATAACGACCACCGCGCCGCAGGTCTCCGCCCTGATCGATGCGGGCGACGTCGGCGACGCGCTCATTCTCATCGTCAACACGATCGAGTCGAGCAATTCGATCGGGGGCCTGCTGCAGCAGATCGTGGCCGGCGTCATCCAAAGTGCCACCAACTTTGCGACGGCACAGGCGGCCATCGAGAAGGCAAACTCGCTGACCAACACGCTCAACATCTTGAGCGGTGCCCTTGTGGGCATCGACATGAGCGTCGTCGAGCACGACATCCTGAGCTCGGACCAAGCCGACCTGTTTGTCGTCACCGTTACCCCCGATACCGTGAAGCTGTCGCCGGCGACCGCCACGCTCGACAACGGCGCCTCGCAAGCGCTCACCACGGGCGTTCCCGCGGCAAGCGGCACCGCCGCGACGTTTGCATACACGTGGTCGAACACGGCAGCGTTCGGACATATCTTCGACGGCATTTCCGGGCACGAAGACAACTTTACAAGCTCGAGCAATGTCGTCACGTACGTCGCAAACGCGACCGGGGCGGGAGTCGATACGGTGACCGTAAGCGTTGCGCAGATTTCCGGTCAGAACAGAATCCCGATCGGCTCGGCACATGCGACGATGACGGTCCAACCGAGCGGGCTTCCCAGCATCAGCCTCGATCCGTCCGGCTGCGTTCAATTCCCCTTCACCGGCGGATCGCAAACGTATACGGTCACGGTGACCAATCCGCCGGCCGGGGTCACGCTCGAGTACGGTTTTGCAATTGCGGGGAACCACGGGACGTTAAGCGATCCGGGAGCCACGCTGAATGCGCAAACGCACTACCTCGTGGGACCCTCGGACAGCGCGACGCTCAACATGCCCGACGTGGAGCCTAGCCCCACGTCAGGAACCGGCTTCAACGGCGCAATCTCCGCGGAGTTGTGGTTCGTCACGGCGAGCGGCCAACTCAGCAACACCTTCCCGGGAGGAAAACTCGTCGATGCGAGTGCGCTGTGGGGCTATGGCGACGTGACGTGCAGCGGAGGGCTATTGCCCTGACGTGCGACGTACGCGGCGAGCTGCACGCGCGAGGTCATCCCGAGTTTGGCATAGATCGAGGTCAGGTATTTTTCAATCGCCTTTTCGCTCACCGAGAGCGCCTCGGCTGCAGCCCGGTTGCTTTTCCCCGCGGCCACCAGCAGCGCAAGTTCGCGTTCGCGGCTGGTGAGCAGGGCCGGTACCTCGGGGCTTGCGGGCCGGTCGAGCGACGAACGCTCCAAGCGCCGGAGCTCCGCGTACGCGCCCATCGCTGCGTATCGTTCGCGGGCGAGCGCGACGTCGCCGGCAAGATCGAGCGCTTGCGTTTCCAGTACGTGCCACCCGATGCGCGCAAACCGCGTTGCCGCGCTCCGCGCACTCGCGGCGCACCGCGTTCCGTCGCCACGCTCGCGCGCCGCTGCGGCGTCGAGGAACGCAAGCAGCGCACGGTCGACGGCAGCTCCGGCGCGCGCGGCCGCTCCTTCCACAAGCGGACGCAGCCTCTGCGCGAGATCCGGCCGCAGCCGCGCGATCGTCGCGATCGGGACGGTCATGTCGTAGGTCGTCGTTATTTCGCGCGTAGCATCGGCCAGCAGCCGATTCGCCTCAGATTGCCGTCCTAGCCGCTCGAGCACCGGCGCAGCCGCACACGACAGCTTCACCATCGCTCCCGTCTCGCCGCGGTCCCGCGCCTCGGCAAGCAGGCCGAGGTCGAGGAGTTTTTCGAGCTCGACGTCCGCGCAAGCGTTCCCAAGGGCGAGCGCGACCACCGTCCGCTCGACCCGCGCGTTGAAAAGACGAGGCGACGGAATCGCTTCGATAATGGAACGCGCCACGCTCAAGCGGCCCGCGCGCAATTCGATCTGCGCGAGGAACGCTTTTTCATACTCGACTCCCGACGAAAGCCGGCCGGCTAGCTCGACCGCGCGCTCTTGGTACGTGCGCGCAAGGACGATTTCGCCCAGGCACAAGGCTTGGAACGCCGCATTCCCAAGCGCGGTGCGGACGTTGTCGGGCAGTACCTCAAGGTGCTCGAAGATCGCAAGGCCGCTTTCGAAATCGCTTCGCCACGGCGCCGGTTCCGCGCGCTGCGCGTGAAGCGCGCTGCGCAGGAACCGAGCCTCGGCAGCGAGCGTCGAGTTCGAATCGATCGACGCGAAGTCGAGCCCCTTCACGAGCTCCCACGCGTCGTCCGTCCGGCAAGAAAATGCATAAAAGAAGCCGAGCCGTACGCGGAGCCGATCGCGAACGAACGGGCTCGCCAATGGGCCTAAGCGGTCCCACGTTTGTTCCATGAATGCGGTCGCATCGGCCGCGTGACCCGCGTTCGATAGCGGCCCGGCGGCCATGGCGCGCGTCGCGATCGCTTCGTCGATGTCGCCGGCATCTTCGTAGACGCTGCTCGCACGTTCGTAGAGTTCGAGCGCGCGATCGATGCGATCGGCGAGCACCAGCATGAGCCCAGCCTTGACGAGCGCGCTTGCGACGTCGGCGTGCTTCGCGTACCCCTGCGCAGCGCGCTCGTACCACGCGGCGCCATCTTCGTATGCATGCACGGCTCGGGCTGCGTCGCCGGCCGCGAGGCAGAATGGCGCCGCCTCCCGGCGAAGGCCGGCGAACCAATAGTGGTGAGCGAGCCGCTCGAGGTTGGCTGCGGCATCGGGCCGGTTTGCAATCGCTTCCGCGATCCGGCGATGAAGGCCGGCCAGATCCGTGCTCGGAATCGCGGCGTAGACGACGTCGCGCGTGAGCGCGTGGCGAAAGCGATACTCGCCGGTCGTTCCGAGTGAGTCGACGAGCTGCAACGTGAAGAGCCGATCCATTGCTTCACGACAACGGCCCACCGGCGCTTCGAAAATCGAGGCAAGCATGTCGATCTCAAACGAGCGGCCGAACAGCGATGCGCGCGAGAGGAGCTCGCGATCGTCGTTGCTGCAACGCGTCAAGCGCTCCGCAACGACGGCCTGCAACGAGATTGGCAGGGGAGCCTCGGAGCCGGCGTTACCGGAACGATAGCGATCCACCGTGTGCCGCAGCAGCTCTTCGGCGAACAACGCGTTACCTTCGCACCGGCGTTGAACGTCTCGCAGGAGGTCGTCCGGCACGGCAGCGTCGGACGGCAATGCATCGCGTAGAAGCTCGGCGACCTCGCGCTCGTCAAACGGAGCGAGCGTGCACAGCGAGGCCGCTCGGTCGCGCAAGAGGCGCCCGAGGAGAAGAAAGCACGGGTGCGCGGGCGTCAGTTCGTCGTCGCGATAGGTGGCGATGAAAAGCAGGCGCTGCGAGAGAGCGCACTCGGTCAGCACGACGAGCAGTTGCACGATATCGGGATCGGCCCAATGCAGATCTTCGAGGAGGACGACGGTCGTCGAGCGCGCGCCCAACCGAGCGAACGTATCGATCAGCGCGGCCATCTGCTCGTCCTTCGAGGTCGCGGCGTGCCGCTGCAAGTCGTTCGCAGCCGCGGGATCCAGCTGCGCCAGCACTTCGAGCCAAGGCCCGAGCGGGCGCTGTGCAAACGGACGACAGGCGCCCCACGCCAGGCGCGTCGCGCGGCGCGGGATCGAGCGCCGGAATTCGTTCAGTAAACGCGACTTCCCGATCCCCGCAGCTCCGGCGATCAAAACGGTGCCGCCGTGCCCCGCGGCCGCAGCGCGGCGTCGCGCGAGTAAGTGCTCGAACTCCGGCACACGGCCGACGAACTTGCGGCAAAGAACCGGTTCCGAGACCACGAGAGCGCCCACGTTCGTCCCGCTTCGGGGCGACCCCTACAGCGATCCGCACAACGCAGGCATCGTGCGCAAGCGCTGCGGTCGTTACATTCTTGAGGAGACCTCTAGCGCATTGGTTCGAGGAGGTCGGCCTCGAACGCGACCCAAGCCGCCGGATCGTAAGATGAATCCGCGGCCATCTCGCCGGCCGCCCACGCCGCTATCGCGCCCGCGTCGAGATTGGGCACCACACGCGCGACCTCCAATGCGATCGCACGCGCCGACCTGTCGTGCCACGCCCAATAGTGAAGGAACCTGTCGCAAACGGAATCTTCCGCGCTAATGACGTGTAGCAGCAACTCGCGGCGATTTACGGTGAGCCACGTTTGAACGATTTTCCGGCCGATAGCGAGCGGGCCGGCCGGAAATTCAATCGTGAACCGTGAGGCGTGATGCGAGTAGACATTCGAGACGCCGCGCCTGTACCCGATCTCCACGAGCGCGGCGTTGACGGCGCGCTCAGATGTATCGAGTCGCAGCACGAAATCGGCGTCAAGCGACTGGTATTCGGCACAATAGTACGACGCTGCGCTCCCGCCACAGAGAACCGCGACGATGCCGGCGCGATCGAGCGCGCTGCAGGCTTCGAAGGCGACGTCGATGAGACTCGACTCGGCATCGATCACAACGGTTTTCCGATTCTTCGCGGTCGCGCTCGGCTTCGAACCGCGATGGCGCTCAGCTCGCTGTCCGCGGCGCCCAGACGTTCCAACAGCGCTTTGAGTTCGACCGCGGCGTACCACCGGCGATTAAGGGACACAAAGCGCGTGGTGCCGACGATCCGGGAAACGACGACGCCGATTCGCTCGAGGGACGTGACTGCTTTGGCTATTTCGCTGGGACCCTTGCCGAGCGCTCGGGCGGCACCGCGCACGTGTAGTTCGTCGGTCAAGGCGAGCAGGATCAACAACCGATCGCGGGTTCGCGACCCAAAGAGGTAAGGTTTTCGCGTCTCGGGGGCCATCGGCGCTCGTGTACTATAAAAGAGAACAATTGTCCTCTTTTTACATACGACTGCCCCGCATGTCATGCTGAGCGAAGCGCCGCAGGCGCGCAGTCGAAGCGCCAACGGAGCATCGCGAGACGCCGTCGGCGCTTCGACAAAGCTCAGCGGGACATGGGTTTCTTTGTTCGCGACCGGAAGCAGCCGGGGACGTGGTCGTCGACGAGGCCGACGGCTTGCATGAAGGCGTAGACGATCGTGGGGCCGACGAAACGGAAGCCGCGGGCGCGCAGGTCTTTGGATATCTCGGCAGCGAGCGGCGTCATAGCCGGGACGTCGGCGAGTGTGCGCGGGGCGTTGACGATTGGTTTGTTGCCGACGAAGCGCCAGAAATAGGCGGCCAGCGAGCCGAACTCGGCTTGAACGGCGAGCGCGGCTTTCGCGTTGTCGATTGCGGCTTCGATCTTTAAGCGATTGCGGACGATGCCGGGGTCGCGCATGAGGCGCGCGACGTCCGACTTGCGGAACGCGGCGACTTTGGCGATGTCGAAGTTTGCGAAGTCCTCGCGGTAGCGCTCGCGTTTGTTCAGGATCGTTTGCCAGGAGAGGCCGGCCTGCGCGCCCTCGAGGACGAGGAACTCGAAGAGCGTGCGGTCGTCGCGGACGGGGCGGCCCCATTCGCGATCGTGGTAGGCGATCATTGCCGGCGTACTGCCGGCGGCCCACGAGCAGCGCGTGCGCTCTACTGGCATGGGTCGTTATGCCCGGCGGCCCGTGCGATCCGCGTTCCCAGCGGCGGGCTGTTGAAGAAATACAGTCGCGCGAGCCGCGACGGGCAAAGCGGGGCGAGCGTTTCGTCGGCGATGCGAACGTAGGCCCGCGTCCCCGAAACGCGGTCCCGGGTTAGCGCGAGCGCGTAAGCATCGGCGCGCGATTCGATGTTCCGCGAATAAGCGTTGTAGACCGGCGTGAAAACGAGCGCGAGCAACCCGAGGAAACCGAGCACGACGCAGAGGCGGGCGAGCGGATCGTCGTCGCGCCGGAAGCCGACGCGGTCGGCGGCCACGACCGCGAGCGCCGTGCACAGGATGAACAGGAACGTCCAGAACAGCGAAAGCCGGAAGTCGTCGTGGTGTGCGTAGTGGCCGAACTCGCGGGCCGCGAGGAACAACACCTCGCCGGTCGTCGCATTCGCTACGAGCGCGTCGCTCAAGACGATCCGCTTGGTCGGACCGAAGCCCGCAATGTCGGCGATCGCGGCCGAGGTGCGGCGCGAATCATCGGAGACGAAGATCGGCGCGTCTCCGACGCCGGCGCGACGCGCCAGCGCAAGCAGCGGTGCGCGCACGGGCGAGGTTGCCGGCAGCGGGGTGAAGCGGTTGTAGAGCGGCGCCACGAGCACCGGCTCGAGGAACGCCATCATCAGCGTGAGTGCGAACAGACCAAACATCGTCCAAACCCACCATAAGCGCGTGCGATCGACGAGCGCGAACACGCACGCGACGATGAAACCGACGACAACCGCGTTGAGCGCGGTGCTGACGAGCCCGTCGCGCACCCAGTCGAGCGCCGGCTCGGTGTTCATCCCGAAGGCAGTATCGACGCGGTGTATTGCAAGGGATGCGGGCAATGCCGCCAGCGCCGCCAATATCGGCAGCAGCGCACCGTATGCGAAACGCATCGCGAACACGGGGCGAATGCGGCGACGCACCGCATCGCGCAGCCGCGCGGCATTCCCCGACGCCCAGAGATAGAGAAACAGCCCGATCTGCGAAAACGCCCAGAGGAAGAACAGCGGGCGCGAGTAGCGCCGCATGCGGGCGGCGACGCGTTCGCGTCGCGCGTCGATCAGCTGTGTGCCTGGTCGCGACAGGAGTGTCGCCGCCGGAATCGCCGTGACCCGCCGATCGAGGTACGAGGGCGTCACCGCAGCCCGTGCCGGCTCCGCGCGAAAACCGCACAGCATCGTCACGATCAGCGCGACGATCCACAGAGCACGGGCCAAAACGCTAACCGGCGAGCGCCGCCGTTTGCTGGTCGGCGACGATCTCCGGATTCGAACGTTCGGGGCCGTCTTCGTCGACGCCGGCGCGGCGCCGCGCGGCGACCGGATTGCGGACGACGACATAGCGCGGACACTCGGGGCCGTTGGGTTCGTTGCAGTAACCGCGCACGCAGGTCGCGCCCGCGCGCACGAACAGTGCGGGCGCCGCGCGCTTCGCCAAGCGCAACATCGCGAACGCGAGTTCGCGAATCTCCCACTGCGCGTTGTTGCACGTCCGCAAGGTAAAGAAGTCCAGGAGCGCGCGAGCGTTCGCGGTGATGACGATCTGCGTTTCGGCCGCGTTGGGCAACGCGAAGCGAGCGTCCTCGGCGGGCGTTCCGGCAGCTAGCGCTTCTGCATAGAAATCGGCGATCTGGGCCATCAGCGTGTCGTACTTCGCCTTGATTTCGGGCCGAGCCGAGATCGAAGGCGGGGTGATGAACTCGAACTGACCCTTGACCTTGATGTAGCGCTGGCTCTTCTGCTCGTAGGACATGTGGCGATGGCGCACGAGCTGGTGGGTCAGGGCGCGCGAGACGCCCGAGACGCCGAAGGTGAACATCGTGTGTTCGAAGGTCGACAGATGCCCCGCGTCGCGCACGCGCGCGACCATGGCCTCGACCTCTTCCTGGGTCCAGTTCTCGTCGATCGTCTCGATGTCGCGCGGGCTATAGCAGTTGCGTGCGGCCGTCGCGACCGCGCGTTCCGGCTCCGGCGAGTGCGACAGCAAAACGACTTTGAGCGCCATCCCGACCCCTTCGCCCAGTCGCCGCCAAGGCCCGCTCGCTAGGGGCGCGAACGAGAACGCCATGAGCGAGCTGTGGACGCTCCCAGCGACTGAGATCGCGGCCGCTATCGCGCGCGGGGAGATCTCGAGTCTCGAAGCGGTTGCGGCGCACATCGCGCGGATCGAAGCCGTCGACGGAATGCTCAATGCGGTCGTCGTGCGGCGCTTCGACGACGCACTCGCCGAAGCGCGGGCCGCCGACGAACGCCGCGCGCGCGGCGAAGCTCTCGGCGCGCTGCACGGCGTTCCGGTGTCGATCAAGGAGTGCTTCGACGTAACCGGGACGCCCTCGACATTCGGGCTGACGACGCGCGCGAACGATCGCGCCGTCGCCGACGATCCGTACGTCGCGCGCTGGCGCGCCGCGGGCGCCGTCGTGATCGCCAAGACAAACCTCTCGCAGTTGATGATCTTTATCGAATCGGACAACCCGGTCTACGGGCGCACGAACAATCCGTGGGACATCGGACGGACCTGCGGCGGTTCGAGCGGCGGCGAAGGGGCGCTCGTCGCGGCGGGCGGCTCGCCGCTCGGCCTCGGAGGCGATGTCGGCGGCAGCCTGCGAAACCCGGCCAATTACAACGGCATCGTGTCGATGAAACCGACGACCGGCCGGCTCAACGACATGGGGCGGCTCGAGATCTTCGCCGGCCAAGAGGGCATCATCAGCCAAGTCGGCCCGCTCGCGCGCACGGTCGCCGACGCCGAGCTCGGCCACAAGCTCGCAAACGACGGCCGCGAACTGCGCGATTCGCACGCCGTCGACGTGCGCGGGCTACGCATCGGCTTCTACGAACAACTCGGTTCCTTCCGCGCGTCGCCGGCGCTCGCGCGCGCGACGCGCGAGGCAGCGGCGTTACTCGCGGATCTCGGCGCACAGGTCGTG
Source organism: Vulcanimicrobiota bacterium (assembly GCA_003158195.1). Taxonomy (GTDB): domain Bacteria; phylum Vulcanimicrobiota; class Vulcanimicrobiia; order Vulcanimicrobiales; family Vulcanimicrobiaceae; genus Palsibacter; species Palsibacter borealis. Next base: position 24,011 of record PMHP01000210.1, on the reverse strand, counting down.
CACTTCGACCCGCCGCGGGTCGACGATGCGATGGATGTCTTCTACGGCATTCTCAGCGCCGATCGGGGACGCGGCGCGCAGGAAGCACTCGGAAAGGGTCCGCGCGACCGGCGCGTCGCCGCACTCCTCGATGTCGTTTCGCTGCCACGCTGGCGGATCGCGCTGATCGAGCGGCTGCTCGCGCTGGGCGGCCAGCGCGGCCTGATCGAGATCGTCCGCAACTACGGTTACGGGGACGCGCGCCACTACTGGAAGCTCATCGCAGCCGCCAACGCATACAAGACGCTGTTCGCGACGGCGCTGGACGTCGCCGAAGGCGGTCCGCTCGACGCGCTCGTCTGTCCGCCCGGCGGCCTGCCCGCGTTGCGCCACGGCGCGTCCGGCTCGGTCAGCGTCGCGGGCGCCTACGCGCCCCTCTACAACGTGCTCGGATATCCTGCGGGGACGATCCCGTTCACGCGCGTTCGCCCGGATGAGGAGGTCGGGCGCAAACCTTCACGCGATCGCGTCGAAGCCGCCGCGCTCGAAACCGAGCGCGGCAGCGCCGGCTTGCCGGCCGGCGTTCAAATCGTCGCGCGCCCGTGGCGAGAAGACGTCGCATTCGCGATCATGTCCGCTGTCGAGGCCGCCGCAAAAAGCAAGCCGGACTTCCCAACAACGCCGGTGACGCCGAGTTATCGCAACATGACTTCAAGTGGTGCCTCAAAGTAGGCCGTCCTTCTCGAGCGAATCGTACCATGCCAGGATCATCTCTTCGTGCATGACGCCGAAGCGGCCGACCTTCGCGGGAAACGGATGTTCGCGTTCGGCGAACGGCAGCCAAGCGCGATACTCCGCCAAAAGCGCTTCGTGCTTGGCGCGGTCGCCACGCAAGATGCGCGCCAATTGCTCGCGCGGTAGCCGCTCGCCGAAGAAGACCGTCAGCAGCAGCGGAATGCGCACCGTTTTGCTAGCTGCCTGCACCGCGTCGACCATCGCCAAGCCCAAGCCGCGCGCGAACCGCTGGTATCGTTCGGGGCTGTTCTTTTTGGACAGCCACCTCGAGGACGCCTTAAAGTATCGCAGCCTCTAAGGGCCGAGGATACGACGATGCAGCACCTGCACCCGGAAGCCCCGGTCCTCATCCGCATCCTCCTCGCGATCCACATCGCGGCCGGGAGCGTGGCGCTCTTCGTGGTTCCGATCGTGCTCGCCGTTCGAAGAGGTGGAAAAATCCACCGCCGTTTCGGGATAGCCTTCGTTTACGCGATGGGCATCGTCGCACTGACGGCGTTCGTCGTCGCGCCGTACTTTCGCGACTACTTCTTGCTGCTGATCGCAATATTCAGCAGCTACCTCACGTTCTGCGGCTGGCGCGCCCTCGCGCGTAAACGGCCCGAGAAGCAGCCGGCCACCCCGATCGATTGGACCGGCGCGTCGCTTGCCGCAGGCGCCGGCCTCACCATGATTGGGATGGGCGTTTTCGCGCATGCGTTCTTCGCCGGCTTCTCGATCGTGTTGGTCATCCTCGGCGCGATCTGCACCGGCGCCGGTGTTCGCTCGATAATCGGGCAGCAACATGCTTGCAGCCTACATCGCGACGGTCACCGCCTTCTCGGCAGTAAACTTCACGTTTCTCCATCCGATTTGGGTCCGCTGGCTCTGGCCGACGGTCGCCGGCACGGTCCTCATCACCTACTACACGACCCGCTACAAAACCGCAATCGCTCGCGGCGCACCGACGCGAACCCTCGTCACGGTACGCGACGCGGAGACGGTCGCCGTTTAGCGGCGCGCCCGGGCTCAGCTCAGCTACTTACGAAATCCGCTCGGAAGAGATAGGTGCCGGCTACCGGGCGGCAGCGGAAGACTTGCGGATTATAGGTCGTTCGTAGCGCCGCATCGCGCGCTGCTTCGTCGATCTCGGACCAGCCGCTCGTCTCGTATACGTGCGTACTCAGCACCTTGCCCGCGGCGTCTAGCTCCACGAGAAACGCCGACGTGCCCTCATGTCCAAGCTCTCGCGCAAACGATGGATAGTCCGGTTTGGCAACACGGCGCACTCTCGCTTAGATGTACGGTTGCGCGCAATCCGGCTCCGGCTCGCGTGGCAATAGGGTCGCTTCGATAGCCGGCGTCCCCGAAACGTACGCGGCGACTGCTCGATCGGCGTCCCCATCGTCCGCTTGGAAAAGCGAACGATCCCCAAGCTTCCCATGCGGGTCCAATTCTTTAACACTTCTAACGGTACTCGTGCACCCGGTCGGCGACTGCGAATCGGGATTTTCGATGTCCAGTAGTGCGAATTCGAGTGGTTTCGCTGCGACTGGGAGCTTTACGTACGAGGGATTGGATAACCACGTCTTCACCCTACCTGGAACCGGGGTGCCAGAGCGCTCAAGCGTTACGCCCGAAATCATCGTCGTGTATGCGTCGTCGCCTGCGTAAAGCTTGAGAACGAGATTGGCAACGCCGTCCGTGTAGGAAAAAAAATCGATAGCGTAGGTCTGCGGGTCAGAAGTCTTAGCGATGTAGCCTAAGTTTACGAGGCACGGCTCCGCGGAAGCCGCAGACATAAAGAGACCCGAGACCATTGCGAACGCTAGGATTGCCGTGCCGATGATTGAACGCACGAAATTCCTCCGGCTACGTCGGCTGCTTCTTCGGCAGCTTCCGTCTTACTTTGCCCCGGGATGCCGCTCCACGCTCACGATGTTTGCGACGTTCAGTACGGTCACGCTCCCGCCGCCGAGCCAACGTACTTCGACGGTGGGCTCACGCGCCGCCATGGCGGCCGCGATTTTATCGCCGTCGTCGACGCTAACATATATAGAATCGGCGCCCTGTAAATGAACTTCCACCTGTTCCGCCATGGTGGGCAGCTTCGCGCCCTCGCCCTTGCCGCCTCCCCGGCGCGTTTGCGTTCGCCCTCGCTCGCAGCCTTAGTGCTTGATTCCGCACGGGCACGACGTCCACGGTAGGTAGCACTTCGAGCACCGAATCTCGTCAAGGCCATCGAGGGTCCCTTCCTTCATTCGCATCGCCGGCGTCAAACCAAAGTCATCCTTGGCGAGGACCGGGTTGCCACACGCCGGGCAAAAACGAAACGCTCCGACAAGTTCGAGTGGATCGGGACCTTTCGCGCCGCCGCTCACGAGATTTTCTTCGGCAGCGGCCGTGCTGGGTTGCCGACGACGCGTTCGCCCGGCGGGACGTCGCGGATGACGACGGCGCCGGCGCCGGTTACGCTCCCGTCGCCGAGGGTTACCGGCGCGACGAGCGAGGAGTTCGAGCCGATGAAGACGTCGGCGCCGATCGTCGTTTCGTGCTTCTCGGTGCCGTCGAAGTTGCAGGTGATCGTGCCCGCGCCGACGTTGGTGCGCTCGCCGAGCGTTGCGTCGCCGAGATAGGTGAGGTGGCCCGCCTTGACGCCCGCCGCAAGCTTCGCGTGCTTCACCTCGACGAAGTTACCGATACGAGCGCCCGTGCCGATCGCCGAGCCGGCGCGGATGTGCGCCCACGGCCCGACATAGGCGAAATCACCGATCGAACTGTCGACGACGACGCTGTCCGCAACGATGACGTGCTCGCCGATCGTCGCGTTCTGCAGCCGGGAGTTCGGTCCGATCTCGCTGTGCGCACCGACGCGGGAACGGCGTCCGATCGTCGTGTTCGGCAAGATCGTTACGTCGGCGCCGAAGGTCAGATCGGGCTCGAGGTAGGTCGTCGCGGGGTCGGCGATCGTGACACCCGCGCGCATGTGATGCTCGCAAAGCCGCCGGTTGATGAGCGCCGCCGCGTCCGCCAATTCGACCCGGTCGTTCACCCCGAGGACGCTGCGGTAGTCGTCCGCGACGACCGGCACGATCCGCTCGCCACGCGCCGTCAGCTTGCCGATCGTGTCGGTGAGATAGTATTCCGCCTGCGCGTTGTCGTTGCCGACCTCGGCGATCGCTGCGCGAAGTTTGGGCTCGTCGTAGACGTACAAACCGGCGTTCATCTCGTCGATGAGCAGCTCTTCGTCGGTCGCGTCGCGCGCCTCGACGATGCGGGTGACGAGATTCCCGGCGCGCACGACGCGCCCGAAAGCCGAGGGCAGCGGCATGCGCGCCGTCACGAGCGCGAGCGCGCGATCGCCGGGGGCGAGCGCCGCGCGGACGAGCTCGCCGTCAACCAGCGGCATGTCACCGTTTAGGACGACGATCGTCCCCTCCGCCGGCGCGAGCTGCGCGAGCGCGGTCAAAACGGCGTGGCCCGTTCCAAGCTGCGGTTCCTGCAACACCGCACTGACGCTCGCGTATCCGGCCGACGCACCAATGCCCGAGAGGTGCGGTGCAAGCTCCGCACTGGTCACGACGGTAACCTCGGAGACGCCCGCATCGCCGAGCGCGCGCAGCACGTACCACAGCATCGGTCGTCCGCACAGCTCGTGCAATACCTTCGGACGCGCGCTCTTCATCCGCGTCCCCTTGCCGGCCGCGAGCACGATCGCGCGCACGCTCATGCCGCCGCGTCCGCTTCGAGCAGTTTCTTCCAGCGCTCGGTTTCGGCGCCGGTCGCGCCGCCCAAACGTTCGAGCGCGACGCGAAGCCGCTCGCGTACGAGATCGCGCCCGAGCAGAACCATCGAGTCGTAGAGTGGCAGGGATTGCGGGCTGCCCGTGACGGCGACATAAAACGGCCGCACGACGTCGCGAACCTTCGCTCCGACGATCTCCGCTATGCGCGCGACCCCCGCCGCAATCGCGTCGAACTCCCATTCCGGCAGTGCGTCGAAGATCGCAAGCGCCAGCACGAAGGCCTTGCGCAGCGATTCGTCATCGAGTTTTCCCGCGCGCAGCTGGTCGGCCGTAATCTCGACCCGGCCCGCAAACAAAAACGCACAGAGCGGCCCGAGGTCCGAGAGCCGCTCGATGCGCTGTTGCGCGAGCGCCGCAATCCGATCGATGACGTCCTCCCCTCCGGCCCACACGCGCACCCGCTCGACGAACGCCTTGACGTCGAGTTTTTCGCGAAGGTAACGTCCGTTTAACCAATCGAGCTTCTTGACGTCGAAGACGGGACCGCCGAGCGAGATGTGCTTGAGGTCGAAGCGCTCGACCATCGCCGCCAGATCCATCATTTCTTCGCCGTCGAGCGGCGGAACCGAAAACAACCCGAGAAAGTTGGCGAGCGCCTCGGGCAGATACCCCATGCGCCGGTAGAACAATATGCCCGTCGGGTTCTTTCGCTTGCTCAGCTTCGATTTGTCCGCATTGCGCAGCAGCGGCAGGTGCGCGATCTGGGGCATCTGCCAGCCGAATGCGCGATACAAGAGCCAATGCTTCGGCGCCGAAGAGAGCCATTCTTCGCCGCGCATCACGTGGGTGATCTCCATCAGGTGGTCGTCGACGACGTTGGCCAGATGATAGGTCGGCCAACCGTCGGATTTGACCAGCACTTGCATGTCGACGTTGTTCCAATCGAAGTGGATCGGGCCGCGCAAGAGATCGTCGATCGTAACGCTCCCCTCGCGCGGCACGCGCAAGCGCACGACCGGCGGAATTCCGGCCGCTTCGTTCGCCGCGATTTCCTCTTGCGTCAGCGGCAGGCAGCGCCCGTCGTAGGCGGGCGGGCGCTTGTTGCGGATCTGTTCCGCGCGCATCGCATCCAAGCGCTCGGGCGTACAAAAACAGCGAAACGCCGCACCGTTCTCGAGCAGTTCGCGCGCATAGCGCGCGTAGATCTCGAGGCGCTCGCTCTGGCGGTACGGGCCGTGCGGGCCGCCGATGTCCGGTCCTTCGTCCCACGCTAGGCCAAGCCAGTGCAGCGCTTCGAGGATCACCGCTTCCGAGGCCGCAGTGCTGCGCGTGCGGTCCGTGTCCTCGATACGCAGCAGGAACCGGCCGCCGTGTTGCTTCGCGAAACAATAGTTGACGAGGGCGACGTACGCCGTGCCGACGTGCGGGTCGCCCGTCGGCGACGGCGCAACCCGCGTGCGAACGATCATGCGCGCGGAACTATCCGACCAGCTCGCGTCGCTTACCGCACTCGCGTTCGACGAATTCGATGATCTGCGAGAGCGGCGCGCCGGGCGTGAAGATCTCACGCACGCCGGCTTCCTTCAGTTCGCGTGCGTCGTCGGCCGGAATCGTGCCGCCGCCGAAAAACACGATGTCCGCCGCGCCCTGCGCTTTAAGCTGCTCGATGACGGCCGGGAAGAGCGTCATGTGCGCGCCGGAGAGGATCGAGAGCCCGATCCCGTCGACGTCTTCTTGAATGGCGGTCTGCACGATCTGTTCGGGAGTTTGGAAGAGACCGGTGTAAATCACTTCCATCCCAGCGTCACGCAGCGCCCGCGCAATTACCTTGGCCCCGCGGTCGTGACCGTCGAGCCCGGCCTTGGCGACGATGACGCGAAGGGGTCTGTCGTTGGACATCGCGCCAGGCTTCGCGCCGGCCCGGACGCTTACCCCGTCTCGTCCGGCTCTGGAGTCGGCTGCGGCGGTGCGACGACGGTGAACGCCGTCCCTTTTTCGTAGACGACGTTCGTGTCGCGGCTGGCGCCGAACGGCACGCCGTTCGCGGCGCCCCCGTTGACCTGCCGCACGTCGCCCTCGATGCGGCGATCGAGCTGGCCGGCGTCCAGCCCAACGGCTAACTTTTTCCCGTCGGGCAGATCGAGCGTGCGCACCTCGAGCGTCAGCACGCCGGGCTGCGGGCCGCGCGCCGACTTTGCCAGAACGACGACACCGCGACCGTGCGTGCCCGCCGGCAGGAAGAGGCCCTGGACCTCGGCGCTGGCCGACGTATCGAAACCGAAGGTGTCGCCGGTCTTTGCATCCTGCGACGAAAGCCGTTCGGTCAAGTGCACGGGGATGTGCACGACGTTAGCGATGTACGGCCCCTCGATCGCGAGCGCCGCGGCGAGGCACGCGAGGGCGATCACGTCGGGGCCGGCACCGCCGACGGGTGTACAGCCGGCATCGCCGAGGCGGCGGGCATCGCCGAGGCGGCGGGCATCGCGGACTCGGCCGGCGGCGGGGTCGGCGGCGCAGTCAGCAACGGCGCCGGACCCTTGCGCGGCGCGATGGTGACGACCCGAAAGGTCGTGCCGGCATCGAGGATCAGGTTGCCGGACACTTTGCTCGTAAAGACCGGAACGACGCCGATCGGCAACGGAATAATGTAGACCCTCGTGCCCTTTTGCGAGTAGTGGCCGCGCGGCGACACCGACGTATCGATGTTCACCCAAATCGTCGGGGCGCCGGGCGGATCGATGCTATCGGCCTGAAACGAGAGCTGGCCGTTCTGGCCGCCATGCGCCGCGACGACGACGGCCAACCGCCCGTGCCCGGGCGTTCCGGCGGGCACGTCGAGGGCGCCGAGCTTCGCGTCTTGCGTCGTTTTGAAACTGAAGGCGTCGCCGACTTGCGCCGTCTCGGACGTAATCGCCGCTGTGAGCTCGACGCCGATCGTCGTACCGGCAGGGTAGCTCCCGCCGGCAACTGGACTCGGCGCGGGCATCCCGGTCGCCGGCATGACGCTCGGCGGCGGGGTCTGCGCGCCGGCCCCGGCGGCGATCGCGAGCGCGAGCGCGGCGGATGCCGCCGCTATGTTAAAACGCCGCACGTTCGGTGTACCGTCCATAAACCTCGACCATTGCTTGCACGATCTCTCCTTCGGTTGCGAGTGCCTTGACCGCCGCGATAAGCGGCGGCATGACGTTGCGCTCCTCGTCGCGGCAGGCGCGCTTCAGTTCGGACAGAGCTTCTTCGACGTGTATGGCGTCGCGGTTCGCGCGGACGGCCGCGACCGAGCGAGCTTGGCCGCGTTCGATCTCTTCCCCGATCTTCAACAGGTCGATATCGGAGGCGAGTTCTTCCTTTTCGAACGCGTTTACGCCGACGATGACTCGTTCCTTCGTTTCAAGCGAGCGCTGGTAGCGATAGGACGCATCGGCGATCTCGTGCTGGAAGAACCCGGCCTCGATCGCCTCGATGACGCCGCCGTAGTCCTCGATCTGAGCGAAATAGGCTTCCGCTTGATCTTCCATCTCGGCCGTCAGCGCTTCCACGAAGTACGAGCCGCCGAGCGGGTCGGCCACGCTCGTCACGCCGGTCTCGTACGCGAGGACCTGTTGGGTGCGCAGCGCGATCTCGACGGACTTTTCCGTCGGCAGCGCCATCACTTCGTCCATCGAGTTGGTATGCAGGGACTGCGTCCCACCGAGCACGGCCGCCATCGCCTCGTAAGCGACGCGCACGATGTTGTTTTCCGGTTGCTGGGCGGTGGCGCTGCAACCCGCCGTCTGCGTGTGGAAGCGGAGCATCCACGAACGCGGGTCTTTCGCGCCGTATCGCTCGCGCATGTGCCGCGCGTAGATGCGGCGCGCGGCGCGGAACTTGCAGATCTCTTCGAAGAAGTCGATGTGCGAATTGAAGAAGAACGAAAGGCGCGGCGCGAACGAATCGACGTCCATGCCGGCCTTCATCGCAGCCTCGACGTACGCAAAACCGTCGGCTAAGGTAAACGCGAGTTCTTGCACCGCGGTCGAGCCCGCTTCGCGGATGTGATACCCGCTGACCGAGATCGTGTTCCACTTGGGCATCTCGGACGTGCAGAACTTCATCATGTCGACGATGATCCGCACGTGCGGGCGCGGCGGAAAGATCCACTCTTTCTGCGCGATGTATTCTTTGAGTATGTCCGCTTGCAGCGTCCCGCCGAGCGCGGCCCGCGGTATCCCCTTCGCTTCGGCGGTCGCGATGTATTGTGCGAGCGCGATCGCCGCCGGCCCGTTTATCGTCATCGAGGTCGTGATCGCGCCGAGATCGATGCCCTGGAACAGGGTCTCCATGTCGCGCAGCGAGTCGATCGCAACGCCGCATTTCCCGACCTCGCCGAGCGACTGCGGCTGATCCGAATCAAAACCCATCAAGGTCGGCATGTCGAAGGCGACCGAGAGTCCGGTCTGGCCCTGCGCGAGCAGGAAATGGTAGCGTTCGTTCGTTTGCTTGGCGTTGCCGAAACCGGCGAACTGGCGCATCGTCCACAGACGATCGCGGTACATTCCCGCGTGGATCCCGCGGGTGTACGGGTACTCACCCGGAAACGCGAGGTCGCGCGCGAGATCGAGGTGCGCGACGTCCTCGGGCGTGTAGAGGGGCGCAAGCGGCAGATCCGAGATCGTGCGATCGGTCGCACCCGAACCCGGTTCGTTCCGGCGCGGACCGCGCGAATGCCAGGCCGCTTCCCAGCGCGCTTTTTGCTCGAGGTATTCCGCGGTCTCCGCAGCGCCCAGCCCGGAAGCCCGCTCGATCATCTTGGCCATGCTCGCGCCTTCGACGCTGCGCCGGGCGGCTCCGCGACCCGCTCCGGCGAATCGAGTTCGCGATGCGGTTCTCGTTAGAATCGGGGCGGCGTGCCCCCCGATTGTCCCGAGCGGGAGCACTGGTTGTTGCGGCGGCCATGGCCGTGCTTGCGCTCCCGTGTCGCGCGGACGAGTTCGCCGCGTTCCGCTCGCCGACGGGCAACATCGGCTGCGAGTACTTCGGGTCGGGCATCCGCTGCGACGTCACGGGCGGGATCGTCCCGCTGCCGCCGACCCCAAAGGACTGCCAACTCGATTGGGGCCAGGGTTACGAGATGACGCGCACCGGGAGCGTCAACGTCGTTTGCGCCGGCGACACCGCGCTTGGGGCGCGCGCCGTCTTGAAGTACGGCACCTCGTGGAGCAAGGGCGGCATCACCTGCCGCTCCGCCAGCACCGGTATACGCTGCACGAACGCTTCCGGCCACGGCTTCTCCCTCGCCCGCGGCCAAACGCGACGCTTTTAGTCGCCCCTCGACAAGCTCGGGGTGACATTGCTCGGTTCAGCCGGGCTCGACGTCGAGGCCGATATCGAGGGCAATGACGCTGTGCGTGAGCGCGCCGACGGAGATGATGTCGACGCCGCTGGCGGCAACCGATGCGACGTTCTCGAGCGTGATTCCGCCCGACGCTTCGAGCTTCGCGCGTCCCGCAACGCGCCGTACCGCTTCGTGCAGGTCGGAGACTGAGAAGTTGTCGAGCAAGATGCAATTGACGCCGCCCGCGCACGCTAAAACTTCATCGAGCTGCCCGAGCGAGTCGACTTCGATCTCGATTTTCACGAGATGTCCGGCATGAGCGCGCGCGGCCTCGAGCGCGCGTCCGATCCCACCGGCGATCGCGATGTGGTTGTCCTTGATGAGCATCGCATCGTCGAGTCGCAAGCGGTGATTCGCACCGCCGCCGGCGCGTACGGCATACTTCTCGAGCGCCCGTAGGCCGGGCAGCGTCTTGCGCGTTTCGACGATCGAGCAGCGCGCGTTCCCGCACGCCTCGACGTAGCGCGCCGTCGCCGTGGCGATTCCGCTCAGATGCGAAAGAAGGTTCAGCGCCGTACGTTCCGCGCCGAGCAGTGCGCGTGCGCGCGCGCTCACCGTTGCAATCGCGCTACCGGCATCGACACCCTCGCCGTCGCGCGCAAAGACTTCGACGCGCGCTTGGGGATCGAGCACCCGAAAGGTGAAGAGCGCCGCGTCAACACCGGCGAGTACGCCGGGCCGGCGCGCGATGAGGGAGCCGCGTGCGTGCGTTTCCGCAGGGATGGTCGCATCGCTTGTGATGTCGCCGCCGAGACCGAAATCTTCGGCGAGCGCCGCGCGGACGACGGGCTCGTAGATGACGGGCGACAGCGCAGCGAGCGCGCGCGCCGCAACGAGCCTCACGCGGTTTGGGCTGCGACCGGCAGGTCGGCGAGCGTCGAGAACGAGCGATGCCGCTCGCCGTCCGCCGGCGCAGGAAAATCGGTGCGGACATGGCTGCCGCGGGTCTCGCGCCGGCGCAGCGCTGCGCGAGCGACGAGCCCGCCGACCGTCGCGGCGTCGCGAAGTTCCGCACTTGCCGTGCGCTCGCCAAGCATCCTCAGCCGCTCGAGCGCCGCTTCCAGCCCCGCTTCGTTACGCTCGACGCCGACGCCAAAGTACATCGCCTGGCGCAGTTCGTCCCACTGGGCTTCCGGCGCCTCGACCGGCGCTGCATAAGCGGGCGTTGCGAAGCCGGAGGCGCTGGGCAGTACCGTCGCGCGAATGTCGTTCGCAATGCGCTCGGGGTAGACGACCGATTCGAGCAGCGAATTGCTCGCCAGCCGATTCGCCCCGTGAACGCCGGTCGCGGCGACTTCGCCGCAAGCATAGAGTCCTTCGACGCTCGTGCGGCCCGCAAGATCGACGGCAATGCCGCCCATGTGATAGTGCGCCGCCGCAACGACCGGGATGCGCTCGACCCGCGGATCGATGCCGAAGCGGGCGCAGGCCGCGAAGACGGTGGGAAAACGCTCGCGGAAATCTGCGCCGACGGCCTGCGTCGCATCGAGATACGCGCGCCGCCCTGCGCTGCGAATCGCGAAGACGCGGCGCGCCACCACGTCGCGCGGCGCGAGGTCCCCGAGCGGATGAATGGCCTCCATGAGCCGCGCACCGGTCTCGTCGACGAGCACGGCGCCTTCGCCGCGCAGCGCTTCGGTCACAAGCGGCAGCGGATCGCTCGGAACGTCGAGCGCGGTCGGATGGAACTGGACGAACTCGAGATCGGCCAAGCGCGCGCCGGCGCGTGCGGCGAGCGCGATTCCGCTGCCGCGCGAACTCGTCGGATTCGTCGTGAAGCGGTACAGACCGCCGAGCCCACCGGTTGCAAGCACGACGGCGCTCGCCCCAACCGCGACGACTTCGCCGCTCTTGTGGCGCAGGAGCAACCCGCACACGCGGCCATCCCGATCGAGCGCGACGTCGAGCGCGGTTGCGTTCTCGAGCGGCTCGATCGTCGGCGAGGTGCGAACGGCGGCTACGATCGCGCGCACGAGTTCGGCGCCGGTCGCGTCGCCGCCGGCGCGCAGGATGCGGCGTCGCGAGTGCGCGCCTTCGCGCCCGAGCGCGTAGTGTTCTTGCGCATCCCGATCGAACCGGACGCCGAGCGACGCGATCCGCTCGATCGCGTGCGGCCCGTCGAAGGCCAGCCGCGCCGCGACGCGCTTCTCGACCAGGCCCGCGCCGGCGGCGACGGTATCGGCGGCGTGCAACGCGGGCGAGTCGTCGTCGCCGACGGCAGCGGCGATCCCGCCCTGCGCCCACGCCGACGAGGTCCATTCGCCGAGGCTCCGATACGACACGAGCGCGACGCGCAGCGGCCGCAACTCGAGCGCCGCCATCATGCCGGCGAGACCGCCGCCGACGACGACTGCGTCGAACGCTTTCACGTGTCGCGCCGCGCGAGCGTCATCCGCTCGACCGCGATCCGCGCGCGGTCCGCGATAGCCGGATCGATCTGGATCTCGGGCTCCATCGTCTCGAGCGCGCGCAAGATCTTCGGCAGGGTGATGCGGCGCATGTGCGGACAGAGGTTGCAGGGTTGCAGAAACTCGATCTCCGGGAAGGCTTCAACGAGGTTACCGGCCATCGAGCATTCGGTGATCATCGCGACCCGCGCGGGCCGGTGCTCTTTGACGTAACCGAGCATCGCGGTCGTCGAGCCGACGAAATCCGCGTTGGCGAGCACGTCGGGCGGGCACTCCGGATGCGCGAGCACGACGATCCCCGCGTGCATCTCGCGCAGCTCCACGATCTCCGCACCGGTAAACCGTTCGTGAACTTCGCAGTGGCCTTGCCACGTCACGATCTCGACGTTCGTCTTCGATGCGACGAACGCGGCGAGGTATTGATCCGGCAGAAAAATCACCTTCGGCACGCCGAGGGATTCGACGACGGCAACCGCGTTCGCTGAGGTGCAGCAGACATCCGATTCCGCCTTCACCGCCGCGGAGGTGTTGACGTACGTGACGACCGGCACGCCCGGATGTGCGGCCCGTAAGGCGCGCACGTCTTCGGCCGTAATCGATTCGGCGAGCGAACAGCCCGCGGCGAGATCGGGAAGCAAAACCGTCTTGCTCGGATTGAGCAGCTTCGCCGTCTCCGCCATGAAGTGTACGCCGCACATGACGATGACGTCGGCGTCGGTCGAGGCGGCGGCTTTCGCCAAGGTCAGCGAATCGCCGACGATGTCGGCGACGCAGCGGTAGATCTCCGCGCTCTGGTAGTGATGCGCGAGCACGACCGCATTGCGCTCGCGCTTGAGCGCCTCGATGCGCGCGACGTACGGCGCGTACAGTTCCCATTCGGCGCTCGTGACAGTTCTGGACACACGCTCGTACAAATGTCGCGTGGAGCGGGCGATATCGTCGGTGTACGGCAGGTCGAGGCGTTCCGGCGCGGCGATCATGGTATCTCCTAGAACGCCGCACTACGCAAGACTAGTTTCGTTTTCATGCCGGTCCTGGCGCACTTATTTGTGAAACGATCGTTTCAAGAATACTCGACTGTAGGCTTATCACGGGTGCCGTAAAGCCCGGTGTCAGGCCGGGGAAATAAGACGCTAGGCGCGCAGCGCCTACCCCACTGTGCCATGCGTATAGCGCAGTGGCGTGAGAAGATATGAACGTGGACACCGTGACGCGTCGTCAGGGTTATCGTTTTCGGCTCAAGCCGACCGCAGCGGAGGCCGCGCTCTTGCGCCGCTTCATCGGGTCCTCCCGCTTCGTCTGGAACGAGGTCCTGGCGCTGAANNCCTGCGCGAGGTCCACTCGCAACCGTTGCAGCAGACGCTTCGGGACCTTGCGACAGCGTACCAGCACGCCTTCGATCCCAACCTCGCGGTGAGATTTCCACGCTTCAAGAAGCGGCATCGCCCGCAGGGTATCCGCTTCCCGCAGGGCTTCAAGGTGGACAGCTCAGCGGTCTATGTGCCTAAGGTCGGCTGGATCGGTTTTCGCAGGAGCCGCGAAATCGAGGGCATGCCCAAGAACGTCACGGTTTCCTGCAACGGAACTCATTGGTACGTGAGCATTCAAACCGAGCGGGAAGTCGCCGAACCCGTTCACGCGTCCGCGTCGGCGGTCGGATCGACCTCGGAGTGGCGCGCTTCGCCGCGCTTTCGGACGGCACGTTCCTCGATAGCCCCAACGCGTTCAAGGAGTACGAGCAGCGACTCGCATTCTTCCAGCGCCGCGTCGCGCGTAAGAAAAAGTTCTCCGCGAATTGGCGCAAAGCCAAAGCGAAGGTGGCGCGCCTCCACCGCAAGATCGCAAGCCTCCGCAGCGACCTGCTCCACAAAGCCAGCACGACGATCAGCAAGAACCACGCGCTTGTCGTGATGGAAGACCTTCGCGTCGTTAATATGACCGCGAGTGCGAAAGGGACTCGCGAGAATCCCGGAACAAACGTCCACGCCAAGAGCGGTCTCAATCGGCGCATCCTCGACCAGGGTTGCGGCGAGTTTCGCCGCCAACTTACGTACAAGCTCGCGTGGGCGGGTGGAGCGCTCGTGCTCGTCGATCCGCGCGACACGAGCCGCACCTGCGCCGCTTGCGGGCACGCNNACGCAAGCGCGCTTCCGCTGCATCGCGTGCCATCATGCGGCCAACGCCGACACGAACGCGGCGAGGAACATTCTCGCAAGGGCCGGGCAGGCCCGGATCGCCTGTGGAGATGCGGCGTTGGCCGCGTCTGGGAAGCAGGAAGCCCACCGTGTCGCCTAAGCGCGATGCAATGGAGAATCCTGGGCCTTCAGGCTGGGGAGCGTGTCAAAGTCCTTTGACGCTGGCGCGGGTCGTGCGCCGGGTGGCCGGCCGGGTTTGGCTCTCGGGCAAAGCCGTTTCGACATCGGCGAGGATCTCGCGCGCCGCCCCATAGGGGTCTTCGGCGGAACCGTTCGTGCGGCCGATTCGGTCCGCGATGCGGGCATCGACCCGCCGCTCGAGGTCGCCGATGACGAGCGCACGAACGCGATGCGCGAACGCGGTCTTGCGCTTGGCCTCGAGTTCGCCGCTTACGCGCAAGTATTCGGCATGGCGCCCGATCGCCGCCCACAGTTCGTCGATACCGATGCCGTCACGCGCGCGCGTCGCAACGAGCTCGGGAACCCACCCGCTGAAATCGAGCATCTCCATCATGCTGTGGATCTCGCGCTGCAGTTGCAGCGCCATCGGATGGTCGGCTTTGTTGACGACGAAGATATCGGCGACTTCGAGGATGCCGGCTTTGAGCAGTTGCACCGAATCGCCGCTTCCCGGTTGCAACGCGACGAGCGTCGTATCGGCGAGTTCCGCGATCTCGATTTCCGATTGCCCGACCCCAACCGTCTCGACGATGACGACGTCCATGCCGAACGCATCCATGAACGCAACCGCATCGCCGGTCGCCCCCGCGAGCCCGCCCAGATGCCCGCGGCTCGCCATCGAACGGATGAATACGTCCGGATCCGTGAAATGCTCGGTTAAACGGATCCGGTCGCCGAGAATCGCCCCGTGCGAAAACGGCGAACTCGGATCGACGGAAATCACACCGACCGTCTTCCCGTCGCGCCGCGCCACCCCGACCAGCTCCGAGCACAAGGTCGACTTACCGACCCCCGGCGGCCCCGTAAGCCCGACCGTCATCGCACGTCCCGTCCGCCCGAACACCGCGTGCATCAGCTCCGCGCCCGCGCCTGACTCCGCGCGCGAAATCGCGCGCGCCAACCCGCGCGGTAGCTTGCGGTCGAAGTCTGCGAGAATCCGCTCATCGGCCTCGGTCATAGACGACCTATCTTCTGATAGAATGGGCGCGATGGCCTTTGCTTTTCGCACCGCAAGCCCGGACGAGCGGGCGTGGTATGAGCGAACCCTCTATCCGCTGCAGGATCGCATCCTGCGCTTGGCCGCGACCTACGGCGACGCTCTCGTCTTGACCGGGGGCACGGCCCTTGCCCGCCTGTACCTTCACCACCGGTTCTCCGACGATCTCGATCTTTTCACGGCAAGACCGAAAGCCGGCGAACTGGGGCGCGACTTTTTAAATCTTTTACGCGCCGAGGGATTCGCCGTCGACGAACAGCTCCGTTCCGAGGGCTTCGTGCGAGCGACGGCGTCCGACGGATCCGTCGGCATCCAAATCGACGTGGCGCCGGACAATCCGCGCATCGACCCGGTCGCTCCATCGCAACTCGGCGTTTGGGCCCACTCGTTGCGAGAGATCGGCGCGAACAAGGTCAGCGCCGTCGAAGATCGGTTCGAGATCAAGGATGCCCTCGATCTCTACTTTCTCGAGCGTCGCATGCCGCTTGCCGAGATGTTCGCCGACGCCGAACACAAACGCGTTCCGCTCGCTTACGAAGCGCTCGCCTACCTGCGCGAGCGCGAGTTCACGGGAAACGCTCTGCTTCAACACGATCTCGACGGGTCAGATTTTGAAGCTTTTCTCGCACGGCTTCGCATCGAGATAGAATCCGCCATCCAAAAAAAAACCGATAGCGCGACCGCCGAAATCGGGTCGCTCGTCGCCTCGCTTCTCTGGGATACGCCGCGCGAGGCACGCGTGGTCAGTTCCACGACGCTGCCAGTGCTGAGACGACGGATGGCGCGTTTGCCGCTGCCGCAGCGCCTCGCTCTCGACGGCGCGCTTTCCGCGTACGCGCGGCGTCACCGCGAGACCGCAGGCTAACTTAGCGCCCGTACTCCGGGTTTGCTCGATGCGCACTCGGCTTCCATTCGCCGGAGCAGATTCACGGCAAAGTCCGCCTCCGCCTCACCGCCCATTTCCACGAAATCGCGCCGGTTGAAGATGCCTACCTCTTGGGCTGGACCTGCCCACTTCAGCCAGTGCTCCATCATCACGAGTAGGCTTCAGCCATCGTACTCGCTTTGGGTTTCTGCATCGCCCTGAACCGTGCCACGGTCGGAAAGCGCCGTTACGATTGCTCGAATGGAGAGCACGCCGAAGAACGTCGGCAGCGCGGCGAGTAGCCCGAAGACCAGCGGCCAGACAGAACTTCCGGCCGGTCGGGCGAGCGAGCCTGCGAACAACGCCCACAGGATCGTCGCGCACAGCGCGTTGGCGAAGACTGAGAAGGCGAGGCGCGCGATCTCGGAGGCCACGGCGAGCCCGCGGCGCTCGGGGGCAATCGCGGCGACGGCTTCGACGTAGCGGCGGCGGTAGCCGAAGTACTTATCCAGGAAGTGCTCGCGAAAGGCCGACACACCCGGCGTTTCGCCGCGCCTGCTCGCTCTGCCCCGGCGAACCGGGGGCGGTCGCGACGTGCCGAGCCTTTTAAAGTAAGGCCTATGGGCGACGTCTAAATCACCCGGGATGAGCCAGCTCGGGTACTATCGGTTCGCGACGATCCGAAACGACGCGATTGTCTTCGTCTGCGAAGATGATCTGTGGTCGGTGCCGCGCAGCGGCGGCGTCGCCCGGCGGTTGACCGCGAGCACCGGCGAAGTAACGATGCCGCGTTTGTCACCCGACGGGGAGACGATCGCCTTCGTCGCGCGCGAAGAGGGGAACCCCGAAGTTTACGTCATGCCGACCGTCGGCGGGATCGCGCGACGGCTGACGTTCTTGGGCGCCGAAACCTGCACCGTCTCCGGCTGGACGCCCGACGGAAGCGCCATCCTCTTCTGCTCCGACGCCGACGCGCCGTTCGCGCGCGAAGCGCGCGCGTATCGCGTGCCGGCAGGCGGCGGCTGGGCCGAACCGCTTGGGCTCGGCCACGCGCGCTCGATCGCGCAGCATCCCGACGGCCGCTTCGTCATCGGCCGCAACGCCGACGATCCGGCGCGCTGGAAACGGTACCGCGGCGGTACCGCGGGCGATATCTGGGTCGATCGCGCCGGCGACGGAATCTTCGTGCGCTTGATCTCGCTCCCGGGCAATCTCGTCTGGCCGATGTGGGCCGGCGAGCGCATCTACTTCCTCTCCGATCATGAGGGCGTCGGCAACATCTACTCGGTCCTCGCCGACGGCAGCGACCTGCGCCGGCACACGCATGAAACCGAATACTTCGTGCGCTTCCCCTCGACGGACGGAACGACGATCGCGTACACGGCGGGCGCAGCGCTCTTCACGTTGGATTGCGCGACCGATCGCATCCTGCGGGTCGAGGTCGAAACCCCGTCGAGCGAGCCCCAAACCGCGCGACGCTTCATTGAAATCAGCGAGAGCCTCGAGCACTTCGCCCCGAGCCCGGATGGGACGGCGCTGGCGCTGGTCTCGCGCGGGCGCGCCTTCACGATGCCGCTTTGGGAAGAGGCCGCGGTCGCACACGGTGAGTCCAGCCGCGTCCGGTACCGGCTCGCCGAGTGGCTTCACGACGGCCGCCGCTTCGTGTGCATCAGCGACGAAGGCGGCACGGAGCACCTCGAGATCCGCGAAGCGTTCGGTGACGCGCCGGCCGTCATGCTGCAAAAAGACGTCGGACGCGTCGTCGAGCTCGCGGCGTCCCCGGTCGCCGACGTCGTCGCAATCGCAAACCACCGCCACGAGCTCTTGATCGTCGAACTGGGCGCCGAGCGCGTGCGGGTCATCGACCGGAGTCCCGGCTCGCACGTGCGCGATCTGGCGTTTTCCCCGGACGGCCGCTGGCTTGCGTATTCGACGGCGATCGGGCCCGACGCCGCGACCACGCCCAATCCCGACACGGCCATCGTCCGGATCGCAAAAGTCAAATCCGGTGCGGTCCACGACGTGACGCCGCTGCTGCGCGTCGATCGCGGGCCCGCTTGGGATCCCGAGGGCAAATACCTCTACTTCATCTCGACGCGCGACTTCAACCCGGTGTACGACGCGCTGCAATTCGATTTGAGCTTCCCGCAAGCGTCGCGGCCGTTCCTCGTGACGTTGCGCGAGGACATCCCCAACCCGTTCACCCCAAAACCCGCGCCGTTGCACAAAGACAAACACGATGCGGAGCGCGAGGAAGACGAACGCCGCAAAGACGGTAAACCGCAGCGCATCGAGATCGACTTCGANNCAGGTCGTGGCCGCGCGCGGCCGCGCGCTCTTCACGCAGTTCGCGTTGCGCGGTATCAAGCCCGAAGGCGCAACGTGGGACGACGACCAGGACACCGGGACGTTGCTCGCCTACGATTTCGACCAGCAGCGCGCCGCGCCGCTCGCTCACGACGTAGGCGACATCCGCATCGGAAACGATCATCGAACCCTCGTCTATGGCTCGCACGAGCGGATGCGCGCGATCGACGCGCTCGGCGAGCTGCCCGAAGAGGGTCAAGAGGATCCGAAAATGCAGGCCGATGCGGGCCGGCGGACGGGCTGGCTCGATCTCTCGCGCGCGAGCGTGCTCGTCGAGCCGCGCGACGAGTGGGCGCAGATGTACGACGAAGCCTGGCGCATGCAGACCGAGCAGTTTTGGGACGAGTCGATGTCGGGCGTCGATTGGAATCTCGTGCACGCTCGCTACGCGAAACTCTTACCGCTCGTGCGCACGCGCTCCGAACTCTCCGACGTCCTGTGGGAGATGCTCGGAGAACTCGGAACCTCGCACGCCTACGAGATCGGCGGCGATCACCGCGTCCCGCCGCAGTACCGGCGCGGTTTTCTCGGCGCAGACTTGGTTTGGAACGAGCGCGAGAACGCGTACGAGATCGCGAAGATCTACCGCGGCGACTCGTGGAATCGCGAGATCGACTCTCCCCTCGCCGAGCCAGGTCTTGCGGTTCACGCGGGGGATCTTCTGCTCGCCATCGGCGGCCGTGCACTCGGGCCGAACGTTACGCCCGAAGAGTTGCTCGTCAACGCGGCCGGGCGCGAGGTCTCGCTCTCGATCGGTAACGGTAAGAAGCCACGCCGGGTCGTCGTGCACGCGCTCAAGAACGACCGGATGCTGCGCTATCGTGCCTGGGTCGAAGCGAATCGCAGCTACGTCCACGAGCAGACCGGCGGCCGCGTCGGCTATCTGCACATCCCCGACATGGGCCCGTGGGGTTTTTCTGAGTTTCACCGGGGTTATCTCTCCGAGTTCAATCGCGACGCGCTGATCGTCGATGTCCGCTACAACCGTGGCGGCCACGTCTCGCCGCTGCTGATCGAAAAGCTCGCGCGCAAACGCGTCGGCTACGACATCTCGCGCTACGGACCGCCCGTTCCGTATCCGCCCGAATCGGTCGGCGGCCCGATCGTCGCCCTCACCAATCAGTTCGCGGGCTCCGACGGCGACATTTTCAGCCACGTCTTCAAGCTCTACAAGCTCGGGCCGCTGGTCGGCAAACGCACCTGGGGCGGGGTGGTCGGAATCAATCCGTATCACCGCCTGGTCGATGGAACGATCACGACCCAACCGGAGTTCTCATTCTGGTTCGTCGACGTCGGCTTCCGCGTCGAGAACTACGGCACGGACCCCGATTTCGACATCGACATCGCGCCGCACGACGAACGAAACGGCACCGACCCGCAGATGCGTAAGGCAATCGAACTGATCGCGAACATGCACAGCGCGACGCCCAACGGCAAGCCGCACTTCGGCGGCCGGCCGCAGCTCGTGATTCCGACGGAGCTCGTCCCCGCGACGTGAGCCTTACGCTCCACGCGCTCGCGCCGATCGCCTTCGCGCTCGCGGCCGTCGCCGCGCCGCTTGGGCCCGCGCCGGCGCAGGAGCCCGCGCCGGTTTCAAGCGCGGCGCCGACGGTCGAGGAGCTCGTCGCGCGCTCCAAGGCCGCCGAGGACACCGATCGCCGGCCCGAGACCGAACGCGAGATCTGGTCGGTCCATCAGGCGGGGCTCGACGGCTCGCTCGAGATGCTCCGCCGCGGCGACGACGTCGAGATCGATACGACGGCCGGACCGTTTCGCACCTCGCACGGAACCTGGCACGGACAGCGCTGGCATCAGAACGAAAACGGTGAAACGGTCCTCGACCGGCCCGAACCGTCGCAAACGGAACGCGTCACCGCGCAAACGGTGGCGCGCGTTCGCGAGCCGGTCGATGCATGGGAGCTAACGACGACGTACGCGAGCGGTCACGTCGCGCGCTTCTACTACGATCCCAAGACGTATTACCTCATGCGGTCCGAGCGAACGGTCGCGGGCCGAACGATTCACACCACGTACGAGGATTTCCGCACCGACGCCCGCGGTCGAACCCGCTTCTGGCGCTACGACGGCGGGGACGATCGGCCCGACAATGACTTCGACTACCGGTTGATTCGCGACGATGACGATCCCGAAGTCACCGAAACCGAGATCGCGATCCCGCACGACCGGCGAACGCTCGTCGAGTTCCCGGCCGGCGTCGACGTGNNCTCGACACCGGCGCTTCGACGATGACGATCGACGAAAATGTTGCGCGCGACCTTCACCTGGCGGCCTACGGTCGCACGACGCAAACGGTCGCGGGCACGTTCGTCACCGGCCGCGTCGTCGCGCCGTCGATTTCGATCGGCAACCTCGCAATGCACGACGTCGTGCTCCACACGGCTCCATTCGTTTCGAAGGAATCGCACGACACGCGCGTCGTCGGTCTGCTCGGCTTCGACTTCATCGATGCGGTCGCGCTGAAGATCGATTACGCGGACGGCACGCTCGACGCGATTCGGCCCGGATCGCTCTCCGCGCCGGCGAGCGCGACACCGCTCGACGTGCGGCTCAATTCGGGGATGCCGGTCGCGCACGCGGTCGTCGGAGACGCGGGCGGCGACGACTTCATCCTCGATACGGGCGCCGCATTTTCATACGTCGTCTTCCAGCGTTTTGCACGCGCGCATCCCGAATCGTTCGAAACGCCGGGCGACGGAGCGGTCCTTTACGGCAGCGGCATCGGCGGCCCGATGTCGTACCGCAAGATTCCCTCGCGGAAAATTGCGCTCGGCACGTGGAGCTTCGACGATGAACTCGGCGTCGAGGCCGTCTCGGCAAACGCTCTCGGCTTCGACAACGAGGACGGCCTGATCGGCGCCGACATCCTCAAACTCTTCACCCTCTACCTCGACTACGGCGCGGACCGCGTCTATCTCGCCCCGAACGGCCGCGCGACAATGTTCGAGGCGGCCAGCGCCGCCCGCGTGCCCGAGGCCCAACACACGGCGGCCGGCGTCGCCCCGAGCCGGGCGGCGCCCGTTCCGTTACAGGTGCGCAACCGTCTGCATTGACGAACTTCCTCGGCTCGGCGGCGCTGCTGCGAACTTTCGCGAACAGCGCCTCGACAAAGGCAAAGGGATAACAGCGGCTATGGCGGGCCGGTGAATGCAAATTGATTACGACCCGGAGCAGAACTCGGTATGGATCGGAACCTACCCAGACAGCGCGGAATCTCCCGCACCACAGGGGTTACCAAATTGCTAAGAACATCCCGTTTCCTCGCGTTCGCGGCTGCCTTTACGATGGCCGCTTTGCCTCCGATGCTTTCTCTTGGTTCTGATAAACCTGCTATATCGGCCTTTACCACGGGGGTGCCTTGAACGCGGGCCTGTCTCTTGCAATTCAAGGGCCTGATACCATGAGCCGGGATCCGAGTCAAAATGTTTACTGGTACGCGGTTCGTAACGCCGGGTCGTCTCCGCTCTCTATCTGCACTTCCCTGACGGATGTGATCTTCTGGCTCGAACAGAACGGGAAAGATGTCACGTGGGACCATTTTCCCGAGATCGTGTTTCGATCGGTCGTATACACGTTACAGCCTGGTGCTCCGATGTTGATCGAAGGGACGCCGCCCGATGGCATTGAGTTTAATTGCAACTATGCTGGTGTACTCGAAACCGACTTTGATCGCAAGTATGTGGGTGCGTACGAACTTCAGGTACGTGGGAAAGTGGGTCTCGGTACAAAAGGCCATTGTAGGCTCGTTGAGCTTCGATCCGCGCCGATGCACGTCGTGGTCAACTGAGCCTTCACGCGCTCCTTTCGATGGCAGGCAGAAGTCGTCGCACTCACGGGCCAGCCGAGGAAAAGTTTTCGCCCCCTGACCGGCGGTTAATTCATCGCGCTAGTTGAATTGCGACGATAACGATCCCGAAGTCACCGAAACCGAGATCGTGATCCCGCACGACCGGCGCACGCTCGTCGAGTTCCCGGCCAGGGTCGGGGTGGTCCAGCCCCGCCGGCCGCCCCGGCCGGCCGCCCGCCCGCATTGACGCCACGGCCGGGTCCTGGTACGATACGCGGGCCGAAGCAGGGTCGCGCGAGCGCCCTCACCGGATGCCTGCGGGCGATCCGGTCCAGCACGTTGGGAACCGACGGTAGGTTTCCGCCGCGTGGGGTGCTTTGGCATCGCCACTTTTTTTTGCCGAGGAGAGCCTTGCCATAGCACGACCGCTGCGCGTCAACGATCAAATCCGAATCCGCCAAGTCCGCGTCATCGACGACGAAGGCACCCAGCTCGGCGTCATGCCGACCGAAAACGCCCTCGCCCTCGCCCGCCAGAAGGGTCTCGACCTGATCGAGGTCTCCCCGACCGCGGTGCCGCCGGTCTGCCGGATCAGCGATTACGGCCGCCTCAAGTACGAGCAGTCGAAAAAAGACAAAGACGCCCGGAAAAAACAGAAGAACTGGGAACTTAAAGAAGTTAAGCTTCGCCCGAAAATCGANNATGACGCCGATCGCGACGGTCGAGCGCGACGCGAAGCTCGAAGGCAAAAATATGTTCATGATTTTGGCGCCGCGCGCGGTTCCGACCGGGCCGCCGAAATTCACCCAACCGCACCACGATGCCGCCGCTACGGCCGCCGCTTCCGCCGCAATCGACGCCAAAGCCGAACGCGAGGAAAAGAAAGCCGACACCGCAGCACAGAACGGTGCAACCGAAGGAGTCATCTCCAGTGCCTAAGATCAGAACCCATCGAGGAACCGCAAAGCGTGTAAAGGTCAGCGCGAACGGTAAAGTGACGCACCGCCATCAGTTCAGCGGTTGCGGCCACATCCTCAGCAAGAAGACGCGCAAGCGCAAGCGGAATTTCCGCAAAGACCAGCCCGTGTTCGCCGGTGATTTGAAGCGCTTTGCGCCGCAGATCCCGTATTTGCTGTAGGAGCGTAAACTCGAATGGCACGCATCAAACGCGGACTTTCAAAGAAAAAAGGCCGCCGCAAGATCATGAAGCTCGTCAAGGGCTTCCGCGCGGCACGGCGACGCAACTACCGGGTCGCAAACGAAGCGCTCCTGCACTCGCTGCACTACGCCTTCCGCGACCGCCGCGTCCGCAAGCGCGACTTCCG
>PMHP01000216.1 GCA_003158195.1 Vulcanimicrobiota bacterium | reverse complement strand
AGGGCGAGAAGATACATGGCCTCGTTGTCGTCACCGATTGCCGCTGCGACGAATGCGGCTTCTTGTTTCTCATCGAATGGACGCACGTCGGGACGCGCATATTTCGGCTTTTGCTTCTTCGGAATGTCGCATGGGTTGGCGCCGATCCGGCGTAGGTGGCGTGCATCTTCAAATGCGGAATGAAGCAGGACGTGCACTTTCTTNNCTCTGATTCCGTCGATAATGCCTTGTAGAGCTTGAGTACATGGACCGGAGTGATTTCGTGCATTCTGAGGTCGGCGAACCATCTTTGCCCGGCTACTTTGGTTGCGAGGGAACGGTACCGCGTAAGCGTCGATGATGCAAGGTTCGAGACGTCCAGCCAATTCGCGAGGTAGGCTGCAACCGTTTCAGGGTCGCGCGCCGCAACGGCTTCGCCGCTTTCGATTTTGTGTTGCAAGCGTCGGAGAGCATTGGCACACTCGGTGAATGTGCTGNNCAAGCGGTTACCGTCGTCCAGTACGCTGAGCCGTCCAACAAACGCATTCGCCTTCTTGTCGAATCGGATAGTGCCGTGGCCTCGCTTCGTACGAGCGGCCACGATCAGATCGCCGCTCGCTTGACGTAGTCATCAATGCTCGAACGAAGGATGCGACTAGCGCCACCGATCTTCACGGTCGTGACATCGCGCTCGCCCATGAGCTTGTAGAGCGTCGTTCTGCCGATGCGAAGCAGTTGGGTTGCTTCTCGAACAGTGACGACCAGCGAAACGTCAACCTGGGTGGTTATCGCATGGAAAGCGGGCGCCGTCGGCGCTTCCGCCGAAGCTGGTGTGTGCATTGAGCCTCCTTGATAGGCTTGGTGCAAGAGGTCGACGGTGTTAGCGCATCGTCGACCTCGCCGTGTATAGTGCCACTATTATAGCAAGCGGCGCAGGAACGGTCAATATAATGGGCTCAATAAATAGGATGGCTAAGCCAAGTTTTGTCCGCGGGCGGCCCGCCTTACCGCCGCATCGAAAAGGCGTACAAATCCGCCATCNNCCGCCATCGGGTGTTACCGGTAACGCTAGACGCTCTTATCGAGATCAGCGCACTTACGGGAGAGAGCTGTGGCGCCGTTCTCAATCGACTATTGAATAAGGAATTGCAGCGCATCCAGCTGCGAGCTTCTAGGGCTCGGCAGGCATCACGCCCCGGTTCACGGCGTAATCCAGAATGATCAGCGACCGAGGTGCCGCGAGCGATTACGGCGACAACCAAGAAAACTGCTGATACGGGACGGAACGTACTCAATATAATGGCATCGATCGTCGAGGAACTGCAGGCGCTGGCGTGTGACTCGGCCGTGCCGATTGCGGACTTACTGCGTCGCGTGAAAGTTGCAGCGACGAAACTGGACCTCTCGGGTACGGTGGCCTGGGTCGATTCGGAATTGAACGGATATGGTGGGAATCTTCCGGACTATCGGTGCGTGCCGCAACGTCTGGTTTACTTCAACATGGTTCACGGATGGCAACCGGTGATGTTCGAGAGTGATGAAATGTCCGAAATCTTCTCCGGAACGCGCCCGATTACAAGTTCAATCCGTGAGGTTGAGGAGCTCGCGCGACAACCTGATGCTTTCTTGTACCTGACACTTCCGCCGGGCATACAAGCGCAGTTGTTTCAGTGGGGAATCGAGGCCGAGGCGAGGAGTCAGTTCAATCGCACAGCGCTTACGGGTATTCTCGACGTGGTTCGAACAAGAATTTTAGATTGGGCCCTCGAGCTCGACCGGACTGGCATACATGGCGAAGGCGTGAGCTTCTCGACTCAGGAGAAGGACCTTGCCCGCCAGCACACGGCGACGATCAACTTTTACGGTAGCGTGGGGAATATCGCCGGCCCCGTTGGCACGTCAGCGGGATCGGTCTCGGTCAACGCGACGCAACGAAATAGTACGACCGTGAGCGAGACAGACGCCCGGAAGCTGGCAGTATTGCTGCGTGAAGGGGCTAGCATGGCTTCGAACGGCGATGAAACGCTGCTCAATCAGGTGGCCGATGATTTGGACGACGCGGCAGAGTCGCAACCACCCGATCGCGGTCGATTGCATCAGGCGTTGCGTCTAGCCCGCACGCTTGTTCCTCGACTGCTTGGGTGGGGCGGACGCGTGGCTGCGGAGGCCGAAATACAGCGGCTCTTGGGTGCAGGTTAAGGTGGCGCCAACAACCGACTTGTGTTCGCGATGCGGCAGATTACGCCGATCACTAGAGCTGTACACAGATGCAGCCTGAGGCGGAGTTTCAGCGTCCCTCACCCGCGACGATTGATTTCCTGGGAAATGCAGAGGCGGCGCGTCTGCTCGTGGAGTCGGAACGTCTATCGTATGGCTTCCAGTCCAACGGCACATTTGCCACGGAAACGAGCCTTATTGAACCGTTGCCGCATCAATATCTCGCAGTCTACGAGCACATGCTTCCGCAGGCGCGACTCCGCTTTCTCTTAGCCGACGACGCGGGCGCGGGCAAGACAATTATGTCCGGATTGTACATTCGCGAAATGTTGGCCCGCCGCCGGATCCGACGCATTTTAATCGTACCGCCCGCCGGACTTGTCGGAAACTGGGAGCGCGAACTGCGCACGCTCTTCGGTCTTGAGTTCTCAATCGTAAGCGGAGCGGAGGCACGCTCGCGCAATCCGTTTATCGGCGCCGCGTCAGATCGTCTCATCATCAGCGTCGATACCTTGGCGGGTGACCGGGCATTCGCGCGGCTGCAGGATCTAACGGTCGAACCTTACGATCTCGTAATCTTCGACGAGGCGCACAAGCTCTCGGCGAATCAACTTCCGGACTTCTCCGTCGTGAAGACGGATCGCTATCGCTTGGCAGAGGCGATCGCCGGCGTGGACGTTGAAGAGCCGCGCTGGTTACTGCGCTGGAGCACGCAACATCTTTTGCTGCTTACGGCAACCCCGCACATGGGAAAGGAGATGCCGTACTTCTTTCTGTGGCGGCTCCTCGAGCCCGAGGCACTGGCGACTCGGGAAGCGTTCGCGCACTTTCCGCGCGAAGCGCGAACGCGGCGTTTTCTGCGCCGCACGAAGGAAGAGATGGTCGGGTACAACGGCCGTCCGATCTATTCGAAACGCGACTCGGTAACGCTCAGCTTCTCGCTGACTCAGGGCGAGCCAAGCGAAGAACAGCTTTACGATGAGACGTCCCGCTATATCGATGACTACTACAATCGCGCTTCGCAAGTGAATCGATCCGCTGCACGCCTAGCAAAAAGTGTGTTTCAACGTCGCCTCGCGAGTTCGACAACGGCGCTACTGCGCTCGTTTGTACGACGTCTAGCGAAGGTCGACGATGCGATCGACTCAGTGAACGCCGGGACGCTAAAAGTCGAAGACCTAGCCGGCAAAGCGCGTCGTTCAAATTTTAGTGTTGTTGATCTGTTCGACGATCGAACAGCCGATGAAGAAGACGCGCGCGATGGACGTGAGGAGAACGAAATCGCGGATGACGATGCGGTCACGGCTGTCGTTGCCGGAAAGCTCGCCGATTTGGAACTTGAGCGCGACCAACTTCGTGGTTTGTTAGCGATGACGCAGTCCGTGATCGCGGCTGGCCCGGGTTCCAAATTTCGGCGTCTGCGAGAGTTCCTCAAAGAAGATGGTGGCGAGGTAGAAAAGCTACTGATCTTTACGGAACACCGCGATACACTTGACTTTCTCTTCGCGGAACTGGAGCAGATTGGATTCGCCGGGCGTGTCGCTCACATCCATGGCGGGATGCCGTTTAGAGAGCGTGACGATCAAGTCGACTTTTTCCGAAAGTCGGCCGAACACGGTGGGGCAAGCATCCTCGTAGCGACCGACGCCGCGGGTGAAGGCTTAAATATGCAATTCTGTTGGCGGATGGTTAACTACGACATTCCATGGAATCCTGCGCGACTCGAGCAGCGCATGGGACGCGTGCATCGCTTCGGCCAGCGACACGATCCGGTCGTGATCATCAACATGATCGCAGCGAACACGCGTGAGGGCCGCGTGATGGCGACGCTGCTCGCGAAACTCGAGACGATCCGCACGGATCTGGGCTCCGACAAGGTCTTCGACGTGATTGGGCGCCTGTTCGAGGACGTTTCGCTCGCACGCTTTTTCGAAGAGATGACGGGCGAGTCGGCCGCGCTGACCGCTGCAAACGCTATCGCCGAGCGCGTAACGCTGGAGCGCGTACGAGCGATCGCCGACGCCGACCGTGAGCGCTACGGCATAGGAGATGTCGCGGCAGAACTACCGCGGTTACGGGAAGTGCTGGAGCGCACACGACTTACGCGCCTCCTGCCGGGGTCTGTCGAGGCGATCGTGCGAGGGGCGTTGCCGCTGCTTGGCCTCAAGGCCGACGGCGACTATGACGATGGCTTTCGTTTCGCGGAAGAAGTCCCGTTCGCCCTCGAACAGCTTCGCGCTGCGCTCGAACGCTACGGGGAAGCGTCGCGTACTCGCTTCAGCCTTCGCCGGCCGGATGCCGGATCGGGGCTCGTCTTCCTGCGGCCAGGGGAATGTGTCTTCGAGCGCCTTCGTGTGCTCCTCGAGCAGCACTGTGCCGCTGATGCACTGCGCGGCACCGTTTTTGTGGACCCCACGGCCGTCACTCCGTACGTGTTGCATGTCGCGCGTGTGTCAGTGGTTCGCGGGCGCGAAACGATCGCGAGTGATCTCGTCGCTGTGAAGCAAACGGCGATCGATACACTTGAAGCGTGGCCGCCGGGCTTTCTCTCGCTGCTCATTCCAAGTCAGGGGACATTCGAGCAGGTACACGGCTCGGGCAACGCGGCCCAGCCGCTCGTCGAGAGCGCGCGAATCTACTTACGCGACGAGATGACGCGCGCGCGGCTCGACGCACTTGCCACGGCCCTGCGCGCTGAACTTCCT